>PIVU01000001.1 GCA_003354025.1 Nitrospirota bacterium
ACCCCTGTGCATCTTGATCTGACTAATTATGAAGCGTTGAAATACTTAACAGATAATCTCAATTTATAAGAAAGGCGTAATTTAAGAGGTCCTGGAGTTTGGTTTTAAGAGAATAGCAATATCGATTATATGCTGATCGTGAGCTCTATTTACTTGAACCCCTGTCTGCCGACAGGCAGGCTCGACCCTTGGATCCTTGAATCCTTTTTAAATTATGAAACATTACGACGTAATAATTATCGGGGCCGGACCTGCAGGAATATTTACCGCGCTTGAACTGATTTCATCAAAAAAGAACCTCAATATTCTGATGATCGAGAAGGGGCTGGACATTGAAAGACGTATATGCCCTTCTGTTGCAAAAAATGTTTCATGCAAGGCATGTCCTGAATGCGGATTGCTCTGCGGTTGGGGTGGCGCCGGGGCATTTAGTGACGGTAAATTGACCCTTTCTAAAGAGACAGGAGGGAACCTCTCACGATTTGTCAAAGATGACGATCTTCAGAACCTTATAGATTATACTGACAGCTTGTATGTGAAATACGGAGCTCCCGAGAGGATCTATGGCGGGGATAAGAAAAAGGTTGATGAACTTAAGGATGCTGCTGAAAGAAAAAAACTTGTGCTTGTTCCATCGAAAATCAGACATATCGGAACCGACCGCTGCCCTGAAGTTTTGAAAAGAATGAAGACAGATATTAATTCAAGTGTAGATATCATGTTTTCAAAGGACGTTAAAAAAATTATTGTTGAAAACAAAAAAGCCTTAGGTGTTGAAACGGATGAGGGACAGAAGATTTATGGAGACTTTGTCGTTGTGGCTCCGGGAAGGGAAGGGGCCCTATGGCTGGAGAAGCAGGCTAAGACTATGGAATTGTCCCTTTTGAAAAATCCTGTGGATATAGGTGTACGGGTTGAACTTCCGGCATCGGTCATGGAACCTATGACAAAAATAATATATGAGCCCAAACTGATTTATCACACTAAAAAGTTTCATGACAGGGTCAGGACGTTTTGTGTTAACCCCTATGGCGAAGTTGTGAAGGAGTATGTTAAGGGAGTATGGATTGTTAACGGTCACAGTTACTCTAACAAAAAGACTGACAATACGAATTTTGCCCTCCTGGTCAGTACCCATTTTACGGAGCCCTTTGATGAGCCGCATTTATATGGAAGATATGTTGCCAGGCTTGCGAACCTTCTGGGGAAGGGGGTTATTCTGCAAAGACTCGGGGACCTTCAGAAAGGAAGACGGTCAACTCCTGCCAGGATAAGAAGAGGTGGCGTAAAACCGACTTTGACTGATGCTGTGCCCGGTGACTTGAGTTTTGCATTGCCCCATCGATACATTTCAGATATAACTGACATGCTTAAAGCCATGGACAAAATAGCCCCTGGAGTCAACAGTCCTCATACATTGCTTTACGGGGTCGAGGTCAAATTTTACTCAAGGCAGTTGAAGCTTGATGATAATCTTGAAACTGAAATTGAAAATTTATTTGCAATCGGGGACGGGGCAGGTGTGAGCAGGGGGCTTATCCAGGCGTCTGCTTCAGGCATCATTGCCGCCCGTGAAGTTCTTAGAAGAGTCTAATGATCATTTGTAATATATTCCTTTCGGGGAAATAGGCTGCTTTTCATGAGGTGAGACTATTATGTCTTATGAAAAATCACGGCATTCAATGGTTGTTGATCAGATAATAGCCAGGGGTATTACTGACGGGCGGGTTATTGAGGCAATGGAATCTGTCCAGAGACATCTATTTGTTGACGACCATTTAAAGGAAAGAGCCTATACTGACCATGCACTCCCTATCGGAGAAGGACAGACTATTTCCCAGCCCTATATGGTTGCATTAATGACGGAGCTTCTTGGACTGAGCGGAGAGGAGAGGGTCCTGGAGATAGGAACAGGTTCTGGTTATCAATCTGCTGTTTTGTCGCTTCTTGCTTCGAAAGTTTATACTGTTGAGAGGATTCATTACCTTGCTGAAAAAGCAAAACAGCTGCTGAAAGGTCTGGAGTATAATAACGTAAACGTATATCAGTCCGACGGCTCCATGGGGTTACAGGAGTATGCACCTTATGACAGTGTCATAATTACGGCAGCCTCACCTCAAATATCTCAGAGATACTTAGATCAATTAAAAATTGGCGGTACACTTGTTATACCTTCAGGGTCACGATATTCCCAGGTTTTGTATAAAGTGAAGAAAACAGTTGCCGGCATAGAAAAAAGTACATCAACAGCATGCATATTTGTACCTCTCCTGGGTAAGGAGGGATGGGATGAAGAATAGCTTGTTGACATGGGCATTCTTTTTATGTAAAACAGTATAGAATTATTCAGATAAACAATCTCGGGAGGAATGATGGTTGAAGAGTCGAAAAAGATATGGATGGATGGAAAGTTAATAAATTGGGCTGATGCTAATGTCCATGTTTTAACACACACTCTGCATTATGGTACGGGAGCTTTTGAAGGAATCAGGTGTTATAAAGCAAAAAAAGGCTCGGCAATTTTCAGACTGAAGGAACATGTAGACAGGCTTTTTGACTCCTGCCACATACTTAATATTGAGGTCCCTTTTACTAATGCACAGATTAAAAAGGCGATCATTGATACTGTCAAAGTAAACAAACTGAAAGAGTGCTACATACGGCCGATAGTATTTATAGGTTACGGAGCAATGGGATTATATACTCAGGGTAATCCTGTCCAGGTAGCAATTGCTGCCTGGCCATGGGGAGCTTATCTGGGTGATGACGGCATTAAAAATGGAATACGTGTCAAGGTAACATCTTTTGCCAGGCTACACGTTAATGTATCAATGACCAAGAGTAAAACCTGCGGTGACTATGTTAATTCAACCCTTGCCAAAAGTGAGGCAGTTGCCAGTGGTTTCGATGAGGCGCTTTTTCTTGATACAAGCGGTTATGTATCAGAGGGAACGGGTCAGAACCTTTTTATCGTGAGAGACGGTGTTCTGCTGACTCCTCCTTTGCCGTCAATTCTTGAAGGGATAACCAGAAAAAGTATTATGGAAATGGCAAAGAAGGAGAGGATCAAGGTCCAGGAAGTTAATCTTACGAGAGATGAAGTTTATATAGCTGATGAGGCATTCTTTACCGGTACTGCGGCAGAAGTCACCCCTATTCGTGAGGTCGATGGAAGAAGTATTGGAAGCGGAAAACCGGGGCCAATCACTAAAAAAATGCAAAAACTTTTTTTCAATATAGTAAAAGGTGAGGCAAAAGGATATAATTCCTGGCTGTCACATATTTAAATTAGTATCATACCCCACTGACAAAAATGTGCGTGGAGCCTTTATATATAAGGTTCCACGCATATAACTCTTCTTAGTTTCTAAATCAGATAAAATATACATGTAAAAAATGTATACATCAGTTGTGAAAGTGTATAGCTTTGAGACATTGACTTTTTGAATTGAATATGTGAAAATTCTCTAAGTTTTTCAACCGGATATAGCAATTTAATTATTAATTACTATGGAAAAAAGATCTCTAGAAAGGCTGTCATCAAAAATAAAGGCCAGGATGGTCTACGGCAATTTATTCTATGCCGGTTCTGTCACTAACTTCTCGGAAAAGGGAGTATTTGTAAGGGCCAAAATGAATTTTAACGTTAATTCCGTTTTTGTGCTGGTGCTGCTTATCAATCAGAGAACAGTTAATGTTTTAGGCAAAGTAAAAAGATCAGTAAAACCTGACGATCATAAAGAAGACATAGTTAGCGGAATGGGTGTAGAACTGGTAAATCCTCCGGTACAATATCTGGAGTTTGTCAGGGACCAAAGGCTGGCACTTGGTTTAGCAAATTAGCCCGAACCTTATATTCTTACAATCATACCTCCTCATTAAACAATCTTTGCATGTAAGCTAAGCAGAGTAATTTCCGGATTTAATGTAATACATTAAACTAGAGATGGATCTTGCTGTAAAAAAAGACAAAAATACTGCAATCTGGGAAATGCGGCAATGATATTCAGCCTGGAGCTTTTCTATGTTTTGTCATTATGTTATAGTTTTAGATTCTTGTCTGTAGGGTAAGTAAGACCGGATTTTCCATATAACTCAATAAAATATAACTAGGACCTGCCAATGGCTGAACTAACGCCTTTAATGAGGCAATACAACGAGATAAAGAGTAACTATCCTGATACAATTATTTTCTTCCGACTCGGTGATTTCTATGAAATGTTCGGGCAGGATGCTGTTGTTGCATCAAAGGTGCTGCAGATAACGCTTACATCAAGAGATAAAGGTAAGGCCGATCCTATGCCTATGTGCGGGATTCCCCATTTCACATCCGAGAACTATGTTGCAAAGCTGGTAAAGGCCGGACATAAAGTCGCAATCTGTGAACAGGTGGAAGATGCAAAAGAGGCAAAAGGTATTGTCAAGAGAGATGTTGTAAAGGTCGTAACTCCCGGTACGTTTCTTCCAGACAATCCCAAAGAAAATAATTTTATAGTAGGTTTTTTTCAAAAAGAGAATATCTACGGTATCGCAGCTGCTGACATAACGACGGGCGAATTTTATGTTTATCAGACTCACAACAGTCTGGAAGATGAAATAAACAGGTTTCAGCCCAAAGAGGTGCTGTATCCGTTCAGTCTTAAAAATAATTCAGCGGTCGAAAATTTAAAAGATTACTATCTCACCGGTTATGATGACTGGTACTTTGACTATATAGAGGCCTACCGGAAGCTAATCGGTTTTTTTAAAGTATCATCCCTTGACGGGTTCGGCTGTGAAGGAATGATGGTTGCAATATCAGCAGCCGGCGCACTTCTGAATTACCTGGAAGATACACAGAAGGACTCCCTGACGTTCAACAGAATAAGTGTGATCAGGCGTGAGTCAAAGATGATGATTGATGCTACTAGTCTCAGAAATCTTGAAATCACAAGAAACATGAACAACCATGAAATTGAAGGGAGTTTGTTATGGGTAATGGATGAAACATATACTCCCATGGGCGGCAGGCTCTTAAGGACCTGGCTGCTTAACCCTCTGACCGACTCTGGTGAGATAAGTGAGCGGCAGGATGCAGTAGAGACACTAATCAACGAACAGGAAAACCAGGCAAAAATACAGGCACATTTAAAAGGTATTTACGACATTGAGCGCCTGGCATCCCGTACAGGCAGCGGCAGTGCCAATGCCCGTGACCTCATAGCTTTGAAGAAATCACTTGAAATTCTCCCTGAAATGAAGGAATTGCTGGGCGGATATCAAAATGAACTAATACAGAAATTGTCTGAAAAGATAAATGTGCAGTCCGACATAAGTATGTTGATTGATGAGTCAATAGCTGAAGAACCTCCCTTGACTATTAAAGACGGTGGTCTGATTAAAAAGGGATTTAACTCTGAAATTGATGAACTGAAGGAGATCAGTATTAGCGGCAAGGACTTCATTGCATCCCTGCAGGTTAGAGAGAAAGAAAAGACAGGGATATCATCTCTCAAGGTTGGTTTTAACAAGGTGTTCGGGTATTACATAGAAGTGACAAAGGCAAATGCGTCACAGGTGCCGGATGAGTATATTAGAAAACAGACACTTGTTAACGGTGAAAGATTTATTACTCCTGAACTCAAGGAGTACGAGGGCAAGGTCCTTGGTGCTGAAGAAAGACTGAAGAACCTGGAATATGATGTATTTATAAAAATACGTGAGCAGATTTCAGGAGAGACTGAAAAATTACAGGAGACATCTGCAGCAATTGCCGGGCTGGATGCGCTGCACAGCCTTGCATACATAGCAAAAAAGTATGATTATGAACGTCCAGTAGTTGATGAGGGGGATATTATAAATATTGCCGCAGGCAGACATCCTGTTGTGGAGAGATTATCCGGAGGTGACAAGTTTATTCCGAATGACTGCCTGATGGATTCAGGAGCTAATAACATATCCATCATAACAGGTCCTAATATGGCGGGGAAATCTACCTATATGCGGCAAATTGCACTGATAGTATTAATGGCACAGACAGGGAGCTTTGTCCCATCAAAAGAGGCCACGATCGGTGTTGTAGACCGGATATTTACGAGGATCGGTGCATCTGATGTAATAACAAAGGGTCAGAGTACATTTATGGTGGAGATGATTGAGACCGCGAACATTTTAAATAACGCAACCGACAGGAGCCTGATTCTGCTTGATGAGGTCGGAAGAGGCACGAGTACCTTTGACGGTATTAGCATAGCCTGGGCAGTTGTCGAATATATAGCCAAGGAACTGAAAGCAAGGACTCTATTTGCAACGCACTACCACGAACTAACAGAGCTTTCGATAATTCTTGACGGGATTAAGAATCTTAATGTAGCTGTAAAAGAGTGGGGTGATGAGATCATTTTTCTCCGTCGAATAGAAGAGGGCGGAACTGATAAAAGTTATGGAATACAGGTGGCAAGGCTTGCCGGTTTGCCGGGTGTAACCATAAACAGGGCAAAGGAGATCCTTGCAAATCTTGAAAAGTCAGAGCTCAATGAACTGGGCGCCCCTAAACTGGCATATGCCCCTGATGATAAAACATCGCATAAGCAATGGGCCGGACAGCTTGATCTCTTTGCTACCCAGGCAGATCCTGTAGTTAAAGAGCTTCTTGGACTTGATGTTTTGAGCATGACACCAATTGAGGCGATGAATACATTGTTTGAGATGAAGAAGAAGCTGGATGAAGCAAAGAATAAAGGGGGGAAATAAGGCCTTGAGTCAGTAGCTGAAAAAGTTCAGGTTTTTTACTATTCCGAATGTATTTCTAGAAAGCCCTCACCTTGAATTGCAGACCATCATAATCAAAAATCACCCCGGTCACTGTTATCTCTATGACTTTCAATTTGCCTTTCACCTTGTCGCCTTCATGTACCAGGCTGCCGTTGATGTTTGCCAGGCGTGAAGATGAACGACTTGAATATATGTGGCCGAAGATGGATATGTCAGGAATTTCTTTTCTGATCTCACCGGGAAGCTCGCTCAGGTCAAGGATTTCTCGTTCCGGGTTGTCTTCATAACTGTCCGAAGAAGGTTCATCTGCCGGTATAGTATTGCTTGCAGTATGCTCCTGTTCCTGCCTGACTGTTTCCTTCAGCTTCTCAAGTTCCTCAATAGACGGGTTTAGGTCAAGGGATGCAAGCTGCTCTTCAGTAGATGGTTTCTCTGACTCTGTCTCCAGCGTCTCAGGGACAGTTTTTTCGGCCATAGCTGCTGCCGGTTTAATTTCCGGCTCTAATATAGGTGGAAGATCAATGGTGTCAGGTTTTGATTCAGGTTCACCTTTTAATTCACTGTCCTCTGCATCGGGTGTCTTTGCGGGTTCGGCGTCAGTAATATCTGCCCGTGCTAAATCAGGAGCACTGCCTTCTTTTTCAGCCTCTGCATAATCTTGATAATTTGCAGGAGCTGTCTGTGCAGATGTATCCACTTCTGAACTCCACGGGCGAAGCCATGCCGTCAGAATGATACCATTAAGCACTAAGGCTATTATTAGCAGAATTGGCCAGAAAGGCCTTTTTTTAGGCTTATGAAGGTTAGGTGTGTGGACTGTAGATAGGTTAGGCACTGCATCCTGCTGCCTTTTCTGCTCAAGCTTTTTCAGTGCATCAAGAATAATTGACATAATCAGTTTTCCTCTTGAACAGCAAGTAATGTCGGGGACTCAATACCTGATGCACTGTTGATGCGGATTATTGTTTGAATGCCGACTATTCCGTCGGGGCTTAATCCGTGAGAAGTTTGAAACTCTTCTATCTGCTGCACATAATAATCACTATAAATCATGCTGTCGGAAAGAGGCTGGGAGTCTCCGTGAATTATCCCGAGCTGCCGGATTAACCATGGAACAGACTTTTCAGTGCTTCCTGGATATATTTCGTTATTATAGTGTGGAGGAGTTCTCCATAGCAATGTGTAATCTCCAAACCAGCCTGATTCAATATCTTGAATGGAAACTGTTAACGTATTTGCTCCAAGCACTACAGTTGCAGTTTCATCGGTTAGCTCCGTAAGTGTGCCGTAGAAAGACTCATTACGGTTATCATAGAATTTCAGAACAGCCGGCCGGTTTAAAAAGATCAGGCTTCGAAGGTTGCCCTGCTTGAATTTACAATTAAGACTATGCTGCAGGGCAAATTCACAGGCGGAAAGACCGTCTTCCGCTCTGTAATCCAGGCCCCATGTTTTTATCAGTGACTGGTAAGCTAACTCATTGCTTCTGTCCCGGGGCTGATCTGTGGGCCATTCCAGGGTATCGTAGGACTTTGTTATGTTGATGGACTGGTCCAGGTCAGGAGCAGATGTAATGGTTTCAATGGCGGGGTTCTGATAAGCGTCATTTTTATAGTAAGCAGTTGCCATCAACGCGCCGAATACTATAAATATAATAGTAAATATTATCCATGCACCTGTATTTGCGGGAACCTTATTTTTCTGTGAGGAATCTTCTCCGAATACTTCCTTTGCAGCTGCTGTAAGGAGTGATTTGGTAACACTGTCCTTCCCCTGGGTATATGTCCCCAGTAATGCTCTGTCGCATATAACATTAATTAAGCGGGGGACCCCTCCTGTCAGACTGTATAATCTGTTGATTGTTGAGTCGGAGAACAGCTGTTTTCTTAGTCCGGCTACTGCAAGACGATGAGAAATATAAGCGCCAATATCTTTCCTTGTAAGTGACTCGAGGTGATACCTTGCAATAATCCGCTGTGACAGCTGGCGGAGTTCAGGCATTGACAGCTTTTCCTTTAGCTCAGGCTGTCCGAGAAGTATAATCTGCAGCAGTTTGCACTGATTAGTCTCGAGGTTTGTTAATAATCGCAGCTGCTCTAATACATCGGAACTTAAGTTTTGTGCTTCGTCGATTATTAAAATGGCTTTGTTGCGTTTACCATGGGCTTCCAGCAGGTATGCATTGATGAGGTCAATAAATATTTTTACACTTGTATTGTTCTTAGGGTATTGTATTCCAAATTCATCACAGATAGTTGCCAGAAGCTCTTCAACCGTCAGCTTTGGGTTAAGAATAAATGCTATTGAGGAGTTCTCTGGAATCTGGTCAAGCAGGCACCTGCATACAGTTGTTTTTCCTGTTCCGACTTCCCCGGTAAGCAGTACAAACCCTCCCTCGCTGTTAAAGCCGTAAACTAAATGTGCCAGGGCCTCCCTGTGCTGCTCGCTCATGTAGAGATAGCGCGGATCAGGGGCGATGGAAAAAGGAGATTCTTTCAGACCGAAATATTCGTTATACATAAATGTGTTGAAACGATGATTTGCATCTGTTTAGTTTTTCTACAGTATGCACTTATATATGAGACCGTTAAGAGAATATGAATTTATTTCATACTCTTAAAGGTTAATACAAGGATTAGAGAAAAAACAACTGCGGTGCCGGTGTAAATAATAATCCAATGTGATTTCTATCACATAAATTTATCCTGTAAACACGTAAATTAGAAAAATAGAGTTTCTTTCAGTTTATTGATAGGACATAAGCATTAAGGAGGATAAATGTTTAAAAGGCGTGAGTCTGCAGCATTAGTCCAGGAACCTGAAATGGAGGAGCCTGAATTGGAAGCATTGGAAAAGCCTTCTTTAGAGCTGGTCAGAAAACAGAAAGCAAATTCGATCGTTAAGGGAAGTAAATTAACGGGTGACATAATAATAAGTTATGACCTTGAACTGGACGGCGAGGTTGAAGGGAATATAACCTCTGAACAGAAGTCAAATATTATTATCAAGGGTACCTGCAGCGGTAATATTAGCACCCGTGAAGGAAATGTTGATATCGAAGGTAAAATGCGTAAAGGCGATATAACTGCAGGTGGAGACATTAAGATAACCGGCAGTTTTAATGGCGGCAGGGTGGAATCAAAGGGGACTATATATGTAAACGGCGAGTTCAGCGGCAAGCTTGAAGGCAAGGACATAGAAATAGGGCCTGCTGCAAAAGGGAAGGGCGAGTTGTTTTACAAAGATAATATTTCAATTGCCAGGGGCGCCAGAGTTGAAGTGAATATTAATAGACACAAGGAAGCAATACAGGAAATAAAAAAAGTACCTGAAACAAAAGTAGTTGCTATGGAGAGGACGGTCCAGGATAAAAAGGAATTGAAAAAACAGGATACTGATAAATAGTTAAAAGCTTTGCTCATATTGAGCATTTCATTAATAGCAGTAACCCTAAAAACTGTTATTAATGAGTAAAGGATGAATCCCTGCTAAGGCGAAACCCTCCAATGTCTTAGCAGGGGTTACCCCTCATAAATATAAGTTCCGCAATAAGCTTCCAGGATGACAGGAATTTAACTTAATCCATTTTGTAAGAGAATCCCCTGATATTGTTGTAGATTCTGCCGATGCCGTGTTGAAATAGGGCAGTAAATCTATTAATTGAGATGTTAAACATGGTGATAAATGAGCAAAAAAGAGCTTAGTGCAGGAATTCTTGAATAGGATTCATATGTAATAACCAGGATTGGATTAGTTATAATTTTGTGTTTCAGCATGAGTAAGGAATATCCCTACTTAAGGAGTTTCATGAAAAATCCGATTAAATAGATGTATTTCTATATGTTTGGATGATTAAAGTATTATGGTAAAAAAAGTAAAAACAAATCAGTTAAGACCCGGGATGTTTATTCATGACATCAACTGCGGCTGGCTTGACCATCCGTTCTTCGGTAGAGCCATGGATGTAAATGATGATGAAATGGTTGAGAAAATTGTTAACTTCGGAATTCGAGAAGTTTATATAGATACAGATATTGGGCTTGATGTAGACAGTGCGCCGACAAAGGAAGAGGCGGACAAGGCAATAATGGAAGAAATAAATAAGATCAATGAAATAAATTTTGATGACATTAAACCTGTTGCCGTAGGTAGAGAAATCATCATGGCGAAGAAAGTCAGAAAAGAAGCGATGAAGACAGTGCAGAATGTTATGAACAACATAAAAATGGGCACTCAAATCCATAAAGAAGAGGTAGAAGTTGTTGTTAATGACATAATTATTTCAATGTTACGAAATCCCAATGCTTTGATGAGCATGGGGATGCTGAGAAAAACCGATGAATACCTGTATCAACATTCAATAAGTGTTTGCGCACTTATGGTCAGTTTTGGCAAGTTGCTGGGATTTGATTCGCAGCTGCTGAAAGAGATAGGTCTCGGGGCAATGCTTCATGATATAGGTACAATGCAGGTACCTCAGGAAATAATATGCAAGCAAAATGGCTTAACTGAAAGTGAATATGAGCAGGTAAAAAAGCACGTACTTTACGGCAGAAACATACTTGAGAAAACTGAAGGCGTCACTGATATGTCAATCATTACAGCGTATCAGCATCATGAGAGATTGGACGGAACCGGTTATCCAAAAGGAATAAAGGGAGATGAGATATCAAAAACCGGCAGAGCGATTGCTATTATTGATGTGTATGACGCATTGACCACAAAGAGATGCTTCAGGAATTTGATCCCGCCTGCTGAAGCAATAAAAATGATATTTGAATGGTCTGAAACCAAATTTGACAGGGGAATGGTAAAAAAGTTTATAAAATGTATTGGTATCTACCCGGTCGGTTCGCTTGTTCGTCTTGAAAGCGGTCTGCTTGCTGTAGTGTTTGATCACTCTACGGATGACATCCTCAGGCCGTTAGTGCGTGTTGTTTATGACACAAAAAAAGAAAGAATTGTAATGCCTTATGTCTTGGATCTTTCAAAGCCTTCTGGTAAAGGCGGGGCGGACAGGATTGTCAGCTATGAACCTCCGGAGCAATGGAGTATTCAACCGGATGCATATCTGTAGGTTTCAGTTCAGAGTCTTACTAATTAGGTTTATTTGTATTACTATTTTTCCAACCCCAGCGTGTTGTCCGTAATTCCCCATTTGCCTTTTGTAGTTGAGGACGTTAATCCGTCCTTTATCAAGTTAAGAAATTCGCTACGTGGTATTTCCCGGGCGCCGAGACTTTGCAGATGCGGAGTTGTGACCTGGCAGTCAATTAATGAGAAGTCCCACTTGATGAGCTGATTCACCAGACTGGCAAAAGCTACTTTGGAAGCATTGCTTTTCCTGGTAAACATTGACTCACCGAAAAAAACGGAACCTAGTGACAGTCCGTACAGGCCTCCCACGAGCTTGCCTTTATGCCATGCTTCAACGGAATGTGCAAAACCGGACTTATGCAGTCCAATGTATGCGTCGAGCATTTCATCTGTAATCCAGGTGCCTCCATCACATTTACGGTGAACAGTTGCGCAATTCTTTATGACTTCTTCAAATGCATTGTCCAGGGTGACGGTGAATTGATTCCTGTTCATGGTCTGTCTCAGGCTGCGGGCAATTTTGAAATCGTGTGGGAATAGTACAAGCCGCGGGTCAGGAGACCACCATAAAATCGGATCGCCCTCAGAATACCAGGGAAAGATTCCCATGGAATAGGCTGTCAGAATTCGCTGTTCGCTCAGGTCTCCGTCGACAGCTATAAGCCCATTGTCATCGGCCAGTTCAGGCGGCGGGAAAATGCATTCATCGGGAAGTCTGAAGATGGTCATGTAAATAGAAATATGTTAATGGCTTTTTTTATCAAAAAGCCGGACAGCGATAAGAAAGTTACGCTAATTATTATTTTGAGTAATCAAAAGTTAAATTGCCTTCTATAAGATCAATGCGGACTGTCCCGCCCTTGATAAGGCTGCCGAATAAAACTTCTTCTGAAAGTGTGTCTTTAATCTCAGTCTGTATAAGCCTGCCGAGAGGTCGTGCACCAAATTTGGGATCAAATCCCTTTTCAGCAAGCCAGCTGCGGGCTTTGTCAGACAGTGTAATTTTCACTTTTTTCTGTCCAAGCTGGTTCTGGAGTTCATGAATGAATTTGTCTACTACTTTCTGCATTATTTCTGAAGACAGTGAATTAAATGTAATCGTAGAATCAAGTCTATTTCGGAACTCGGCGCTGAACAGCTTTTTAATCGCTTCGTTACCCTTTGACCTGGTGTCTCCGGTCCGGTCTCCGAAGCCGATTGTTTCTTTGTTCATTTCATTTGTTCCGGCGTTAGATGTCATAATCAGGATCACATTCCTGAAGTCGGCTTTTTTCCCGTTGTTGTCAGTGAGTGTTGCGTAGTCCATAACCTGCAGGAGAATGCTGAAGATATCGGGATGGGCCTTTTCAATTTCATCCATGAGAATAACACAATAAGGGTGTTTTCTCACCTCGTCCGTAAGGAGGCCGCCCTGGTCGAATCCAACGTAACCAGGAGGTGCTCCTATCAATCTTGCTACTGTGTGCTTTTCCATATATTCACTCATGTCAAAACGAATGAATTTAATGCCGAGTACAGATGCAATTGTTTTTGAAACCTCTGTTTTTCCCACACCGGTGGGTCCGGTAAAGAGGAATGAGCCTATTGGCTTTTCAGGTGACCCCAGTCCTGCCCGGGCTCTTTTGATTGAAGACGCGAGAGAGTGGATTGCTTCTTTCTGTCCGAAAACATTTCCCATTAATTCTTCTTCGAGTTTCTTTAATTTGTCAGTGTCAGATGTTGAGACATTGCGTTTGGGAATTCTTGCTATCTTTGCAATTATTGTTTCAATTTCTTTCTGGCCGACTGTCTTTTTGCGGTCAAAAGAGGGTGAAAGTTTAAGCAGCGCCCCGGCTTCATCAATAACGTCTATAGCTTTATCAGGCAGGAATTTATCATTAATATATTTTGATGATAGATCTGAAGCTGTCTGAAGCGCTTTATCAGTATATTTCACTCCGTGATAATCTTCATAATATGACTTCAATCCCTTTAATATGTGAAAGGTCTCTTTTGAATCGGGTTCACTAATGTCAATTTTTTGAAAGCGCCTTGACAGTGCGCGGTCCTTTTCAAAGTAGTTCTTGTATTCCTCATAGGTGCTTGCTCCAATACAGCGAAGTCTGCCGGAGTTCAATAACGGTTTTAAAATGTTAGAGGCATCAAGAGAACCACCGCTGGTTGCACCGGCACCAACTATGGTGTGTATTTCATCAATAAACAGGATAGATCCCGGGACTTTTTCGAGATTTGTAATTGTTGCCTTGAGCCTGGCTTCAAAGTCACCCCTGTATTTAGTGCCTGCAAGCATACTTCCCATGTCCAGCAGGAATATTTTTGATTCCTTTAAAATATCAGGAACTTCCTGCTGATGTATTTTTAGAGCAAGTCCTTCAACAATGGCTGTTTTTCCTACTCCCGGCTCTCCGACGTAGATTACATTGTTTTTTCTGCGTCTGCTTAGGATCTGAATTGTTCTTGCTGTTTCCATGTCGCGGCCTACAAGGGGATCAATATCGCCGTCGGCTGCCATTTGAACAAGGTCGACAGTGAACTCTGTTATTGACTCCTTTTTTGTGCTTTCCTTTGTATCAGGCATCTCCCTGGTTTCTTCAGATGAATCAGTGAGCATGTCATTAACAGTTTTAGATACGCCGTGCGAAATATAGTTAAGAACGTCAAGCCGTGTAATTCCTTCAGAGTGCAGAAAATGAACGGCATGGGAGTCTTTTTCCTGGAAAATAGCGGACAGGATGTCTCCTGCATCGGCCTCAGGCTTCTCCGATGAACGTACATGATTTACTGCTGTCTGAAATACTCTTCTAAAGGCAATTGTAGGTTCCGGGTAGCTGTCTGTATCATCTGGATATTTAGGAGTATGTCTTTCAAAAAAACCTTCTAACAGGGCTTTAAGCTTTGCAATATTTCCACCGCAGTTAGTGATTATATCTATTCCCCATTCATCATGGAGGATTGCAAACATAATATGCTCAACAGTCAGATATTCATGATGTCGGGATTCAGCATCGCGTATGGTAGCTTCAATTGATATTTCCAGTTCCTTGTTAATCATTCCTTCTCCATGGTGCATTTTAGGGGGAACTCGTTTAGATTGGCAAGTTCATGAACTTTTGCCACTTTCGTTTCAGCAATTCCCCGTGTATAAATGCCTGCCAGCCCCTTTCCGTTTTTGTGTACATGCAGCATTATTTGTGCTGCTTCAACCGATGGTTTACGAAAAACATTTTCCAGTATGTGTATTACAAACTCCATAGTTGTATAATCGTCATTAATTAAAAAAACCTTGAATAAAGGAGGGGGCTTTGTTTCCTGCTGCTCCTTTATTTCGAGGTCTTCCCCGGGATTTATGCCAAATTGTTCCATCATTTTATTAAGCATATTTTAACCTGAATTGTAAGTTAAAGAAAGGATGAGGCAGGACAGCGCACAAATGTCCTTAATCCTAATAGGTTGAATGCTGTAACTGTAGGTTGCTGCTGTATTCCGATTGCTAGTTAACCACTATAACTACCCACGCATCTTTAGAGCCGAAAGGTGTTGCAACTGACAATGCGACCGCATAAGTGCCCCTGGAACTGAATGTGTGTGAAGCAGTTACTCCGTCGGACTTTGCACCATCATTAAAATCCCATGAGAAAGAGAGTTTGTCTCCATAATGGTAGAGGAACTCACTTGCATCAAAGGATACTGTCAGAGGCGCGGATCCAAAAGACGGTGTAGCTGAAACTTCAGCCAGGGCTTCTAATGCTACTGGTATTTTGGTCTCGGTATTTTCGGCAGGCGCAATGGTAATTATACCGAATAAGAATACAGTAAGGGATAAAATCACACTCTTTTTAATCATATCAACCCCCTGTGAGTGTTTTGATTATAGTTGCTGAAACTTCATTAATCCAATAAGAAATACTTATTTAATGTTTAGTTGTTCTGAATTGAGCAGCTAATTGAAAAGGAGTGGATAATGCTGCTGCAGTGAAAATTAAGAATCCAGTTCTTTAATCACTTCCCGCGTGGTTTCTATGTCTTTTTGAAGTTGTGATGCTAATGCTTCTATAGAGGGAAATTTCAGTTCGTCCCTGATTCGCTTCACAAATAATACTCTAATAATTTTACCCACAAGATCTCCATCAAAGTCCAGTATATGTGTTTCAAAACTAAAAGCCTGATGATCGAAGGTAGGATTGTAACCGACGTTTGCCGCTCCGGTATACTGCTTCCCCTCTAACTCAACTTTGACGGCATAGACACCGTTTTTAGGAAGAAGCTCATTAATGGTTGAAAGGTTTGCAGTGGGGGTGTTCAGGAGCTTTTTGCCTCTCTTTGCTCCTTCAACAACTACACCTTCAACGGAATAGAGTCGCCCGAGATACTTAGATGCTTCGTCTACTTTCCCCTCTGCCACAATCTTTCTGATCATAGAACTGCTTATTGTTAAACTGCCTGATGTTATCTCATCTACGACTGTAACGGTAAAACCGCAGTCCTTCCCCAGTCTTCTTAACAGATCTGGTGAACCTTCTCTGCCCTTCCCAAAATAGTAGTTGGCGCCGATGAAAATTTCTTTTGCTTTTATAGCCTTGCAAAGGACGTTTCTTACAAAGCTCTCGGCTGATATATTTGCAAATTTATTTGTAAATTTTGTGCAGATGACAACATCAATACCGTATTTTTTTATAAGATCGATTTTGTCTTTATAATTTGTGAGCAACCTTGGCGCTGTTTTAGGGGATATGATCTTCAGAGGATGAGGAATAAAAGTAAACACAATTGGAGTCCCTGATTTTTCTGCAGCACGGTCTATGATCGTTTTAAACAATGTCTGATGGCCGAGATGAACACCGTCAAAATTGCCAAGCGTTAATACTGGGTAGGGGAAGTCATCTTTTTTATCAGAGTGTTTCAATAAAATGCCTCATTTGTGTAGTGATATTATTCTAATTATACAGGCACATTCATAGCTAGTTAGGTGTATGTTATCTATAATGGCAAATATATTTGATTATAAACATTCAGTAAACCATGAAAGTACATAACCTATTTAATGGTATGACTATAATATAATATTGTCAATGATTACGGCAATGTGTGTTTAGTTGTTTTACAGTTGATTGTAAAAATAATATAAGTTATAATAGTTAACCGGATTTAGATACGATTCTTTCTTTTACGTATTTAACATTCTTTTTTTGTATTCCTCCTAAAGGGAGCGGCATACTATGTCAAAATCAAAATTATCCATTTTAGTAGCAGACAACAGCCGTCCCAGCTTCGAGCTCATCAAAACTACCTTAATCAGCGACGAAAACATGAAGTATGAAATTGATGCTGCTGCGTCAAGCAAGGATGCCCTTGAAAAGGCATCTGGAAATAATATAGATCTTGTGCTGGTTAATCAGAAGCGTTCCGGCACTGACGGTATTAAAATGCTTCAGGATATCATTAAGAAGAAACTTGGTGTTCCCGTCATAATGATAGTAGCTGAAGGTGAAGAGAAACTTGGCGTCAAGGCCATGGACAAGGGCGCATATGATTTCCTTACGAAAGACGAAGTCAAGACTGTTGCGTTGGGACGTGCTATACGCAGAGTGATGCAGAGACGCAAACTTGAGAGTGATATCAAGGAGTCTCTTAATAAACTGGAAAAACTTGCTATTAAGGACGGACTTACAGGACTTTACAATCAACACCATTTTAAGGAAGTCATTTCAAGGGAGTACAAGAAAGCAAAGAGATATATGCAGTCATTGTCCTGTATTATGCTGGACCTTGACCACTTTAAATTAGTTAATGATACTCATGGCCATCAATTTGGGGATGAAGTACTTATACAGGCCGCAGAAATCCTCAATAGGCTTGTCAGGGACACTGACTTTGTGGCCCGTTACGGCGGTGAAGAATTTTTTATCGTGCTTCCTAATACAAACCTGAAAGGCGCTCATATTCTTGCTGAAAGAATACGATCTGCTTTTGCAGACCACATCTTTAAGAAAGAAGGTATTTCTGAAAAGGTTACGGTAAGTGTTGGTGTGTCTGCCAGGTCTGACGAAAACGTTGTTAGTGAGAATGAACTGATTGCAAATGCTGACAAGTCGCTGTACCGTGCAAAGTGGCGGGGAAGAAATAATGTGTGCACATATGAAGAATCAGAAATTGAAGCAACTCCGGGTTTAAGAGAAGAAGTGAAAAAAATAGAGAATTTTGATGACAAACTGAAGGACCTTAATGACAATATAAAAGACAATTGTATTGAATCGGCGCATGATATACTTCGTGAAATTGAAAAGGGATGGGACTATATAAACGAGCACTCCATCAGGGTAAGCCGTTATGCAGAGCAGCTGACTAAGGCATTAATGTTGTCAGACGATGAGATAAAAATAGTCAGGCGGGCTGCCTTGCTTCATGATATAGGGATGGTAGGAGTCAGCTCAAAAATTCTGAAAAAGAAGACAAAGCTGTCAGGTGATGAATATGAAGTGGTCAAAAAGCACTCTAATATTGGTGTAAAGATAATCAAGAAAACCAACCTTTTTGATAATGAACTTCCCTTAATACTCTATCATCATGAACGCTATGACGGGAATGGATATCCCCATCAGCTAAAGGGGGATACGATACCATATGGGGCACGCATACTTTCTGTTGTTGAAGCCTATGATGCCATGATGAATAATACGATTTACCGTAAAGCTTATTCCAGCAAGGAAGCTGTTGCTGAACTCAGGGAGTGTTCAGGCTCCCAGTTTGATCCGAAAGTAGTAGATGCTTTTATAAAAGTCATTAACAAGTCCAACTGAATACCTCCAGAAGACCGAGACATATTTAACAATCCCCATCAACCCTGGCCTGGGTCAAAACCTTGTATTGTTATGAATGAGACATTATAATCAAATTAGTACAAGTAAATTGATCAGGAAAAAGGATGACTGTATGAAAGTATTGGCATTTAATGGAAGCCCCCGCAAGAACGGTAATACTGAAATATTGCTAAAGGAGACAGTCCGGGGAATTGAAGATTCCGGATCTTCAGTTGATGTTTTACAATTGAATTTAATGAATATAAAACCCTGCCAGGATTGCGGGAACTGTAATGAAACTGGCAAATGTATATTTGAAGATGATATGGGTAAAGTTTACACTGCAATCCGGAATGCGGACCGAATCATACTTGCATCGCCGATATTCTTTTTTGCGTTGAGCGCCCAGGCCAAACTAATGATTGACAGATGTCAGAGTTTGTGGTGTGAAAAGTATCTTATGAATAAACCGGTTGAGAAGGGGCCATATGGCAGAAAGGGCCTGCTGCTGCTCGTGGGAGGTATGAAGAAAGATGTGGGTGTGCAGTGCTCCGAAGCATGCGCAAAAGCTTTTTTCAGGACAGTCAGTGTTCCTGAACACGAGATGCTGTTCTACCTGAATATTGATGCAAAAGGTGATATCAGCAAACATCCTTCAGCTCTTCATGAAGCATATGAAGCCGGCAGGAAGCTTGTATTAAAGGACTAACTCAACTCTTTTTTTGAAGGACACTTCCCTTTAACTGGCCGCAGGCTGCCGCAATGTCAGCGCCTTTACTCTTTCGTACAATTGCGGCGATTCCAGCTTTATTCAGGACCTCTGTAAATAATAGAATCTGCTGCTCCAGGGGCTTATTCAGTTTTACAGAAATATTGTCCTTGCCATTAATGCCCGGAGCTGAAGCTGAAGGATTGTAAGGGATCAGGTTTACTTTTGATTTTACTCCTCCTATTAGACGTACAAGCCGGGAGGCGTCCTCTTTTGTATCATTGATTCCCCTGAGCATAACGTACTCAAATGTAATGCTTCTGTATGGCTGTAGAGGGTAGTTTTTGCAGGCATTAATAAGTTTTTTAAGAGGGTATTTTTTGTTGACGGGCATGATCATGTCTCTTGTTTCATCCATAGTTGCATTCAGAGACACTGCCAGGTTAACCCCAGGGCCATGGTCGGCCAGTTTGCTGAATCCCGGTAAGACACCCGATGTTGATACCGTAATCCGCCTCTTTGAAAACCCCATGGGTCCTGTGAGTATCCATAGGGCCCTGTTGACTTCATCGAAATTCATGAAGGGCTCTCCCATGCCCATAAAAACGATATTCGTAATAGAAGGGGAGGCGCTGTCGGAAGTTGATTTGATATGTTTTTTAACCGCAAGAACCTGGTCGTAGATTTCGTATGCTTTAAGGTTTCTTTTCAGACCCATTGAGCCGGTTATACAAAAACGGCAGCCCATTGCACATCCAACCTGTGAAGATATACAAAGTGTAAAACAGTGTTCACCAAGGCTATTCGGAATCAGCACACTCTCTATCTCTTCACCATCTTCCAGTTCAAAAAGAAATTTTAATGTGCCGTCCTTTGATGTCTGCTTTTTTTTCATGAAAAGATTGCTTATAAATGCTACGTTTTTTAATTCTTCCCTGAACTCGACGGAAAGATCTGTCATATCATCAAAAGACCCGGCGATGTTTGTATATATCCATTTTAAAATCTGCCTGGCCCTGTAAGGCTTATGTCCCATGCCAAGGACCGCTTTCAGAATTATATTGTCAGATGCTGCTTTAAAGTTTATCTTCATAATTGCCGATATATTATATCTAAGGACAGGGAGATTTATCTCAGGCGTTTATATAAAGTAAGACTTGACAAATATTAATTCAAAAGAGATACTTTACTGATTATAAGGATATTTTTTATCAAAGGTTATAATAATTAATAATCGTACATAATATGGAAATGATTAAAAAAATATTAATAGTTGATGACTCGCCGATTGCAAGAAAAATGCTCAAGAGCTGCCTGCCTAAGGACAGGGGGTTTGAATTTCATGAGGCCGGAAACGGTAAAGAGGGTTTTGATAAATATGTTGAATTACGACCTGATGTGACATTTATGGATCTTACCATGCCTGTAATGACAGGTTATGAGGCTATTGACGAAATCATTGGCCATGATAAAAGTGCTCTTATAATAGTTGTGACCGCTGATATTCAAATGAAATCAATAAAGAAAGTATTGGACTCAGGCGCTTATATGGTCTTGAAAAAGCCGCTTAAAAGAGAGGAAATTAGTTCCGCGCTTGTAAAAGCAGAGGACACATTGCAAAAAGCTAATTAATGACTATGCAAAAAGAACAGATATTAACTAGTGAAGAAATTGAGATCTTACAGGAGCTGATGAATATTGCCTTTGGTCAGTCAGCAGCTGACCTTGCCGAGGTTATTGATACGCAGGTAGTGTTAAGTGTTCCCTTTATCAAACTTATGCAGGTAGCAGATCTTCCAGAGTATTTCAAAAACCATGTAAAAGATTATAAGAACATTAATCTGGTAGAACAGAAATTCTGGGGCAGGTTTAAAGGTGATGCTCTGCTTGTATTTTCTTCAGGAGCTGGGAAAGAGCTGATTACACTATTGAAGCACGATGAGGAAGTCAGCCTTGAATCCGACCCGGTGGACATCCTTGAGCGGGAAACACTAATGGAAGTAGGAAATATATTAATAGGGGCCTGTGTTGGAAAAATAGCTGAATTATTACAAGACGTTGTTACCTATACTCCTCCGATGGTGGCCGTTGAAAAGGGATATCAGGAGGCAATCTCCGGGGGCCGTTATGATCCTGAATGTACAGCGATAGTGCTTAAAACGGATTTCTGTTTTGAGGAGGGGGACGTCACCGGTTTTCTCTTTCTGGTTACGAGCAATGATTCAGGCACATGGTTGCGGGAAGCTCTCAAGTTGTTCATCGAACAGTACGAATAAGTGACGAATGATACTAAATCAGTTTTTTGATGCGCTCAATTTAGGGGTTTTAATACTCGATAGAGATCTTAAGGTCTATAAGTGGAACCGCTGGATGGAGATTCACTCCGGTATATCTGCCGCTAAAATTCATAACACACCTATTTTTGAAGTCTTTCCCGGACTTAACACTCCGAAGTTTAACCGAAGCTGTAAATCTGTTTTTAAATTCGGCAATCTCTGTTTTTTTTCACAGAAGCTGCATCATTATCTTTTCCCGTTTAAATCGACTGCATACTCCGGACATGAATTTGAATTTATGCAGCAGAGTTGTGCGATGGGACCTCTGAGGAATGATAACAATGAGGTTGAATATCTTTACATTTATATCCAGGATGTAACGGAAGTTGCAGTATATGAACAGAAGCTTGTTGAACTGAATATGAAGGACGGGCTTACTGGAGTATATAACAGGCGTTTCCTGGAGAAGAAACTGAAAGAAGAGGTTGAGAGACACAGGAGGTATACAGGCGATTTCAGCGTAGTATTATTTGATATAGACCATTTCAAGAGAGTAAATGACGACTACGGCCATCAATGCGGTGATTTTATCCTGAAATCGGTAAGTTCAAGAATAGATTCCATTATCAGAAACGTAGATTACCTTGCCCGTTACGGCGGTGAAGAGTTTTGCTGCCTTCTTCCTCAAACTCCCCTTAAATTTGCTGCAAAAGTTGCTGAGAGGTTTCGCGTGGTAATTATGGATCAGGAGCATAATTACGACAATAAGATTATCAACGTTAGGATAAGTCTTGGGGTTTCAGCTTTACAAAGTGACATTACTACTGCCGATGAAATGATAAAAAGGGCAGACGAAGCACTGTACAGGGCAAAGGATGGGGGACGCAACAGAGTTGAAACTATATAGCAGTATTTCCTCGTTACTATTCTTCAGATAACAGCAATCAAATTAATTATATAATCTCGCTGTCAAAGTGTTGACGTTGATATATTATTATGGCAAGATAGTCATATGCAGCGTATATTAGTTATCGACGATGAAGAGTCAATCCGTGAACTGTTAGCTGATTTTCTCGAGAGTAAAGGCTATGAAGTCGTTACCACTCATGACGGTAAATCAGGCCTTTCTCTGCTCAAAGAAGACAAGTTTGACCTATTCCTCCTTGATCTCATGATGCCGGGCATGAGCGGTCTTGATGTTCTCAGGGAAACTTCTTCTGAAAAAATCACAATTCCTTCAATAGTAATAACAGCCTTTGCCAGCGTACAGACTGCTGTTGAAGCTATGAAGTTCGGGGCTTTCGATTATATTACTAAACCCTTTGTACTTGAAGATGTTCATATTGCAATAAAAAGGGCGCTTGATGTATCAAGACTTCAGGAAGAGAATATTCGGCTGAAAAAAGAGCTAAAGAAAAAGTTCGGGTACCATAAAATTATAGGTAACTCCAAGCAGATACAGGATGTAATCAAGTTCATCGAAAAAATTGCCGACACCGACAGTACTGTACTGGTTACGGGTGAGAGCGGCACAGGAAAAGAACTTATATCAAAGACAATTCACTATAACAGCTCAAGGTCAAAAAAACCTTTTGTTCCGCTAAATTGTGCTGCAATACCCAGGGACATTCTGGAGTCGGAACTGTTCGGACACGAGAAAGGCGCATTTACCGGAGCTATCAGTACGAGGCTCGGCCGTTTTGAACTGGCCCATAACGGAACTCTTTTTTTGGATGAAATTGGAGAACTTGCTCCGTCTCTTCAGGTGAAGCTTCTCAGGGTACTGCAGGAGAAGGAGTTTGAAAGAGTCGGCGGCATAAAAACAATTAAAGTCGATGTCAGGATAGTAACAGCTACTAACAGGGACCTTGAGAAGGCGGTTAAGGAAGGCATGTTCAGAGAGGACCTTTATTACAGGCTGAATGTAATACCGCTGCATCTGCCTCCTTTGAGAAAAATGAAAGATGACATTCCTCTGCTGATTGAGCACTTTGTTAATGATATTGCAAAAAGAAAGAAAAGGGACGCCCCGAGGTTAAGTGCTGAAACATTGGACTGTCTTGGCAAATACAGGTGGCCCGGCAATGTCCGTGAACTTGAAAACCTTATGGAGCGGCTTGTAATATTAAAAGAGGGGGACGATGTTCTTCCTGAAGACCTGCCGGAAAGATTACGTGAAAAACGCTATGATCATGACATATCTACAAAGAGCCAAAGGCTGTCTTCAGATGGCGTAGATCTAAACTCCATGCTTGATGATTTTGAGAATAATATGATTGTGCAGGCCCTTGAAATCTCGAAGGGTGTAAAGAGCAAGGCAGCAAATCTTCTGGGTCTCAACAGAACAACACTGATCGAGAAGATGAAAAAGAAAGCTATCGAATTTGATGGCGCAAAAAAATAGACAGTTAATTGAACACATTCCTGAGTTATGTCATTATAATGACACTTTCCTGAACTAGAAATCATTAAAAAACAATACCTTCCGTTGGCATGCTTATTGCTTTTTCTACGGCATGACCATTTATCGCAGGTTGATGCTAATAACTTTTCTGTGCATTGTTTCTATAGCAATCTCTGCGCAGGCTTCTATACAGGAAAGCAAAGAAACCCTGATCAAAGTGCGGGCATGGAACCACGCAAAATACCTGAGGATTGTTATGGAAGGGTCTCCTGACATTATTTCAAAAGGCAGCGTAAGCAAAAAAGGAAATGATGTACTCGTAGACTTTGCAGGTACTGAATTCTACATTGATAAAATAACATTACCCGTAGATTACAGACAGGACAACAACAATCTTATATTCTCATTAAAACAACCTGCAACTCTTAAGACATTTTCATTAAAGAATCCCAGTCGTCTTGTAATAGACGTATATGAAAGTAAAAAAAATAATAGCATCAAAAAAAATAAGAAGAAGAAAAGTATAAAAGTTACAAAGAAGGACATAAAGGAACCCGCACTGAAGAAAGAAAAAAAGAATAAAGTAGAGAAAAAAACAGAAGCCAAAAAAATTAATAAAAAAGATTCTTCCAGGAAAGAAAAACAATCCGGCAGTTCTGAGAAAAAGACAAAGGACAAAGTAATTGCAGGCAGCAAAAAAAATAAAATTGATGACAGCTTTGTCCCTGAGAAATATAAGGGACTATGGGGATTACTGCAGGCAGGCAACTTCTATACCGTATTAAAGGAGCTTCCGAACTTCGAGCCCAAGGACGTAAAATCACTTGCAGCATATCACTATATGTACGGTGACGCTTACCGTACTGCACAGCAGAACATGGATGCCATTAAACACTTAAGGCTTGCATACCTTTATGCTGTGGATGAAAAATTAAAGGAAAGGGCCCTGTTTGAAAGGGCGGAACTGTACAAGAAAACCAGACTGCACTATGAGGCTAGAGCCAATTATCTTGTATTCATAAAAACATATTCATCATCGAGCAGATTGGCCCGTGCACATCTTGGCCTTGCTGAGACACTCTCTCAAATGGAGTTGTTCAAAGAGGCTGTTACACACTACAAAAAGGCAGGCAATGCCCCGGAAATATTGTTCAGTAAAGCCAATACGCTGCAGAGAATAGGGAAAGTATCAGAAGCCAGACGTGCTTATGCAGATGCACTTGCTGTTGATAGTAAGTATCCCTCGAGGTCCGCAGAAACTTACTTTTTTATTGGTGAAAATATGCGTATGCTGGGAGAATTAAATGAGGCCAAGAAGCATCTCAGGTCATTGAGTTATGGACCCTATCGCGATAATTCACGTTTAAGTCTCGGACACATTGCCCTGGAACAAAATGAGACCGCTGAAGCAATAACAAACTTTAAAGTAGCGACAAAATCTGACGATAGAAATGTAAAAATTGAGGGACTATTTCATATTTCAAGAGCATTCATGAAAGATGACCGTTTGGAAGAGGCTGTGGAAAGCCTTGAGACGATACGCAATAATTATATTAATTCGAGTTTATACAAAGATACGCTTCTTGATCTGGCAGTACTTTACAGGAAAGCCGGACAACTTAAAAAATCTGTTTCTCTTCTTAAGGAACTGGTATATGGCAAGAAACCACCGAAAGAAGCCTTTAATGAGCTGGAGAGTATTATTCTTGATGCTGGTAAAAATGTAAAGGAAGGCTCCCCGGATAACATTGCATTTATAACGTTATGGAGAGAGGTCGGACAGTGGCTGATTGACGAAAGAAGAGCGGATTTTTTAATACAGGTAAGTGAGAAATTAAGGAGTGAGGGCCAGTCTTTCTTAACTCTCTCAACATGGCTTGTTGAGAATGCGCCAAAAAAAGTAAGGACCAGAGCTGCAATTGATCTTGCTGACTACTTTATTGGCATCGGAAATGTAGAGGAGACCCGTAAGTACATGGACATAGCAAAAAGGGCGGATTCAAAAAGCGATGCTCTCCTGCGGGTGGAAGCAAAAGTCCTTTATTCAGATGGAGAATACAGAAGGGCCCTGGGGAAACTTATGTCAATTGGTAAGTTTGAGGCCCGCGATCTTGACCAGGTAGGTAACTTAATAACAAAACTGGGTACAGCCTCGGAAAGGCTGGAGGCTGTTGCTTTTTATGAGACTATTTTAAACAGTAATGACTGGGCAGCTGACAGTTATAACAGAATGGGCGACATACTATTAACCAATGATGAAAAGAGCAAAGCCCTTAAATATTACAAGATTGCACTAAAGAAAAGTCCTGAGGATGAATGGGCGGCATACAGGGTTGGGAATGACGGTGAAGCGCAGGAATCAAAAAAAATGTTTGACCAGTTGAAGACTTCCGATTCTATGTTGGGCCGACTTGCCAGAACAAAAATAATGGAAATAGATCTTCTAAATAAAGTGAAAGAGGTGTACTAGTGGAACAGGTTTCCAAGTTGAATGAGGCGTTTCAGAATTTTACGGAAGCGTCAAAAAGTCTTGAAACATACTACGATAAATTGAGTGAAAGAGTTCAGTACCTTACCCATGAGCTAGAGAAAAAAAATGAGCAGCTAAACGAGGCAATCCTGGAAGTTGGAGAGTCAAAGGACTATCTGCAGACTGTACTGCAGAGTATAGGTGAAGTAATAATCGTACTGGACCATGAAGAAAAAATAACTATGATAAACAAAGCGGCAGAAGACCTTATCGGTCTTGATCCCGCCACCGTCCGGGGAACACATTTCAATGATGTTGATATGGAAATTGAAACGGGTAAATCAGGAAGCCAGTTAATGGCTCATGGGAAAAAACTGGATATTATCCTTTCCAGGTCCGAGGTGAATGACTCGGAAGGGACTACACGAGGGTACGTTGTACTAATAAAGGACATTACAAGAATCAAGGACCTTGAAAAACAGCATGAACGCAACCAGAGGCTGATATCCATGGGTGAGATGGCTGCAACAATAGTTCATGAAATCAGGAGCCCTTTGTGCAGCATAGAGCTGTTTTCCAATATGCTATCAAAAGACCTTGAAGGTACAAATCACTCCGATATGGCTAATGGGATTTCAACGGGAATCAAGAGCCTTAACAATATTCTGACTAACATGCTTTTCTTTGCAAAGCCGCAGAGGCCGTCCTTTATTAGTATCCGGCTAAGCGATTCAGTAAGTGAATCACTGAACATGCTTGCACCCCTCATTGATGTAAGGGGGATTAAAATTGCATCGACACTGTCTGATAAGACTGTTAATGGGGATATTGAATTGCTGAAGCAGGTGTTTATGAATGTGATCCTTAATGCTGTACAGGCGATGCCAGGGGGAGGCAATCTTAGCATTAACATGGGTAAGGACGGCGACTATGCAACAGTCGCCATTTCTGATGAAGGTGAAGGTATTAAAACGGAAATTATTGAAAAGATATTCGACCCGTTTTTCAGTACAAAAGACAAAGGGACAGGTCTCGGGCTGGCAATAGCTCATAAAATTATGCAGAGCCATGAAGGATTTATAAAAGCAAACAGAAACGAAACCGGGGGAAGCACGTTCTGTGTATATGTCCCGGAGATAAATAATGAAATCAATGAAGAAATACAAGAAAAAATATATGAAGAGACAGGGAAAATAACATGAAAGAAAATATGAAATCAATACTTGTTGTAGATGATGATGATCAGATGAGGGCTGCTTTAAAAGAGGCTGTTGTAAGAATGGGTTATAACGCTGTTCTTGCCGAGGACCCTGAAGACGCGCTTAGAGCGCTTAAGGGCGTTTCTGTATCAATGATTGTTACAGATATGAAAATGCCTAAGATGGACGGACTCGAATTTATAAAGGCGGTGAGAGAGAGAATTGGGAACCTGCCAGTTCTTGTTATAACCGGACATGCCACTGTAGAAAATGCAGTTGAGGTTATGAAAGAAGGTGTGTGCGACTATCTGATGAAACCCTTTTCTTTTGACTCTCTAACTTCAACTATAGAATCAATAATGTCCAGGTCTACTCATAAGGGTAAGGAAATATTAACGGAAAACGAGAAGATGGAGAAACTTATACAACTGGCCGGCAGCGTGGCAACTAGTGACATGACGGTCCTGATTACCGGGGAAAGCGGTACAGGAAAAGAGCTTCTGGCACGATATATCCAGAAATCAAGCCGTCGGAGAGAGAAACCATTTGTAGCAGTTAATTGTGCAGCTATTCCAGACAACCTTCTTGAGTCCGAACTGTTTGGATTTGAAAAGGGCTCGTTTACCGGGGCAAATGAAAAGAAGTCAGGCAAGTTTGAACATGCAAACGGAGGAACAATTCTTCTTGATGAAATTGGCGAAATGTCATCTACACTTCAGGCAAAGCTTTTAAGGGTTCTTCAGGAAAAGGAGATTGACCGAATAGGGGGCAAACATCCCATTCCAGTTGATGTCAGAGTCATTGCCACGACAAACAGAGACCTTCAGGAAGAAATAGAGGACGGTAATTTCCGTGAAGATCTCTATTTCAGGCTAAGTGTATTTCCTCTTCAGCTGCCTCCGTTAAGGGAGAGGCCGGAGGATATAAAGTACATTTCCGAGCATTATGTAAAAAAGTTCTCCCTTGAGCTTAATAAATCAGTCACAGGATTCACCGAGGATGCCATAGATTTTCTTACTACCAGGAAATGGAAGGGGAATATCAGAGAGCTTGAAAATGCAGTTAACAGGGCTGTACTTATTGCCAGTTCCGATTTTATTGGTGTAGATGATTTCATGCTTGAGGGTGATTCTGCACAAAGTCCTGTCAGCAACGGCAGCATAAAGGACATGGAAATGGACATGATCATGAAGACATTGGAGGATACAAACGGTAATAAAACCAAGGCCGCAAAGCTCCTCGGCGTCAGTGTAAGAACTATCCGTAATAAAATTAACGGATATGGGAAAAATTTGCCGGGTGTGTAAAAATGTCCCGTCACAATATTGACGCCCTTCAACGGAATACTGTCAGACATCAGGAGTCATCCTGCATGATATTAAAAGTCATAAAATTATCCCGCTAGATCAATGAATATAATCAGTTTATAAAAAGACATGAAATCAATAGGATACAGTGAGTCAACTTCAGTTTTTCGCTTTAATTCCCATGCCCTCTGAGAAATTCAAATATTTTATTGCCTGGCATGATTCTTGTAAGTATATATAACAATATGAGAAACGGGAGATATGATAATGGATAAAAGTTTCGGCATTCTTCATAAAATATTACAGGCGACCGGCGCCAGACAGAAGGTGCTTGCATCAAATGTTGCCAATGCTGAGACCCCGGGGTATAAAGGCAGGGACATAAAATTCGGCAAATTTTTAGGGAAAGAAATGAAACTGATAACAACTAAACCCGAACATGTAAGCAATGCGGGCAATAACGGGGTAAACGGGAAAGTGGTGGTCAATGGCAATCCATCCTGGGGTGACGGCAATAACGTTGAGCTGAATGCGGAGGTTGCAAAAATGCAGGAGAACTCATTAACGCATAATGCTGCATTAAAAATATTGGGTACAAAAATTAAAATGTTCAAAACTGCGATTTCATCAGGGAGGTAAACTGTAAATGGATATTTTTAAGGTAAGTGCATCTGCCCTTGAAGCAAATAGAGTGAGGATGAATACAATTGCATCCAATATGGCCAATGCGCAATCAACAAAGACCGAAGAAGGCGGACCCTATGTGAAAAAGAATGTTGTCTTTAAGACGCTGAATATAGGTCCGAATAGTGAAGGGTTAGAAGGGGTAAGAGTAACCGGTATTGTGGACAGTAAGGAACCTCCCATTGTTATTTATGATCCGGGACATCCTGATGCCGATGAGAACGGAAACGTTTCAATGCCAAATATTAACGTCATTGAGGAAATGGTTAATATGATGATGGCCGTGAGAACATATGAAGCTAACGTGAAAGCATTTAATATATCCAAGGGCATGTACCAGAAGGCCCTTGAGCTAGGGAGGTAGTAATGACTGATCTTCCAATAAAGAATATCGGCGCAGGTGCTGGCATAGGTGAGACGTCTCAAACAAAACAGGTAGCCCCTGAAAAGGGAAATTTCGAAAATGTAATTAATGAAGCCATCAACAAAGTCTCACAGGTGCAGGAAGATGTTGATAAAGCAGTGAATGCCTTATCCAGCGGCGGAGATATTACCAGTGCTGTACTTGCTATTGAAAAAGCTGATATGACATTTCAGATGATGGTTGAAGTCCGGAACAAACTCATAAGTACATACCAGGAAGTAATGAGAATGCAGATTTAACAGTAAATGACGAACAACGGTCGACGAACGACGATTAACGAATAACGAGAAGTTGAGAGGAGAGTATGGCTGAGTTAAATAATGTTCTTGGAAATTTAAAAGAAATGCCCGCAGGGAAGCAATTCGTTCTTTTGCTTGTTATTGTAATAAGTATTGCCAGCATGGTGTTTTTTTATAACTGGATACAGGAAGCTGATTATCAGGTACTATACTCAAATCTTTCAGAAGAGGATTCAGGAAGAATAGCCCAGGAATTACAGGCAAAGAACATTCCTTTTCAGGTTGGTGCCGGCGGGGCCCTTCTTGTTCCTTCCGGCAAGGTTTATGATGTGAGGCTGCAGCTTGCCGCCGAAGGTATGCCACAGGGAGGCAGTGTGGGCTTTGAAATTTTTGACAATACCAGTTTTACCACAAGTGAGTTTGTACAGAAGCTGAATTACCGAAGGGCACTGGAAGGGGAGCTGTCCAGGACTATACGTTCGCTTTCTGGAGTAGAGCAGAGCAGAGTGCACCTTGCCGTTCCCGATAAATCACTGTTTGCGCTGTCAGCAAAGAATACCGAAGCATCGGCCGCTGTGTTTATTACGCTTGCAAATGGAAGAAAGCTGAGCAGTAGCGAGGTGCAGGGAATCGTGAACCTGGTTTCCAGCAGTGTAGAGGACCTCAGTGCTGGAAGTATTACGGTTATTGACAACAAAGGCGATCTTCTTACTAAACCGTCCAGTGGTGATGCGATCAGTATAAGTGGTACACAGATGGAGTACCAGAATGGCTTTGAGAAGAGCATTATGAACAAAGTCGTCAGCATTCTTGAACCTGTTGTCGGAAAAGGTAAGGTAAATGCAAGGGTATCCGCCGAGTTCGATTTCACCCAGAGTGAAAGGACCGAGGAGACATTTGATCCTGAAGGCGCTGTTATAGTCAGTGAACAGAAAACAACTGAAAAGTCATCATCAGGAAATCCTGGATCAGGCATTCCCGGCACTGAGTCGAATCTTCCGGGCGGGGCCGGAGTTGGATCATCCTCGCGGGAACAGTCACAAAAACAGGATGAAATGATAAACTATGAAACCAGTAAAACAGTAACCCATGTCGTGGAGTCACCAATAACACTTGAACGTATTACTGTTGCAATACTCATTGACGGCATACTGCCTTCTCAGAAGGATTCAATCGAAAACGCAGACAGTTATATTGTGAGAACGGAAGATAATATCAAGAGCTATGAAGACATAGTAAGGAAGACGGTAGGATTTACGGAGGACAGGGGCGACGAAATTACTGTATCCGTAATGCCCTTTGAGAAGGTTGAAGTAGCAGTCATGGAGGAGGCGCCAACTGATTATATGGCTATTGCGATGACTGTATTGAAATATCTTGTCCCGTTAATTGTTGCCTTGCTTTTTGTTTTCATAGTGCTAAAGCCATTGATTAAATCGTTGACAGCACCTGTGCGGTCTGTAGGCCCGTCACCGGCGCTGGCAGCCGCTCAGGCGGCACAGCTGGAAGAACCTTTGAAACCTAAAGAGATACCAATGGAAAAGCAGGTCGTTGATTGGGCGGCCGGTAACCCGCAGGAAGCCGCAGGCCTGGTAAAAGGCTGGCTGGAGGAATAGTAGATAGATGAACGGATATGAAAAAGCAGCAGTTTTTCTTAGCTCAGTAGGAGAGGATGTAGCAGCCCAGATATTAAAGAATCTGGATCCCGATCAAATAGGTAAAGTATCTTCATGTATGTCGAAATTGAAGTCACCGGAACGTGGAGAAAGAGAGGGTGTGTTCCAGGAGGCATTGGAAAAGGTCGAGAGTGGTAACTTTCAGATAGGCGGTGAGGATTATGTGAAGAAGATACTTGAAAAAGGTCTCGGTGGTGAAGATGCTGAAAAAATACTCGAGATGGTTTCCAAAGAAAGTCCCCTTGAATCTTTAAAGTGGGTAAACGCCAAGACCCTGTCCGATTTCCTTGCATCTGAGCACCCACAGACAACTGCGCTTATATTGTGTCTCCTGGAGCCGGAACAGGCAGCTCAAGTCATTATTAATATGCCGGAGAATCTGAGAAATGATATAGCTGCCAGGGTTGCTGCGACTGACCGCATCCCTGAATCCGCCCTTGAAGAAATTGAAGCGGTCCTTAAAGTGCAGCTTGATATGGGCAAACGTGATTCCAAAGAATTTGACGGAACAAAAGCCATTGCTGAAATACTCAACCAGTGCAAAGGCGGAACAGACCAGGAAATTCTGGAGAGAATGGAAGAGGAGAATGCTGAACTGGCTGAATCAATCAGAGAACTCATGCTGGTATTTGATGACCTTGAAGAGATTGATGATAAAGGTATCCAGCTGATACTGAAAGAGCTTGGCACTGAGGAATTGTCTTTAGCATTAAAGACTGCACCGGAAGGGCTCAAAGAGAAAATATTCAGAAATATGTCACAGAGAGCGGTCAAGCTATTAAAGGAAGACATGGAAGCAAAGGGGCCTGTCAAAGTATCGGATGTTGAAAATGCACAGAAAGAGATTGTAAAGATAGCAAGAAAACTGAGTGATGAGGGTCAGATCATGATTGCCGGCAGGGGAAGTGAGGAGATGATTGTATAATAACAGAATCATAAAAAATAGTGATGCGGTCCCTTTCAGCATGCCATCATTAGAAGACGGCAGGCGGAGCAGGGATGCGATATTAAAGGATGCAGAGAACATACAGCGTGGGGCTTATGAAGAAGGTTTTGTCTCTGGTGAAAAAGCAGGATTCTCTGAGGGTGAACAGAAGTGCTCTCTCTTAATAGAGCGGATTGAAAGAATAATAAGTGAACTAACCGTATTCAAAAGTAGTTATACTGTAGAAGTTGAAAGTCAGGTCGTTGACCTGGCGGTTGCTATAGCCAGGAGAATTATTATTGATGAAATTAACACTAAACCTGAAATTATTGTATCAATGGTAAAAGAGGCCTTAAAAAGGCTTCAGAGGGTAGGCAATATCAGGATTAAGATAAATCCTACACTTTATGATCTTTTTATGAAAATGAAACCCGAACTGCTGGAAGTACATGAGGACATTACTTTTGATGTCGATTCAAATGTACCTGTTACCGGTCCTCTGGTAATAAGCGATATAGAAGAGGTTGTAACTGACATTGATTCCCTGATAGACAATGTCATGGAGGAGATGAAGGGGACTGCTCAGCCTGAAGCAGACCCTGAAGAGTAAAACTTTAATAATCTTTAGTTTGCACTTTCATGCACTCAGTAATTTAAACTGTAAGCAATAATTAATATTATGCCGACAATTGATCTCAGCCAATATTTAGCAAGCGTCAACAATATGGACCCTATCAAGGTTTATGGGCGAATAGTGGAGATCACAGGTCTTACCATTAAAGCCACCGGACTTGACGTATGCATTGGAGAGTCATGCAGGATTTTCTCTGATCATGCTGAGCCTGTAGATGCTGAAGTAGTAGGATTCAAAGAGGGTAAAGTCGTACTTATGGCCACAGGTGAAATATCCGGAATAAGGCACGGCAGCAGGGTGTTATCCATGGGCAAGAATATATCAATCACTGTTGGTGATAACCTCATCGGAAGAGTTATTGATGCCGCTGGTAATCCCATAGACGGGAAAGGGCCTATTGAAGGTACAAACTATCCACTTTTTGCATCATCTCCTAATCCATTGAAGAGGCAGAGAATAAAGGAGCCTATGGATATAGGAATACGATCAATAAACGGCCTGCTTACATGCGGCAAGGGGCAGAGGACTGGCATAATGGCAGGCTCCGGTGTAGGAAAGAGTGTGCTGCTCAGCATGATTGCCAAATATTCCGAAGCCTCTGTCAATGTAATTGCGCTCATCGGTGAGCGTAGCCGTGAGGTAAGAGAATTTGTCGAGCAGAACCTCGGCGAAGAGGGGCTCAAAAAATCGGTCGTTGTTGTGTCAACATCAGATAAGGCCCCCCTGGCAAAAGTAAGGGGAGCATTTACCGCTACAGCTATAGCTGAATACTACAGAGACCGCGGCCTGGATGTCCTGCTTCTTATGGATTCACTGACCCGTGTTGCAATGGCCCAGAGGGAAATAGGTCTTGCAATCGGTGAACCTCCCACTACAAGAGGTTATACTCCTTCTGTGTTTGCTCTTCTGCCGAAACTGCTTGAACGGGTAGGGACATCAGAGGGAAAGGGCAGTATTACCGGACTATATACGGTGCTGGTTGAAGGAGATGATATGATGGAGCCCGTTGCGGATATGTCAAGATCCATACTTGACGGGCACATTGTGTTGTCAAGGGACCTAGCTATGGAGAACCATTATCCCTGCATTGATATACTACAGTCAGCCAGCAGAGTCATGCCCCATATTATTGATGAAAAGCACAAAATTCAGGCAAGTAAATTTGTTGAAGTTCTTTCTACATACAAAAAGTTTGAAGACATGATTAATCTGGGTGCATACAAAAAAGGCGCTAACCCGAAAGTTGATTACGCAATTCAGGTAATTGAGAAACTCAAAAAGTACCTGAAACAGGATATGAATGAACTTATAGATTATGCGGACTCTGTTCAGGGTCTCTATTTTGCATTTGACGAAGTGGAGCAAATAAATGCGTAAGATAAACACTATATCAAAAATCCTGAAACTAAAAGATGGCAAGAAACAGGAAATCGAGATCGAAGTTAAAAAGGCGGCAGACAGGCTTGAAGAAGAAAAAAATAAACTCAAGAATCTTCAGAGTGACTATCAGACAAAGCTAAAACAGTTTAATGAAAATAATGAAAGCGGTGCGCTGAATATCAATAAAATCAACTCCTATTATGAATACTTCGCAATGATAGACGGGAAGATAAAGGAGCAGAAACAATTTCACTTAAAGCGTAAGAAAGAGCTGGAGGTCATAAGGGAGCACCTGATCGATGCTCATAAAGATAAAAAAATGATGGAAATTTTAAAAGATAAAGCTGTGAAAGAAAATATGAAAGAAAGAGAATTGTCCGCACGGAAAGAGGCAGACTATCTTGTATTAGCGAGGAAATTAAGATGCTAAAAAAGCTTATAGTAATGGCAGGCATATTATTCATATCATTTAATGTATATGCTCAGAGCGATGATGCAAGCAAGATAGAACAGCAGAGCCGGGAACTGGAGCAGAAACAGGAAGTCATAAAGAAGGAAACGGCCAGGCTTCAGACCCTGAAACAGGAAGTGGAAGCAGACATTGCCAAATATACGGACCTGCTTAAACAGATTGAAAAGTCACTGAAAGAAGCTGAAAACAAAGGCAACAAAAGGCTAAAGCATGTTGCTAAAGCATATGAAGCCATGCAGCCCGAGGACGCTGCGTCAAGACTTGCAGGACTGGATGATAAAACGGCTGTGAAGATATTACTAAAGATGAGTAGCAAAAAAGCCGGACTCGTGATAGGGAATATGCAGCCTGCAAAAGCTACCACATTGACAAAGCAGCTTGCCAAGCTGAAAAAGTAACAAGTTAATTTGTATGACCCCTTCCTGGTAGCGGGAAGGGGTTTTTTGTTGTGCTGAAAAAATGAACGTCCAACATCGAACATCGAACGTCCAACGTCGAATGAAAAACAAACATACAATACCGAACATTCAGCAATTACTCCTGTCTTTCTTTTTTTCATTCAACATTCAATGTTGGACGTTGGACGTTCGATGTTCATTTGTTCATCAAACATCCGGAAATTCTTGCCTCAACTAGGAAACAAAGTAATCATATTCGTTCTTCCATAAATTCTCAGATATTAAAATAAGCAAATTAAACAGGTAGTTAGAGGGTAAATTAGCTGCTGGCACGCCACTTGCTTTATGTCGAGCATGAACGTTTTCGGAACAAAGATGACAGCAGGCACCGAGTCACAGAAAATCAATCCTTTATTAGACCTGAACAAGATTGATATAAATGTAGGCGGAGGCTCCGGCTTTGATAAAGTCACCTTTGACTCACTCCTCACCAGTCTGAAATCCGAAACCATTGACAGAAGTCCCGCCCCAAAAAATGATTATCATGCAGAGCAGGCAAAGAGAAATCAGGAGTATGCTGACAGGAATAACTCAATTGGAAATAGAAGTGATGAGAAGCGGACTCAGGACAATAACAGGGACATTGAAAGGACTGACAAGACTGATGAGACGGGCAAGAGCAATGAATCATACCGCGCAGAGACGGAGAGGCAAAAAACTAAATATGCAGATAGCAAGTCAAAATCGGATGAAAATGAAATAAGTACTGACTCCTCTGCAATTAATAAAGATTCTGAGCAGTCCAATGAATCAAAAGAGAATGAGACATCTGAAGGCAATGCTGTCAAAATTGGTTCCCTCCTGTTTGAACTGGCAAATACTAAAACAGCAGAACTGACCAATGCCGCAGCAAACACTGAGGGCGCAGCAGCTGTAACAACAGATACAGAGCAGGAATCAGGTCAGGGTCTGAAAAACGGAGCATTACTTAATGAGCTGTTGAAAGGTAAAACTGATGAAACAGTAACGAACACATCAGCTAATGGAAAAGAGGCCCAGGGTCAGGCCGGATTGAAAGTCGGGGACTTGTTGAAGGACCTGGTTAATGCACAAGCTACTCAAGAAGGAAAAAACCAGGCAGAAGAAGCAAAAGGTGAAAATGCCAAGGCTATAAATACTGAAGCATTGAAAACAGAGAACGGTCTTAAAGTAGGAGAGCAGATTAAGACAACTGCTGATGTGAAAACCAATGGCATTGAGAAAGAACTGGCAAATGTTACGGCAAAGCAGACTAATGCAGACAGCGAAATTACAGATACTGAAGTAGATGAATTGATTAAGAAGCTTGACAATAATGGTAATGCCGATAAAAAGTCTGATATTAAACAGGACCAGGTTAAAGAACATAAACTGCAGGACTTTATGGCCCAGAAGGACACTCAGGAATCCAACAACGCAAAAGCCACAATCAGTAAAGTCCAGCCCGGAATGGTTGAGAATTTATTCCGTGAAAGCGGAGTAAAGCCTAATGTTAACGCCACTGCAAAAACAGCCGGTGAAAATTCTGATACAAATAATATTAGTGCGTTAAGTGATGTCAGCGCAAAAAGCGGCGGTTCTAAAATTAATGCAGCATCTCCAACTGGAACTATTGCAAAGCCTTCAGGTTTTGCCGATGTTGTTAATAAGATTGTATACGTAGCCAAGGGCGACAACAAACTGGGTGTAACTGTTGAGCATAAGGACCTCGGACAGCTCAATATAAAGCTGAGCCTTGAAAAAGGTGTTGTCAATGTCCACATTAACACGACTGATAAGGCTGCAAGAGAATTTGTTGAAAGCAATGTACAGCAGCTGGTCGACTCCCTCTCAAAGAACGGTGTCAGCATAGGAGGGTTCTCGGTAGGGTTAAAGAACCAGCAGCAGCATCAAGGGTTCTCAAATAATAATTCGAATAAAAACGATAAGGCTTTTTCCATTAATGGAATAGAGCAGCAGGAATATTCAAAGGCCGCCGCTAATGTCTATAGCAATAATGGCCGGGTGAGTGTATTCGCATAATGGATAAAGCAATAATTATTGAGATGAATATAAAACAAATATCATTTCAGGTGGAGGGAACATGGAAATAGACGGAGTAAAAAGTATTGATCTAAATCCCCAAACACAGGGGTACGGGAAACAGACGCTTAGTCAGGATGACTTCATGAGGCTTCTTCTTGAGGAGCTGAGCCATCAGGACCCGCTGAATCCTATGGACAGTAAGGAATTTACAGTACAGATGACACAGTTCAGCACTCTGGAAGGGATCAATAATATGACTAAGTCCCTTGGGGGTATTGACGATATTAATCTAAATCTGGAGAACCTCCTTGCCTATCAACAGTCAATGCAGAACGCTACGGTCACAAACATGATTGGAAAGACGGTCAAGATGGACGGCAGCTTCTCTCATTTAGGTGAGACAGCTAACATGAATTATGACCTGCCGGAGGATGCCGCAACTGTGAGGATCGTAATAAGAAATACAGCCGGTGAAGCAGTGTATGCAGAAGACCTTGGTCCGCAGACTGCCGGAAGCAATAAGCACGTCTGGGATGGAACTGATGCGTCTGGTGAGAAACTGGATGAAGCTACTTATACGTTTGATATAGAGGCACGTAATGATTCAGGTAAACTGGTTACCGCAGAGACCCACAGTTCAGGACATGTAACAGGGGTCACATATGAGAACGGACTGGCATATCTTATCCTTGACAACTCAACAAGGGTGGACGTCAGTGATGTTAAAACAATAGAAGAGTAATTAGTTGAATTTAAATTAATAGAGATAAGACTATAGATAAATATATATAAAAGGGAGGAAGTAACATGAGTGTAACATCAATGTTTACAGCAGTCAGTGGAATGAACACCAATGCCACATCACTTGGAGTCGTTGGTGACAATGTAGCCAACATGAATACCCACGGGTTCAAATCAAGCTCGGTAGTATTCGCTGATATTGTCAGTTCACAAGGAGGATCAAACAGTATTGGTAGAGGCGTGCGTATAAATGAAGTCGGTCAGGAGTTTTCACAGGGCGCTTTTGAGAACACCCCTAATGTCCTGGACATGGCTATAGATGGTGACGGTCTGTTCGTTGTTAAGAAAGATAGTAATACATTTTATACAAGGGCAGGGCAGTTTGGTATTGACAAGCTGGGTTATGCCACCAATCCCAACGGTTTTGTTCTACAGGGTTATCAGTTTGATGTTCAGGGCAATTCATCTACTGTTGTCGCTGATGTTAATGTTGCTTCAATTAGTAGTACGCCGAATGCTACAACGGCTTTAAGTGTATATGCAAACCTGGACTCGACTGAAGTGACACCGGCAGCATTTGACGTTACAGATCCTTCAACTACATCCAATTTTACCAGCACAATTACGGTTTTTGATTCGCTGGGTACTTCTCACGTTCTTAATATTTACTATAGGAAGGGACAGACTATAGCAGGGGCTGGTACTCCTGCCAACGGTGGTACAGAAGCGGGTGGAGGAGCTACATGGCCAGTAGGATATGGAGCGATAGGAGGAAGCGAATGGGAATGGTATGGTGTTGTAAGTGCCGCAGATGCAACTTCCGGTGTAGATACAGTTATGGCTCAGGGAAGACTGGAATTTAATACGGATGGAGCTCTTTATTACGGTCAAACTCTTACGTCTCCAACAGGAGGATTTGATTTTGCAGGAGGAGCTACACAGAACCAGGCTATTACTACTGATTTCGGAGACGATATTGCCTTTGATGCGACACTGGGACTTGAAGGAACAACGCAATTCGGCGCCGTATCTACCACAGCATTTCTTGATCAGGACGGCTATTCCTCCGGTACATTGAAAAGTTTAAGTATTGACAGTGAAGGTTTTATGTCAGGTGTTTTTACAAATGGTCAGACCAAGACAATTGCGCAGGTCGTTCTCGCGAAGTTCATATCTCAGGAGAGCCTCATAAAAACAGGTAAGAGTCTATATGCAGAGTCATTTGGATCAGGTCAGCCGATCGTTACAGCCCCGGGAAACTCAGGTACAGGTGAAATCCTCTCAAATACACTTGAGCTGAGCAACGTTGATCTTGCCGGAGAATTCGTAAAAATGATTATCCTGCAGCGTGGATTCCAGGCCAACTCAAGGATGGTATCCACATCTGATGAACTTTTGCAGGAACTTGTTAATTTGAAGAGATAATATAGTACCCTCTTACTTACCTCCCCCCCCCCAACGGATCGGGGGAGGTTAGAGGGAGGATGATCTAGGCAGTCATCCTCCCTCTACCCCCCACCTTTAAATCAATTGCGAATTATGAATTACGAATAAAGACAAAAAAAAAGGCTCAGAGCCTTGCTCGAACCTTCGTTGAATTGGAATGTCTTTTCAGTCTTATTTTGCTGATGCGTGGTAGATTTGCCCGGGTTTCAGGAGGACAAAGTTGTCGGCCCCTTCTTCGGTTTTGATCTGCTTGAATACTTCACAGGACATGCATGATACTGACTTCTGGGCAAAATCACCCTGTACCTTGTCGCCGCAAAAAGTGCCTGCTATGGCCCAGCATATACGTCCCGCATTGTTGCCGCCGTTGATTCCGTCACATGAAGAATCGGTGGTGGCCGGGCATATACCTAGTTCGGAATTTTTATTCCCGCCGGGTTCTCTTCCGCACTTTTTAATGTCCCAGCAATTAACGTTTGACATTGTTCCCCTCCTTTCAAAAAACTAAAAAAAACTGTTACAGAAAGTCTATATAATTATTATCGGAACAACAATAATAATTCTTTAACCAACCCCTGACAACTGACTACTGATAACTGGCTACTAACGTATTAAGAATACGTTCTTAAACTGCATTAATTAATTCACCTGCTATTTCATTAAGGGGGACAATTTTGTCGGCAAGGCCTGCTTCTACTACTGAACGGGGCATGCCGTAGACAACACATGTTTCTTCACTTTCGGCGATTGTTTTACCCCCCTTGTTCTTGATTTCCTTCATCCCAAGTTCACCATCGTTCCCAAGACCCGTCAGAACTACTCCCAGCACGTGTCCTGAAAAATTTGCTACAGCATTTTGCATGAGAAGATCAATGCAGGGTTTGTATATATACTTGCCTGTGTCCTTAATGAGTGATATAGAGGATTCAGTCAGTTTCTTTCTTTCTATCCCCATATGTCCTCCACCCGGAGCAATATACACAACACCTTTTTTAATCGTTTCACCATGTTCTGCTTCTTTTACGTAAATTTCACTCAGCTGATTTAAACGCTCGGCAAAAGGACCTGTAAAGGCCGCCGGCATGTGCTGGGCAATGATTATTGGCACAGGGTAATTTTTCGGCAGGCAGCTAACAATGCTTTGTAGTGCTTTGGGTCCTCCTGTAGAAGAACCAATGGCCACTATACCGACCCTTCTGGTTGACGTGTATTGCTGGGTTTTTTCCGGCATGTCCAGAGGTTTTGACGCAGGTTCAGGAGTGGCTTTTCTTCTCCTTACCCGGAGTTTACCAATTTTCTTGATCTTGTCTATGAGAGTATTTTTTATTTTGACAATGTTAATCGAAAGATCGGAAAGGTTCTTTGGAATGAAGTCCACAGCGCCGAGATCAAGCGCTTCAAGCGTAACATGGGCCCCCTCATTTGTCAGTGAGCTGACCATTAATACGGGTACAGGTGTTTTTTCCATTATCTGCTTCAGGGCTTCAATACCGTTCATGCGGGGCATTTCAACATCAAGAGTCACAATGTCCGGTTTTAATGAAGCGACTTTCTCAACCGCTTCCATACCATCACGTGCCATGCCTATAACATCAATTTCCGGGTCCGATGAAATCATGCTGGAGAGAGTGTTTCTCATAAACGCTGAGTCATCAACAATTAGTACTTTAACCATTTAGTATCCTGTTCCTCTTATATGTATAATGTCTGCAGTAATCTAGGTGTCCAGTCCTGGAGAATCACCAAGAAGATTGTCAAGGTCAATGAGTATAATAAGTCTGTTTTCAAGTTTTGCTATGCCTTTAATAAACTGGCTTTGAAGCTCTGCTGACATTGGCGGAGCAGGCTCTACACTATCAGCCGGGATTCGTAACACTTCAGAAACTGAGTCAACAATAAGGCCGTTAGTGATTCCCTGAATTTCCATGATAATTATCCTGGAAGTATCATCGGTAGGTCTGTCTTCAAAGTGAAATTTCTTCCTTAAATTAATGACGGGAATAACCTTGCCTCTGAGATTTATAACTCCCTCTACAAAATCTGGAGAGTTGGGTACCTGGGTTATTTCTGTTATTCTATTGATTTCCTGCACATTTAGAATATTTACGGCATACTCTTCATTGCCTAGTGTAAATGTGACAAGTTGAAGGACTTCCGTCCCTGCTGCTGTTTGTTCTGTTGTTTCCATTGATTTAACCTCCTATATATATCGTCTAAAATCCAAAATCATTTAATAAAGACTCAACATCCGATTGTGATACTTTATCTGCCGGACCGTTTGGTGCTTTTTCTGTTTTGTATTCATCGTACGTAACTGTAGTCGGTTTTACCTCGACATCAGCGTGGTCGTTTAAACCGAATTTAGTTATAAGTGTTAAGAGTTCTCCTTCAACACTACTGACAAGATTGATGACCTTCTTTATTGTCTGACCGGTGATGTCCTGAAACTGCTGTGCAGTCAGGATTTCTGTCATGTTTTCATCAAGAGCCCCTTTAAAGGCTTGAAGGTAAGCCACATCTTCATCATGTCCCTTAATATTATTGAGATGTGTGGTGAAGTCCTCTTCTTCTTCGAAATACCGCTCAACTATCCCCATAGTTTTATTTGCGGCATCTTCTGTTTTAGAAATTACAAACTGGAGCTTGTCAACGGCATTAGGCACATCGTTTTCTGTAAGTCTTTGCAGCCCGCTATCAATAGCGCCCTTAAAGTCCTCAAGAGAATCATGCAGTTTCCTGGTGATTTTACCAACGTCCTTAAATATATCGCTGTCAGTTGCCTTAGTCAGTTTGCCAACGATTTCCTCCACTTTCTTATATTCATTATTTGAAAGGGCGTCCATGAACTCAAGGATTAAATCATATATAGCGTGCTTGGGATCATTCTCTTCAAGTTTGTCTGCGAGGTAGTCCTTGGCATTATGCAATTCCTTAATGGTCACTTTGCCGCCCATAGTCTCGACTTGCCGGGTAACTTCCACGTTTGAACCGTCTGCTGACTCTTTGATATCTACTATGGCGTCTTCCAGAAGACTCAGGTCTGCAATGGGGAGGAGTTTTTTAATATCTAAAAGAACTATTAGTTTGTTTTTTAACTTTGCGACACCTGCAATGCTGTCTTTATTATTGTTGACGAAACTTTCGGGAGGCTCAATCTCCGACTGATCAACATTGACAACTCCTGTTATTCCATCAACTACTATACCGAATGTTATCTGGCCGGTTGCCAGAACTATGACTGTGTTGCCGGCGTCCTCGCCATTGTCCGAATGTAACAGGTACTTGAGATTGACTACCGGTATGATAGTGTCTCTCAGGTTTGTAATACCTCTTACATAAGAGGGGAGATTCGGCAGGGCGGTTATTGACGGCATTGTAATGATCTCGCGTACATTTAGTATAGGTATCATGTATTCGCTCGAATTGATATTAAAACCAATGTATTGTTGCAATGATACCTCCTTATATAGTGGCAGCGCTGCCGCTGTGTTCCTTATTTACTTTATTACAAATAATGGTTTTATGAAGCAAGGCGTTAAAAACATTAAGAATGTTAGGAAAACTGATTTTCATTGTTTATGTCCCCTTGTTAATGAAAATGATTTAATTGAAATAACTTCGGTCGTTAGATTATTGATTAAGTGAATTATCATCTTACACCTTTGATGTGATTTCCAGTAGATTACGTGACATCCCATTAACGTCTAAAATAAATACAACCTTTCCGTCTCCGGTAATAGTTGCTCCCAGAACATAGGACGCTGTTGAATCAACACCATCAAGCTGTTTGATAACAACTTCCTCCTGTCCCAGCAACTTATCTACGGCGATACAGAAACGTTTCTCTCCCATGGAAATGACAACGATATACTTATGCTCAGAATCTTCATGCGCGCTGCCATTACCATTGCCGTTACCGTTGCCTGTCCCGAGAAGGGTGTTCAGCTCAAAGAGAGGACAGACTTTATCACGGATGACTATGACGTTTTGACCGGTAATGTTATCAATTTGATCGTTGGAGACCTTAAGGGTTTCCTCAATTGGTGAAAGAGGTATAGCATATTTTGCGCCCGATACCTCAACCATTAGTGATTGAATTATTGCGAGAGTCAAGGGGATGCATATTCTGAATGTCGTACCTACATCCTTTTCCGTTAATACTTCAACGTATCCGTTAAGTAGGGAAATGTTGGTTTTAACTACATCCATACCAACGCCTCTTCCACTAAGCTCAGTTGCGACTTCCTTGGTCGAAAAACCTGGCATGAATATTATGTCCGTGGCTGCTTCATCGGTCATTTTATCGACTTCTTCTTCGGTCAATACTCCTTTTTCAACAGCCTTTCTCTTTAATTTGTTGACATCCATTCCCTTGCCGTCATCGATGATTTCAATGACAACCTGGTTGCCTTTCTGGTATATGTTTATTTCGACCTTGCCCTTTTGCGGCTTACCTTTGGCAATCCTTTCCTCAGTTGATTCAAGTCCATGGTCTATTGAATTTCTCAATATATGTGTAAGAGGATCACCGATATGCTCTATGACCGTCTTGTCAACTTCAGTGCCTTCACCGGTAATCTCCAGTGCGACGTCTTTATTAACAGTAGCTGACATGTCCCTGACGAATCTTGGGAATTTTCCAAGCACTTTTTTGATAGGCTGCATACGGATTTTCATAACTGCAAGCTGCATGTCCGATGTTACCCTGTCAAGGAAGGAAACTGTTTCCATAAGAGTTTCCGTCATGGGGTCGTGAGAGTACTTCTGATCAAAATAATTTGAAATATTTAAAAGTCTGTTTCTTACAAGAACTACTTCACCTGCAAGGTCCATGACTTTGTCGATTCTCTCTACGTCAACTCTAAGGTTTTGGGCCACTTCTTTTGGTTTGGCAGCTGTATCTTTAGCCGGCTTTGGCGCTTCAGCAGTTTTTTGCACTACAGGTTTGGATGGCGGCGCAGGATGTTTAACAGCCTGTTTTTCTGTTACGGGCTCGGCTGGCGGAGCAGGTTCTTCTGCTGATTTTGCAGTGCTTTCGGCAGGCTCACTATTTATTGATTCTTCTCTGGACAGGTCAGCGACTTTCATTGCTTCTTCGATCTGTCTTTCTATGTCATCCATTACGGGTTGAGTTTCTTCAGCAGGAGGAGATTCAATGCTCAGCTCCGGTTCTGCTACCGGTTCCGCAACTTCTACCTTTTCCTCCACCGGCTGTGTTACTTGCACATCTGCATCAGAGGTGGACTGTTCTCCTGAGGACTGACCTGTTGCAACATTTAAAGCTTCGTTTAATTCATTTACCAAAGGTGAGACATCTTCTTCTATTCCGTCTTTTGCACTTAAGTGGCCAAGGAGAATTCTAAGCATATCGATAGACTTGAGAATGACGTCCATTAAAGGAGTTGATACGGAAATTTCGCCGTCTCTCAGTCTTTTCATTATGTTTTCGGATGAATGTGCAACATCAACTACTGGCTGAAAACCGAGGAATCCTGCAGCACCTTTAATAGTGTGCATTGATCTGAATATTTCATTCAGCATCTCATTGTCTTCACCCTTTTGTTCAAGTTCCACAAACAGAGGCTCAATTTTGTCGAGAGACTCTTCAGCTTCTGTTATAAACTCCGCTATTATTTCATCCATTTCATCCATAGTTTATCTCCATATCAGACACATTAAGTGGCAATGTATTTACGCATTTATTTTTTCAAAAATCTTGTCCATTTTTTCTTTTAATATTTCGCCGGTAAATGGTTTCACCACGTAGTTGTTTACGCCGGCCTGAATAGCCGTGATGACTTTTTCTTTTTCAGCTTCTGCCGTGACCATTAGTATAGGCAGCTCCTTAAGGTCCGGGTCGCTCCTGACTTTCTTGAGCAACTCAAGTCCGTCCATATTGGGCATGTTCCAATCACTTATCATGAAACCGTACTCAGTGCCCTGAAGCTTGCTGAAAGCCTGCTCTCCGTCCTCTGCTTCGTCGATATGCTCGTAGCCGAGCTGTCTAAGAAGGTTTTTGACAATTCTTCTCATGGTAGAAAAATCATCAACCACCAGGATTTTCATTTTAAAATCAGACATAGTATCATCCTCCTTTGGCAAACATCTGCTTAATTATTGCTTTTATATTTTCTGCAATGGCATCACCGGTAACCGGTTTAACAACATATCCGTTAGCACCGTTGCTGAATGCCTTTTGTCTTTCTTCTTCGTCATTTTCGGTCGTAACCATTAGAATAGGTAAATCCTCCCAGGTGGGATCGGATCTCAGGGTCTTAATAAGTTCCATTCCGTCCATATATGGCATGTTCAGATCAGTCATGACAAGGTTGACTACATCAGTTCCCAGTTTTTCCAGCGCATCCAGTCCGTTTTCAGCGAATACCACGGAGTATCCCCTAGTTTTCAAATAGTGGCCGAGAAGCTTCCTTGTTGTCTGGCAATCGTCTACTATGAGTATTTTCATGACGCTGCCCCGGATGAAAGAGGATTAATTTGTCCGCTGAATTTATGTATGAACAAAATTTTCATGATTACACCTTCTGATACATGATTACTTTATTTGTAACACTCGGTCTGAATGCCCTTGTAACATTGTGAAGGCTCTCCGATGAACCGATAAACAGGTAGCCTCCTGGATTTAAACAGTCATATAGATTAGACACGACTTTCTGCTTGGCCTTTGCATCGAAATAAATGAGAACGTTACGGCAAAAGATTACGTCCATTCCGCGCAATGATTTAATTTTATTGTTATCTATAAGATTGATCTTGTTGAATTTAACAGTGTTCTTTACTGATGCATTTAACGAATAAGACTGTTTTTCAGGTGAGAAGTATTTTCTTAGATAATTCTCGGGCATGTTCCTGATGGAGTATGAATTGTATATTGCTTTTTTAGCAGAGGACAGTACTCCTTCACTCAGGTCGGATGCATGTATTTCGAACTTGTTGGCTGTAATGTTCTTTTCAGTTAGCATGATTGATAAAGTGTAGGGCTCTTCGCCTGTAGAGCATGCTGATGACCAGAGCTTTAGTTTTTGACCTGCCTTCTTTGTTGACATGATTTTTGGTATTACCAGGTCCGCGAAAACATCAAGCTGCTGGGGCTCTCTGAAAAAATATGTTTCATTTGTAGTTACCGCATCAAAGAGTCTCGTCAGTTCTGTGCCGTTTGAACTGAACTTTATTAACTTAAGGTATTCTTCAAAACTCTTTAACTGCTTTTCCTGAAGTATGCGGGAAAGGCGGTTTTCTATGAGGTACTTCTTTGTATCGGCAATATAAATGCCGCTTTGATCATATATATAGTCCCTCAGGTCTTTAAAAGTGGAGTCAACAAGGGGGATGCTCAGCATGTTACCTCCGAATTGAAACCAGATGTATATCGTGAAGCGGATTGCTGTATGTTTTCATTGAATTCACTTGCTCTGGAAAAGAATAATGTTGAATTTATATTCATAAGCGAATTTATAAACTCATCAATCACATCATTGTACTGCTCTTTGTGCAGCATTTTCATAAGAGGTTCAAATGCATCTGCTTCGCTGATTTTGCCAAGGGCTATCACAGCATTTTTACGGACATGGCTGTCCTCGTCGGAAATTGCATCTATCAGACACTCCTTTGCTTCACTGCTGTCTATTTCTCCCAGGGATTTAATTGATGACCTTCGAATGTCCCTGTATTCGCTGTTAAGAAGCAATATGAGGTCGGCGACGGCATCTTTGCACTGTAAGTTCCCGATGATTTCCGTTGCAATGACTTTCCCCCTGTATTTAAGAGAATCATTATTGAGAAGTTCTATCAGTGACTGATTACAGCCGAAGCTTTGAATTGCTTCCTTAATAACATACAGCCTGTCTTCATTATCAGGCTCGGACATGTCAAGAGATCCTGCCAGGTCAAGCAGGTCACGAATTGCAGTAGTTTCATTAAGGAGCACAAGGCCCTTTATTGCTATTAACCTGTCGTCCCAGTCATCTTCGGACAGCATTTTAATCAATATTTCTGAAATGCTTTTTTCAGACGGGATTGTGCCAATCTGTACCAGACTTTTAATGATTGATATTGTTTCGAATTCATTGGCTTCAGGCATGTGGTCGACTAAGGGCTGTGCTGCTTTTGGTGAGCAAATGTTGCCTAATGCTTCAATAGCGGCAAAGCGGGTTGTTTCAGAGGTGCTATTGAGAAGCTGAACAATAGTATCTACAGCGCTTTCATCTTTCAACTCAGTTAGCGACTCCAGTGCTGAAAAGCACACCCATTCTTCATCTTCGAGCGCTTTAATAAGCTGGGGGACAGCCTTTTTATAATGAAGTCTTCCCAGGGTCTTAGAGGCGGCGGCGCGTACGTTGGCGTTTGAATCACCTGTTAGCATTTCTACGAGCTTTTCTGGATATGTGCAGTACTCAATATCATGTATGAGGTCCAGTGCGAATTTTCTAACATCATCATCTCTGTCGTTAAGAAGAACATAGAGAAGCGGGATTGTGGTCCTGCCCATTTCCTTCAGAATGATTAAGGCGGTATTGCGAAGAAAGGAGTTTTCCCGTAAAAGCGGCAGCACCATATATGCCGTACACTCTCCCTTGATTTCCATAAGAGAACGCATTGCCGCATCCTGTACACCGTAGTTATCATCTCTCAAGGCTTTAATGAGAGGGTACACCGCACGTTCGTCACCTTCTGCAAGACCTTCAGCGGCAGCACGTCTGACTGAAGCATCTTCATCTTTGATGTTTCTCAGGAATTTGTTTAGTTTTGCAGTGTGCATTTTAATCCTTCAATATAATTAATTTGACTCTTTTGATTTAATTCGCTTCCGAAACATTTCATTGTCTTATGCATAATTATCGGTATATTAAGTTCATTTCTTTAGTTAAATGAGACGTACGGTTGTATGCTCTAATTACATGAATTAATAATCTGTTAAACAATCTTCTGCTCCAGTACTGATTGAGATTTTACATCGTCGGCCTCAGTCTTCACCATGTTTCTGCCCGAGCGCTTTGCAAGGTATAATGCGCGGTCTGCCCGCTCGAAAACGGTGGTGCAGTCATCTCTTTTTTTAAACGCGCTAACACCGACACTGATTGTCAGCGGGATTTGAGTACCCTGATATGAAAAATTGGCATTGTCAATATAAGAGCGTATCCCTTCTCCAGCCTTCAGTGCACCTTCCAGTTCCCTGTTGCGGGTTGAGAGAGAATCAATATATTTTTTAATAACTTCCAGCGGAGAGTCCAGCCACTCCTGCGACAGTTCTTTAAGTATTGACAGTACCTCATCAGCAACTGCATATACTTTCTCCTCAAATTCCCCCTGAGTATCAGATAAATTAATCTCTTCAGGCATATAATGCTCCTCCCGGTACCATTGCAGAATCGTAACTATATATATTTGTATATGTATACTGTGGTCATATAATTCCGTGTATATCTATTATCGGGATAAGGGAGGAATTCTTTAGGTATTTTTACTAGGTAAGTGAAGATTATGAAGTAAGAGATTTCTGAGTGATGTCATCATCTTCTTTTATCACATCTTTTTCTGTTTTTACGGTGTTTCTTCCTGAATTTTTTGCCAGATAAAGTGCATTGTCCGCTCTTTCCATGACCGATTCAACTGTGTCGTCTTTTCTGAATACACTTATACCCACACTAATTTTGAGGGGGATATTTCGGTTTTTATAAGAAAACATTGCATTGTCTATATATGATCTGGCGCCGTCGCCTGCTTTTTCTGCATCCTTTAAAGATGTATGTGGAAGAATAATGGCGAACTCCTCTCCTCCGTATCTCGATATAAAATCATTTACCCTCAGTTTCTCTTTCAGGAGTGAAGCCAGTTTCTTAAGGGCAAGGTCTCCAACTTTATGTCCGAATGAATCATTGATTTTCTTAAAGAAATCAATATCGCAAAACATCAGTGATGCAGGCACATCATATCTCCGGAGATTAGCGAGAGTTTCTACTACTTTCTGATCGTATGCTTTCCTGTTATATAAACCTGTCAGCTGATCACGCAGCGATTGCAGTTCAATTTCCTCGGCCTTCTTTTTGATCTCCTTGGCCTCTTTTTTTATACCCGATATTCTTGAGCTCATCTGTTCAAGAGTTGTTTCCTGTTCCTTTAAATGGATCATGTCCTGCTCTCTTTTTTGGTCTATGCCCTTATTAATATTCTCGATTTTGCCAAAGACCGCACTTTTGAGCTTTTTCAGATTGTCCGTTATCATTCCTGGAGAAGAGTCAAAATCTTCTTTTATCATAGACATATTGATAGAAATGCTCTTTTCAAACTCTCTGTCCTGGTTAAATTTATTTTGATGAAAGGATAGTTCAGTTGATACATGCTCCTCTGTTTCTTCCAGGTAGCTGATTGTCTGGCGCATAAATTCTTCCAGCTCCTTATTCTTCAGATAAAGGGCATCAAAGTATATCTTTATATACTTAAGGAGTGAATCCAGTCTGCTGGCCGTATTCTCGAATAAATTCTTGTCATGAATCTGCTTCTTAAGATCACTGATTTCTTCAGTTAACATATCAGGCGCCATGTCTGAAAACTTATCAAGGAAGTTAGATGTCATGTCCTTTAAGCGGCTTATTTCACTATGTGTCTCCTGCTTAATGTCGGGGTGGTCTGCATGAATAGGCGGAAGGGGCTCTATAAGCATTTTCTGGACAGTGCCTTTTACTACCAGTTGTTCTGCTATTGCTTTGGCATTCAGTTTTTTCTTGTTGTCTTTAGAGAGCTGTTTAAGAATATCGAGAACTTCATCTGCGATTACATATATTTTTTCCTGTAACTCTGAGGAGTTATCTTCTGGTTGTCCCGTGTCCTGTTCCATTATGGATATGACCGCTTCCTTTCAAGTTTATGACCACACTATCCCGGAGGTCACAAGTCCAGCTTGCAGATATTAATAATATTATCGGTAAATGTGTCCATTTCTTTAGGATTATTTTTTATACCTCCCCTTTACTTATATTTGCTGGCCGACTGTCATTACTACAGCATTAAACATAGAGAAAGTCATTTATTTGACGGGCGGACAATATGAAAAAACCAAATTATTTAAGCAGTTACGTTAGGCACGATATTTGTATATATAGCGGTGTTATTCGTTGAAGGTTAATTGTTATTCGCAATGACAGAGGTAACGGAAACAGCTAACTTAAACGATCTTTAAAGGGAGGATAAGAGTAATGGCAGACGAAAAAGACGAAGTCCAGGAAGAGGCGACTGAGGCGCCGCAGAAAAAGGGGAACAAGATGCTGATTATAATCATCGTCGTTGTTTCCGTTGTCCTTGGCGCTGGCGGTATTATCGGCTACACATTAATGGCCGATAAGGGAACCGAAGGAGAGGAAGAGGCAGAGGCACATCAGAAGGAGGAAAAGTCCAAACAAGAGACGGTCATTTTTGCACTTGACCCATTTGTATTAAACCTTGCTGATCACGGGCGCTACCTGAAAGTTTCCATCCAGTTTGAAATTTCCGATGAATCAATGCATGATTTTGTTAAAGGAAAGACTCCTCAGCTGAGAGATACTATTATTACCCTCGTCAGCAGTAAATCACTCAATTCAATATCAAGCCCTGAAGGGAAATTTCAGCTGAAGGATGAAGTGCTGTTCAGGGCGAACCAGATACTTGGAATGGAAAAAGATATTTTTAAAAACCTTTTCTTTACTGAATTTGTAATGCAATGAGCGACAAAATACTTTCACAGGATGAAGTTGATGCCCTATTAAAGGGTGTAGCTTCCGGCGATATAGATACTGAGGATGCCAAAGACCAGATAATGGAGGGCGTCAGGCAGTATGACTTTACTAGCCAGGAGCGTATTATTCGCGGAAAAATGCCCGGTTTGGAAATGATTAATGACGGCTTCTCCAGGGCACTAAGAAGTTCTGTTTCATCATTTATTATGAAATACACTGATATTAGTATTCAGAATGTAGACACAATGAAATACAGTGATTTCATGAAGACTATTCCGATGCCGTCAAGTATCAATATATTTACCATGGAGCCCCTTAAAGGATATGCACTGCTGGTCCTTGAAGCTCCGCTGGTATTTGCGTTTATCGAATTTTTCTTTGGCGGCGCGAGCGCGCAGCATGTGAAATCAGAGGGAAGGGCTTTTACGCAGATTGAACAGAGGGTTATACAGAAGGTTGTTGACATTGCCCTGGCTGATATGACAAAAGCGTGGGAAGCTGTTGCGCCGATCAACCCCAAATATGTAGGGTCGGAAATAAACCCGCAGTTTGTTTCTATTGTTACACCTGCTGAAGTCGTCATTAAAATTGATATCGATATTGAAATTGAAGATTTTGCCGGCAAGATGTTTGTCTGCATTCCCTATTCAATGATCGAGCCTGTAAAAGAAAAGCTCTATTCCGGGATTCATGGAGACAAGTTCGAGACTGATAATAGATGGTCGGAAGTCCTCAAAAAATCATTAGATGATACGTACGTTAATTTGTCTGTAGATCTGGGGTCAATGACGGTTTCCTTAAAGGACATCAGGGATTTTGAAGTAGGAAATGTGATTAATATGGGTAAATCAGTTGATAAAAACCTTATTGTCAAAGTGGAGGGTGCTCCGAAGTTTATGGGTAAGCCGGGATTCAGTCATGGCAATCAGGCAATAAAGATAACACAGCTCATAGAAGAGTGACATTTATTAAGAATTAATTAGTTAAGAAATATTTGAAAGGAGTACCAATGGGAGAACAGGAAACACAGCCAAATCCAGAGATCGACCAGCACGAGTTTAATGATCTGCAGGATGAAAATCAACAGTCTGTGTCAAGAGAGATAGACTTTCTGCTTGACATACCTATTGAGATCAGTGTTCAGCTGGGCGCATCGAAAATGCTAATAAAGGAATTGCTTCAGCTTGGACAGGGGTCGGTTATCGAGCTTGAGAAACTTGCCGGAGAACCAATGGAAATAATGGCGAATCACAGGCTGATTGCCAGGGGTGAAGTTGTAGTGGTGAATGAAAAATTCGGGGTCAGGCTTACGGACATAATCAGCCCGACGGAAAGGCTTTCAAATTTAAAATGACAGGCACTTATATACAGACTGCGGCAGCGCTTGCTTTTGTGATCTTCCTGATAGTGGCTGCAGGATACATGATGAGGAAGAAGCAGACCGGCTCCGGCCTCATGAGCATTGTAAGCTATCAGTCCTTTGGACCAAAAAAAGGGGTAACAGCGCTAAAGGTCGGAAAAGAGGTTTTACTTCTCGGCGTCACACCTAATGATATAAGACTGTTAAAGACATTTAAGGAAGACGAACTTGATTTGCCGGAAGAGAACGCCTTCCAGACCAAACTGGACAAATTTAAAGCAATTGGAGCGGGGAAGAATTGAGAACTACCAAAGACAAATTGAAAATATTATGCAGCGTAGCCGTCTTTTTTGCTCTTACTGCAGCGGCATCACCTGTGGGCGCCATTGATTTAAAGGAAATAAATAATCCTCTAATCGAAACATTTCTTATCATCAGCTTCTTATCTTTTTTACCGGCTGTGCTTATTATGTTCACATCATTTACCAGGATAGTTATTGTGCTCGGTTTCCTGCGTCATGCATTCGGCGGCCAGCAGACACCTCCTACACCGGTGATTATCGGACTATCACTCTTTCTCACCTTTTTTGTGATGTCCCCCACGATAGGTGTGATAAATGCAAATGCAGTGACTCCTTATATGGAAGACGAAGTAGAATTTTCACAGGCAATTGATAATGCCGTACCGCCGTTAAAAAAGTTTATGCTGAAACAGACCAGGCAGAAAGATATAGCCCTGTTTACAGGCCTGTCAAAGAAAGACTTGCCGGACACTCCGGAAGAGTTATCAATGAGTGTTCTTGTTCCGGCTTTTGCTATAAGTGAATTGAAAACGGCATTTGAAATAGGTTTCCTGCTGTTCCTGCCTTTCCTTGTAGTGGATATGGTCGTAGCGAGCATTTTACTAAGCATGGGTATGATGATGCTTCCGCCTGTAATGATATCACTTCCATTTAAACTGCTTTTGTTTGTGCTTGTAGATGGATGGAACTTGATTGTCGGATCAATGATGAGGAGCTTCTAATGACGATAGAAATGGTAAATGGTATATCTGCAGAGGTTTTTAAAACCGTGCTTTATGTGGCCGGACCCCCGCTAATTATAGGGTTGGTTATTGGACTTATGGTCGGCCTTTTCCAGACCGTTACGCAGATACAGGAATTCACTCTGACATTCGTCCCGAAAATGGTAGGGGTCTTTGCGTGTCTTTTTATTCTTATGCCCTGGATGGCGGACAAGATTGTGACGTTTACAGCAAATCTGATAACGAATATACCGTCTTACATAAGGTGAATTAATGAACGAGCTGCTATTAACAGATATGGCTGAATTCTCACACTACATTACGAATTTTCTATTTATCCTCCTGAGGGTGAGTATATTTATCAGTTTCCTTCCTGTTATAGGCGGTAATCAAACGCCGGTACAGTTCAGGATCGGGTTGATGGTGTTTATATCATTAATGTTGACACCGGTTGTTAATTTTGAAACTGCGGAAAACAGCATCCCGATGATGGTCGTCAAGGAAATATTCCTTGGTATGGCGCTGGGATTGAGCGTCAGATTCATTTTCCTGGGTATCAATATGGCCGGAGCTTTTATCAGTCAGACTATAGGAATGTCTATAGCAACGGCGTTTAATCCGGAGATTGGACAGTCCACACAGATAGCCGAGCTTATGGGTACTCTCGCAATACTGTATTTTCTCGTAATGGACGCTCATCATGACCTTATATTTGTTTTTGTGAAAAGTTTTGAACTGCTGCCCGCAGGACAGGTAAATGTTGAAGCCCTGGTTCCAAAGGTATTAAAAATGGGCAGTAAAATGTTTGTTCTGGCAATCAAGATAAGTGCCCCGCTCGTTGTAGGCGCTTTAATAACGTATTTATTGTCGGGGTTTTTATATAAGGCTGCCCCGCAATTAAACATATTCTTTATAGTAATGCCCCTGAATATATTTCTGGGATTTATGCTTATGATACTGAGCATCCCTATTTTTGAACATATTCTTGGTGTGCAGTTCAGCAACGTAAGGGATGAGATGGTTCGTATAATCGCAATAGCTAAAGGATAATTATGTGTAGGGCGTATTCCAATACGCCCCTACAAAGGATAGAAGATGTCAGAAGATAGTTTTCAAGAAAAAACACAGGAAGCGACTCCGCGAAAAAAGGAGAAGGCCAAAGAGAAAGGTCAGGTCGCCAGAAGCAAAGAACTGACCTCGATGGCCTCCATGAGCGGCATAATCATGCTTCTCTATTTTTCCGGTGGATATTTTATGACAAAACTGGCTTCAATGACAGGAGGAGTTTTAGGAATGAAGTATGGCACTGATCCGGGTCACGTATCACGGATTGTGACGCTGCAGGGTTTCGAGGTGCTTGCTCCTTTCTTCATGGTAACTATTGTTTTAGGATTGCTGGTAAGTGTGGCCCAGGGCGGCTTCGTGGTAAAACCGCTGAAAATTGAGTTTGACAAACTTAATCCGTTTAAAGGGATTAAAAATCTTTTTTCAATGAAGAGCGTAACCGAGCTTCTAAAGAGCCTGATGAAATTTGGAATAGGTGGATATATATCTTATTACATTATTAAAAATAATATGAAGATTCTACCAACACTTTCATCGATGGAGCTCGGCGGTATAGTGAAAGTTTCCGGTGATTTAATTATGGATGCCATTCTGATCACTTTTGGGGTTTTCATGATGATAGCCATCCTTAGTTATTTTCTCGATAAGGCCCAGCATGAACGGTCATTGAAAATGACGTTTCAGGAAATCAAAGAAGAGCAAAAAGAGTCTGATGGTGATCCAATGGTCAAGTCGAGAATACGTAGTATTCAGAGGGAGGCCGCCAGAAAGCGTATGATGCAGGAAGTGCCGGAAGCTACTGTGGTCATTACGAACCCTCAGCATTTAGCGATTGCCATTAAATATGATGAAAAGGACATGGGAGCGCCGCAAATCGTTGCCAAGGGGGCAGGAACTGTTGCAGCAAAAATAAGGGAAATTGCGACAGAGCATGGTGTCCCTATTGTTGAGAATAAACCTGTAGCAAGGGCGTTGTACAAACAGGAACTTAAATCTTTTGTGCCGGAAGAACTGTACGTAGCAGTTGCCAAGATACTGGCATACATTTATAAACTTAAAGGAAATATATGAACTTCTTAGCGTTGCTTCACAAAAGAGAAGATGTAGTCATTGCATTGGCCATGGTATCAATTATTGCGGTCATGCTGCTTCCAATGCCGCCGTTTCTTCTTGATCTGCTGCTCACACTGTCTATCTCATTATCAGTAACGATATTGATCACATCTATCTATATTAAGAAGCCGCTGGAGTTTTCAGTTCTGCCGTCGGTACTGCTCATGGCAACTCTATTCAGGCTTTCTCTGAACGTTGCAACTACCAGGTTAATCCTTCTGAAAGGTAATGAGGGTGTTGGCGCTGCCGGTGATGTTATCAAGTCCTTCGGTAACTTTGTAGTCGGCGGTAACTATGCTGTTGGAATAATAATATTTCTGATTCTGGTTATCGTGAACTTTGTAGTTATCACTAAAGGTTCGGGAAGAATTGCTGAAGTCGCCGCACGATTTACATTGGATGCCATGCCCGGAAAACAGATGGCAATTGACGCTGATTTGAACAGCGGCCTTATAGATGAAACCCAGGCGCGTGAGCGCAGGGAGGAAATTTCACGAGAAGCCGACTATTACGGGTCCATGGACGGTGCCAGTAAGTTTGTGAGGGGAGATGCGGTTGCCGGGCTGATCATAACAGCAATCAACATTCTTGGCGGACTTGTTATAGGGACACTGCAGATGGGTATGAGTGCGACCGATGCTGCGACAACATACACTATACTTACAATAGGTGACGGTCTTGTATCCCAGATCCCCGCTCTATTAATATCAACTGCAGCCGGTATCGTAGTAAGTAGGGCAGGTTCGGACAGTGATATTGGTCAGGAAATCAGCAAGCAGATTCTGGTTAACCCGAAGGTCATGTTTACTGTTTCAGGAGTTTTATTTGCTTTAGGTATTGTTCCGGGACTGCCTCATATTCCTTTCCTCCTGATAGCATCAATCGCAGGAGGTATAGGTTATTTGCTCATACAGGAGAAGCCTGAAGAAGCATTGCCAGTTGATGAAATGCATGAGGATAGCGCTCCCGGAGAGCCGATGATAGAGTCATTCCTTGAACTTGATCCTCTGAGTCTTGAGATCGGCTATGGATTGATTCCACTGGTTGATGAAAGCAGTGGAGAGCTTCTTGGAAAAATCAAGGCAATGAGACGACAGCTCGCAACGGAATTTGGATTCGTTGTACCGCCGATCCACATTAAGGACAACCTTCAATTGAGGCCCCACGAATACACATTCCTTATCAGAGGGATTGAAATTGTCAAAGGTGAAGTTATGATGGGAAGCTGGCTGGCCGTTGATTCGGGTAATGCCGAGAGAATAGACGGAGTGCCGACCAAAGAACCTGCATTTGGACTTCCTGCCTACTGGATTGAAGAGAATGCCGTAGAAAGGGCCCAAATGTCAGGCTATATGGTAGTTGATCCGGCAACAGTAATTGGTACGCACATTACCGAACTGATAAGAGAGTATGCATGGGAACTTCTGACAAGAAACGAGACGCAAAATCTGCTGGATAATATATCAAAGACTTATCCTAAAATCGTGGAGGAGCTTATTCCTACTAATCTTACTCTCGGCGCTGTGCAGCGTGTCCTGCAGAACCTTCTTAAAGAGAGGATACCCATTAAGGACATTATGGCGATATTCGATTCTCTGCTTGACCACTCTCCGAATGTCAAGGACCCTGAAATGCTTACGGAGTATGTTAGACAGGCGCTTTCCAGGACGATCACAAAGCAGTATATGGATGACAACGGTAAACTGCCGGTCTTTACAGTCGATCCAAACTTTGAGAGGATTCTGACACAGACTGAATCCGGACAGATTAATCCTGATGTTGTTAACAAAATTGCCAAGAGCATTGAGGGAGTTCTTTCTTCAGGAAGTCTCCAGGGAGCACAGCCGATAATTTTGTGTTCATCCAATATAAGAAGATTTTTACACAAGATTGTTGAAAGGATTTCATCGGCCATTATAGTTCTTTCAACATCAGAAATTATTCCGACTACAAATCTGGACATAAGGGGAATGGTAAAGTATGAGAATTAAAAAGATACAGGCTAAAAACTTCAGGCAGGCCCTTTCTCTTGTAAAAAAGGAACTGGGACCGGATGCCGTCATTCTTTCCTCTGAAGACAAGAAGGAGAATGGTTCCTATGTTGAAGTGACCGCTGCGATTGATGATGCTGTTGAGACAAATGTCCAGGAGCAATATGCTGTTGCTTCAGCACCAGTAACTGTTTCCGGAGACACGCGGACCAGCGGTAATGAGATGGTGGAATTAAAACAGGAGATGCAGTATTTGAGGGAGTGCATGGAGTCAATGCGCAGCAGCTGTTTTGAACCCAAGCTTCCGGAAGAGAGAAAAAATATGTTTCATTTTCTCCGTGAGAGATCAATTAAAGATGACTTAGCTCTCAAACTCATTGAAAGGGCTGCCGACTCCGATGAACTGAGGTCTGTAATACATAATGACTTAAGTTCTATTACCGGTCAGGGCAATACTTCAGATAAGAACGACAGGAGGGCTGTAATGCTGATAGGCCCCACAGGGTCAGGGAAAACTACTACTGTGGCGAAGCTTGCATCCCAGGCAATAAGGGAAGGAAAGAAAGTTGGTCTCATAAGTATGGACACATACAAGGTGGGCGCAGCGGAGCAGATAAGAATTTATGCCCGTATGATCGGCCTTCCGCTTTCAGTTGTATCAAATATTGAGAGCCTTCAGAAAAGTATAAAAGGGTATTCGGACAGAGATGTTATTTTCATTGATACTGCCGGACATAACCCCAGTGACAGTGAGTATATCGGAAGACTGAAACAGATTTATGAAACGGGGTATCCCATGGAGACCCAGTTATTACTAAGTACATCAAGCGACAATGATTTCTTAATGGAATCCCATAAACACTATAACGCTTTGCCCATAGATTATGTTGCCTTTACAAAGACGGACGAAGCGGTAAAGCTGGGGTCCATATATAACCTCTGCCGTCTCTATCAAAAACCGGTGGCATATATCACAAACGGGCAGAGGGTACCGGGGAACATTGAATTCGTTGACAGCAATAGATTGACAAATCTTATTTTAAGAACAGGGAGCGCATAATGAACACTGCGGGTGGAAAGACGGTCAGGACTATAGCTATAGCAAGCGGGAAGGGGGGTGTTGGTAAGACAAACATTACTGCAAGTTTGGCGATTGCATTACAAAAGCTCAATAAGAAGGTAATGATATTTGACGCTGATCTTGGAATGAGTAACATTGATGTCATACTTAATCTTGCAACTAAATATAACATTGAGCATCTGTTTAAAGGGGAAAAGAAATTGAAGGACCTGATTGTTGAAGGGCCTCATGGAGTAAAAGTGCTTCCGGCAAGTTCGGGAATCCAGGAACTGACTGCACTGGATGAGTTTCAGAGGCTTAGGCTTATTGAGGAATTTGAGACTTATGATGAAAATCTTGATTATCTTTTGATTGATACATCATCGGGGATAACTTCAAATGTAGCTTTTTTCTGTATGGCTGCGCAGGAGATACTGGTTGTGACATCAGCAGAGCCCACTGCACTGACCGATGCCTATGCACTAATGAAAGTGCTCTTCACAAAGTATCAGGAAAAGAATTTTAAGGTTCTTGTTAACAATGTAAAGGACAATAAAGAGGCGGTGGAAGTTTATAACAGACTGTCAACTGTTACTGAGAGGTTCCTGAATATTTCAATTGATTATATAGGATATGTACCGCACGATGATTCAGTGACGAAGTCGGTCAGGCAGCAAAGAGCTTTTATGGACAGATACCCTAACAGCGAAGCATCCAGAAAACTATCGGAGATTACGGAGAGAATCAATGACGATGATAGTCACGAGGTCAAAGGATCGCTTCAATTTTTTCTTGGAGGACTACTAAATTCAAAATGCTAAAATTCAAAAATACAATCACGGAAGAACAAAAAGAAGAGATCATTAAAGAGTTTCTGCCCTATATCAAGTACACTGCGTACAGGCTTTCATGGAAGCTCCCACAGCACATAACCATTGACGATCTGATTAGTGTAGGGTTGATGGGGCTCATGGATGCGTTGAGCAGGTTTGAACCGGGGAAAGTAAAACTAAAGACATATGCAGAATTAAGAATCAAGGGATCTATGATTGATGAACTGCGGGCAACGGCATGGATACCAAGGTCAATGAGGAAAAAGATTGAATCCATCAACAAAGCCCGGGCCGTTCTTGAGAGAAAAAACGGCAGTGCTCCTGATGATGTTGAAGTGGCCAAGTCAATGGACATGCCACTGAATGAGTATTTTAAGATTCTTCAGTACGCTACGTCATCAAGTCCTATCAGGCTTGAGGATTTCCGAAACAGCAAGTATTCAGACAGTGACTTGAATATCACTGAGTGTATTGCAGACCCCAAGGCAAAGAGCCCGCTGAATGTTCTCGAAGAAAAGGACACGAAGGAAAAACTGAGTGAACTAATTGAGACCCTGCCTGAAAAGGAAAGACTTGTGCTGGCCCTTTATTACTACGAAGAAATGACTATGCAGGAAATAGGTAAGGTCCTGCGTATAACAGAGTCGCGTGTCTGTCAGATACACAGCCAGGCGCTGGGGAAATTAAAAACAAGGATTAAGAAGACAGTATAGTTTCCCTGTTAAGGGAGGTGTTGCTATGCCGATAGACGGAATTAATAATTTGTTCAGGGTACCAACAATAAAAAAAGAACGGATGCCCGATGATGAGAAGAAAAAAAAGAGTAAAAAGAAATCGGATAACACAAAAAATGATGATAATAAAAAACAGGACAGGAAGGATGGACATATTGATATCAGAATATAGGGAACATCTTTTCCGGGTAGGAAAAAAATTCCTGCCGCTGGGCACCAGTCATATAGAGAGAAATGAGAAAAGGGAAATTAAATGCCATGTTCGCAGGCACTTTGGAAGTTTACTTTCTTTCTCTCATTATTCTATTTCTCTGGCATTAAGATTGCATATATAAAGAATATGAATAAAGGAATTTACATAGCGCTCTCAGGGGCAATACAAAAAGCCAGGCACATGGACATCTATGCCCAGAACATCGCAAATGTAAGCACATCAGGTTACAAGCGCGGCAGGCTTTCATTTAAGGATCATATGGTCTCTTCAGATAACTCTAACAGTGCTGAGGTTAGGGGAAGGGTAATGACCGAAAAATCCAAAGAAATCACAGACTTCTCCCATGGCGTGCAGCAAAGGACCGGGAATCCCCTGGATGTTGCAATTAATGATAAAGGCTTTTTTGTACTCGAAGGAAACAAGTATACGAGAAATGGTAATTTTCATATTGACAGCGAAGGAACTCTAATGGATGCTAACGGAATGAAGGTCATGGGCGGTGGCGGAACTTTGACTGTCCAGGGCAGTAAAATTGACATAAGTCCTTCAGGAGAAATACTTGTTGATAATATATCGGTAGGATCATTGGATATAGTAGATTTTCCTGATAAAAATGTTCTCAAGAAAACTGACGGAGGTTTTTTTACCTCAGATGTGGAAGGTGAAGAGGTGAGTGCTGTTGTTAGCCAGGGTTTTCTGGAGAGGTCTAATGTAAATGTAGTGAGAGAGCTTGTGGAGATGATACGCTCTGAAAGAGAGTTTGAGTCTTACCAGAAAATGATCCGCATTTTTGATGATGCGGCGGGTTCGTCGATCAGGGATCTGTAAGGATAAGTGTAATTGGTTTGATGATGAAAATAAAATTAAAAATAAATATATTGAAAAGGCAGGAGGACTAAATGCAAAGGTCACTATTTATCGGCGCAACAGGAATGGATGCTCAGAGAATCAATATAGATGTAATATCTAACAACCTTGCTAACGTAAATACAAACGGGTTTAAAAAGAGCAGGGCCGATTTTCAGGAGCTCTTTTACCAGGGAGTGAAGACCCCTGGATCATTATCGGCTGATGGATCAGAAGTGCCTACCGGTATTCAGATAGGGCTCGGAGTAAAACCTGCGGCAGTCCAAAAGATATTTCTGCAGGGAGATTTTGCATCTACAGGCAATCCCCTTGATATGGTAATCGAAGGCAACGGCTTTTTCCAGGTGACGACTCCGGAGGGAGATACTGCATATACACGGTCAGGCTCTTTCAAACTTGACAGCAGCGGTAATATTGTAAATTCCGACGGATATCAGATGGAGCCGTCAATTACTATTCCTTCAGATACACTCGAAATCACAATTACTTCTGACGGTACAGTGTCGGTAATGCAGCCCGGGACTAATACTGCTACACAAGTGGGCCAGATCGAAATTGCGCAGTTTGTTAATCCTGCCGGTTTAATGCCTCTCGGGAAAAACCTGTTCCAGGAGAGCGGATCTTCCGGCAGCCCTACAACGGGCAACCCTGATTCTGAAGGCAGAGGTTCAATCACCCAGGGCTTTCTGGAGTTGAGCAATGTAAATATTGTTGAAGAAATGGTGAATATGATTGTAAGCCAGAGGGCATATGAGCTTAACTCAAAAGTTGTACAGTCATCTGATGAAATGATGCAAATGGCAAATAACTTAAAGAGATAAAACGGTAATTAAATAATGAGAAAAACAGTTAACCAGAATACAGTGTATAGAAAGCCCCGAAAGAATTTGAAACGCGGAAAACTGCAAAACACTAAAAACGTAGAAATGGTGCGGGCAGGGCAGGGGTTACTAAGAAAAATCAGTTCGTTAGTCTATGCTCTGATATCAGGTCTTTTTGTGCTCTGCTTAATGCTCTCTTCAGCAAACGCTGAGTCGTTAAAATGGGACCCTGAAGATATTCTGGAAATATTCATGGCTGAAAACTATCCATGGGACGAAATAGACGTGAGCAATGTTCGTGTAAACGGGAAATTGGGTAATACTGCTCCCGAGCACATCACTGTTGAAAAGGGCCCTGTTGGTAAGGGCGTATTTTCATTTCTGTTCGAGGACGGAAGAAGAGTCATAGTCATGGCCAGGGTGAAAGCATATGGCCAGGTAGTAAGAAGCACGAGACCTTACAGGAAAGGACATAGAGTCAAAGCAGAAGATCTCTATGTATCAAGAATGGACATTAGAAAAATGCCGGGCGGCGCGGTTAAAGATCCCGTATCAATAATCGGTAAATCACTGAAAAGATCAGTGTCTGCCAACAGGCCGATTGTCGAGAATATGATTGAGACGTCACAGACTGTAAAGCGCGGTAAAAGAGTATTCCTTATAATAAGCCAGGGCGGGTTAAGCATTACAGCGTACGGCAAGATCAAGGAGAAGGGATATATAGGAATGCCGGTAAAGGCGATGAACCTCTCTTCAAAGAAAGAGGTTGTGGGGGTGTTGATAGATGAAAATACTGTTGAGGTGGAATTGTAAGATGAAAAGTCAGGACAAAAATTCACGTATTTTATGTCAAATTATGGTAATTACCAGTCTCTTTCTCTTGATTGGATGCGCAACGCCATCTGCACATCTTCCTGCGCCTCCTCCGAAATATGTTTATGATCTGGAAAAGACTGAAGTCGAGGTAACGGCTAATTCTTTGTGGAGTGATTCAGTAAATATTTTTGAAGACCTTAAAGCCAGAGGGCTTAATGACCTCGTGACGATTGATATATCTGAAAGTCTGTCCGGTTCAGGGACTGCAGACACAGAGACGACCCGTGACTCATCACTTGATTATGAGTTAACTAAATTACTGGGCATGGATTTAGACTTTAACCTGCAGAATAAAAGTTTACTGAAAAATCTATACAAGACTGGAACGTTTTCACCATCTGTAGCCGGTACCGGGTCATCCTCGTTTAAGGGCGAAGGTGATACGAACAGGGAAGGTGAACTGAATGCAACAATAACCGCAAGGGTCGTAGAAGTGCTTCCCAACCGAAATCTTATTCTTGAGGCAAGAAAAGAAATGACCATTAATGAAGAGACGCAGATACTTGTTCTGTCCGGTATGGTCAGGCCCGATGATATTGATTCGAGCAATACTGTATCGAGCAGTAAAATAGCGGACGCAAGGATCTATTATGTAGGAGACGGAGTCATTGGTGACAAACAGAAGCCAGGATGGCTGGTAAGGGCAGTTGATCACCTATGGCCGTATTAAAGGCAATTATGAATTACGAATTACTAATTACGAATGCAAGGAAGAAAGATAATAGAATGAAAAGAATAATTGATTGCATATTGATAATACTCTTAGTTTGCTTCACCTCTACTGCAGTCAATGCTGAGCGCATCAAGGATATTACCAGTTTTGAAGGAGTGAGAGACAATCAGTTGATCGGGTACGGACTGGTAGTCGGACTTGACGGGACGGGTGATAAAGGTCTAGCCGCGGTCAAGGGTATAGTAAATTTGCTGGAAAGAATGGGGCAGACAGTCAATGCCAGTGAAATTACGTCAAAGAATATAGCTTCGGTTGTAATTACTGCAACTTTGCCTCCCTTTGCTAAACCGGGTATTAAATTGGATGCACTAGTTTCAACTATCGGAGACGCCAAGAGTCTGCAGGGCGGTACTCTTCTTCTTGCCCCCATCAAGGGGCCTGACGGCAAAGTGTACGGATTAGCCCAGGGCCCGGTTTCTATCGGCGGGTTTTCGGCCGGGGGAGAGGCTGCGGCAATTCAGAGAAACCATCTCGCAGCAGGTAAGGTCCCGTCAGGAGTGACCATAGAAAGAGAGGCTAAATTTACACTCGGCAACGGAAATGACATAAGATTGTTTCTCCATAAGTCAGATTTTGCTACAGCCAATGAGATAGCACATACAATTAATACCGAATTTCATGGGAAGTATGCTTTCCCTGTTGATTCATCTTCAGTTCAAGTGGTTATACCGCCGCAATACAAAGGTAATATTGTCGGCCTTATCTCAAGTATAGATATTATGAATGTAAAAGTGGACAGGCCGGCAAAGGTTGTAATTAATGAGAGGACGGGAACAATTGTAATAGGTTACAACGTGACGATTTCACCGGTTGCCATAGCGCACGGTTCTCTTGCCATTGAAATTAGAGAGCTGCCCGAAGTATCGCAGCCGCTGCCATTTGCTCCTGACGGGGCTGCAACAGTAGTGGTCCCGAGGACCGGGATATCGATCAGGGAACAAGAGGCGCGTCTGATAGAAGTATCCGGTATTTCACTTGGAGAAGTTGTTAGAGGGTTGAATGCTCTTGGTGTTACACCCCGCGACCTGATCTCAATACTTCAAGCACTGAAGTCATCAGGCGCATTACATGCGGAGCTAGAAATAATATGATGAATCTTTTGACAGGAATAAACGGTCAACTGCCTGTTAAGGCAAAACAGTCGGCAGACAAGGCCCAGTTAACTGTTAAAAAGCAGCAATCAGCGGAAGAGAGCATGAACAGCGATGATATAAGACAGGCAGCTAAAGAGATGGAGTCCCTGTTTGCTTTTCAGATGCTGAAAGTGATGAGAGAAACCTCGGACAGTATGTCGGGCGAAAAGAAGGGAAACGGTTATAATACTTACATGAGCATGTTTGACACGGAAATTTCTAAAGTGCTGGCTGAAAGAGGCATGGGACTTCAGGATTCTATTGTAAGGTGGCTTGAAAGACCAGGTGTAAATGATGTTGACAGCAAGGAAAATACAGAAATTAGCATAACTAATAGTAATGATTAAAGTAATTGAAATAAATGCCGATAGTAAATAATGAGAGTGTAAAGTATATTTACACCTCATAGAAAAGGAGGTAGTGATGATAATTAATGGTAATGGACCAATTGATGACAGGAAGAATCTGGGAAATGTTCAGGATCTGAATAAGAAGCGGGAAATTGACAAGGGAGCAGACACTCAGAAATCAGGAAGCAGAGCTGATAAAGTAAGTCTTTCAGGACAAGCTAAAGAAATCAGTGAGCTTAAGGGATTAATCGGAGAAATTCCTGACATAAGAAGAGACAAAGTTGAAGACGTTCAAAGAGCAATAGACACCGGTACTTATAACTTTGATACGCTGAAAATAGCTCAGAAAATATTAGAGGAAGAACTATAGTATTCAGCCACTAATTAACGCAAATTCAGGGTCATCTTGACTCTCATTTAAAAGCATAAGGGATATTGTTATTTATTAACAGGAAGGTAGTGTTCTTTATTTAATTTGTGTTTATTAGTCGTTGAATTGAGGGAATAAATATGACATCAGAAGAAGCAATTATCAACATACTGCAGGAGCAGATCAAGTCTTACAAAGCGCTTCTGGATCTATTAAAAGAGGAAAAAGAGTGCCTGGTCAATATAAACCCTGACAAAGTGTCGGATCTGTCAAAGGAGAAAGATACTATTGTAATGAGGTTGAGACTGCTCGAAGAAGAAAGGGTCAGGCTGGTCAATGAATTTGCCCGGAATAATGATATTGCCGGGGACATTAATCTTAAGGTAATAGCCGAAGTTACAGGCAATACCATTTTTATGGATCTTCGTTCAAAACTGGTTTCTCTTCTGCAGAATGTTGAGGAGATGAATAAATTCAATTCCATACTTATCGACCGTTCAATAAATTATATAAAAACAACAACGAGCTTTTTTGGTAGATTTTCGGAAGAGAATGCCGCAAAAACTACCGGGGTTCTCTTGTCAAAGGAAACATAGATGTCTATTTTAGCGCTGTTTGACATAGGCAGATCAGGAATATTTGCAAACCAGCTGGCCCTGCGTGTTACCAGTAATAACATAGCAAATATTAATACCCCGGGATACAGCCGCCAGGACGCGATCATGCAGATAGCAAACCCTATTGAAGTGCAGGGCAAATATATTGGCAGGGGTGTAGGGGACGTTGAAATAAGAAGACATTATGATAATTTTACGTTTATTCAGATTGTCGGACAGAGCACCAGCTACGGAAGATCTGCAGCGCTTCAGAGCGGATTGAGCAATGTCGAGCAGATATTTAATGAAGCGCAGGATTTTGGGCTTTCAAATACAATGGAAGATTATTTTAATGCTTGGCAAAGATTATCGACCAATCCGTCTGATCCATCTGCAAGATCGGAATTGCTGGTAAATGCCGAGGCATTTACAAATACGGCAAAACAGATAGAGACCGAACTGAAGAATTCATTAAAGTTCCTGAACAATGAAGTCGACGATATAGTTGACCAGATAAATGTATTGTCAAACAGTATTGCCGAGATCAACGGAAAGATTATGGAAGTAGAAGCCGGAGGGCTTGAGACTGCAAACGTGTTCAGGGACCAGAGAGAACGTTTGATGAAAGACCTTGCCGAAATCATAGATTATGACTTTAACGAGGGCAAAGATGGTACGGTTACAATTGTCGCGGGCAGAAAAAGCATTGTTGCGAGTGTAGAGTCTTTTCAGTTCACGTCATCTCTCACTGTTGACGGTGACAGGGACATTTTCAGTGATGGAAAAAACATTACCTCGTTTATTAGTGGAGGAAAGCTTGGTGGATTCATATCGGTCAGAGATGATATTAAGAATAATTCATTGACCGATTTGAGGAAAATGGTAGCATCGATCAGGCAGGAAACGAATGCTATACATTCAGGTGGATATGATAAATCCAATCCGCCGGTTAATGGCGTGAATTTTTTTGATGCATTACAGATGTATGAGAGGGACGATACAGACGGCAGATCTGCTGCAAGCATATCTACTGTTGTTACTGACCAGAGTCCTACAGGTCTTACCTCCCTTAGTGAGTATGATATTGTATTCATTGATGCAGCAAATATTGAGGTGCGTAATCATGCCACAGGCGTAGTTGAACAGACGGAAGTTTATGCCAGTGGAGTTGCATTCAATGTGAATGGAATAGATGTTATGATAACCGGTGCCGGTGCTACATCTCCTGCTGCGGGAGACAGCTTTTTTGTCAGTCCCATATATTACGGCGCCCGGGACTTTAATGTAGCTTTAACAGCCGGCTCTCAGGTAGCTACATCACAGGATGCAACTTCCCCTGCCGAAGATAACAGGAACGCGCTGGATATGGTCACACTTCACAGCAGCACTATAGCCAACCTTGACAACAATACTTTCAATGATCATTACGCGGAGATCGTTTCAACTGTGGGTTCCATGAACCAGTCAGCCTCAGACAGTTTTGAATTCGATGATAACTTATTATTTGAATTACAAAACCGGCGGGAGGCCATGTCGGGAGTGTCCCTTGATGAAGAGGCCGCCAATCTGATCAGGTTTCAACGTGCTTTTGAAGCAGGAGCACGCATAATTAAATTAACGGATGAACTTCTGGAGTTGGTGATAAATCTATGAACAGAATTACGGCTTTCATGCTTTACAATCAGTTTTCAAAATCAATGAGCTCTAACCTGAGTAGTCTGAACACTGTCCAGCAGCAACTGTCAACGGGCAAGCAACTTACGCAGCCATCTGACGATGTTGTGGCGCTTCGCGGAGCTATGGCTTACAAAGTGTCAATTAACAACCTCGAGCAATATGACAAGAACCTGGATGAAGGAATAAGCATGCTCAGCCTTACCGAATCATCGCTGAGCTCTTCAACGAACCTTCTTAACCGTGCAAGGGAGCTCGCCCTTGCAGAAAGCAATGATACGTCTACCTCAGACACAAAATTGGTAACGGCATACGAAGTGAGAAACCTTCTTAGCGAAATGGTTGATCTCGGTAACACAAAGCTGAAAGATAAATACATATATTCCGGCTATATGAGCAAGACACAAACTTTTTCATCAACAGGTACGTATCAGGGAGACAGCAATAATATTGATATTTTTATAGGCGATGGTATCAAGAGCAGGATGAATGTGACCGGAGATGTTGCATTTAGTGATACGACTAAACTGGTTACCGGCAGCCTGCCTACGACCATGTCCGGAAATATCAGAATAACTTCAGATGCTGGTACGCCATACTATTTGAAGGCAGGTGATGTTTTTGCTAATGCAACACCCGAAGCGGTAAGAGATACCATAAATGCACCTATGACACGCAATTACCTTACTGCTGATACAGTGGGAGAGGGAACTTTGACACTGAAGGCGGGGTCTGGTAACGCTACTACGTTACAGGTTGCTGCAACTGATACATTGACGGACGTCAGGGCAAATATAAACGCGCTCAATATGGGAATAACGGCTGGAATATTTACGGACGGTGCGAATGAACGTCTTTTTTTCAAGCCAACTACTACAGGAGAAGGCATTTCTATTGAAGTATCAGATATTGATGGTAACGATATAGATACCAGCGGACTTTCTGAACTACTTCATACTGAGTTGAAGTCAAACCTCACTGAGAATGCACTTGGCGTAGAAGCTTTAATATTTGACGATGGGACGAATAATAAGAAAATGGTCATGGAAGCTACACCGGCTAATACAACTTTTACTATAGAAGTTGATGAGAATGATAACGGGAACTTTGGAGATCCGGACGATATAGATACTGTAACGCCTGATGGTCTCGCATTGCTTTACCATCAATCTTCAGCTGTATCAAACCTTGCGGGTAATTCAATCAGCTTTTTTTCAATAATGCAGCACTTTGATAATGCATTATCAACAAATGACCGTGAAGGTATACAGGCCAGCATATTATTCATGGACGGAGCTCTTAACAGTGTTGTGAACACGACTGCAGATGTGGGCTCCCGTCTCAAGTATTTCCAGGACCAGCAGGTACGGCTGGAAGACAACGGTTTTTCATTTAAAAAGAGCCTTTCACTTCTTGAGGATGCTGACATTGCAGCATCAGCAATGGAGTTGACGAAGATCCAGACAACTCTTGAGGCCATGAGAATTGCATCAGTGAAAAACCTGACGCAGTCGCTCTTTGACTTTTTAGGCTAGAGGATAAATAATAGCAATGGTTGCATATCGGACAATTGCTGTTTTTAATAGCCGTCAGCAGGCGGATAATTTAAGAATAGAGGATATCGTAGCTGAATAAGATTAGGAAGAGGGGAACATATAATGCTTGTCTTGACACGGAAGTTGGGAGAAGTTTTAAGGATAGGGCAGAACATAACTGTCCGGGTAATTGATGTAAAAGGAAAGCAGATAAAAATCGGCATAGAAGCTCCGAGCGATCTGCTTATTTATAGAGAAGAAGTATATGAAAAGATACAAGCTGAAAACCGTCTATCATCATCCTTATCAATGGATGCATTCGGTCAAATTAAGGAGGCCTTCAAGAAAAAATGATATCTTTTGAGACATCCAGATTCGGAAGACTTGAAGTAGGTAAAGACAAAATCATCGACTTTCCGAGCGGCCTGATAGGATTTCCCGAAACTAAGAGATTCATTCTAATGGATTATAAGGACACTTCCTTAAAATGGCTCCAGGCAGTAGATGATCCTGATATAGCGTTTATCGTAACGCCGCCGTTTGAGCTTTTCCCTGATTTTGCCATAAAAGTTGAGAATGTAACAAAGAAAACTCTTGGCATAGAAAACGAGGATGATATGGTTATCCTTGCCATATTAAGGGTAGAAGCTGACAACGTTACCGCAAATCTCCAGGGTCCGCTGGTAATAAACTCAATGAATAAAAATGGTATGCAAATAGTCATTGATGACGCCCGGTTCACCTGTAAAACCCCGCTGCATTGTCCGCCTTCAGAGACTGCAAAATAGAATTAGATAATAACTGGGGTTAGTTCAATTCTATTGACTTGAACATTGATGACATTGGGAAAACTCTGTTTATAATGCAAATATACGGGTGATATAGTTCTCCAGGCCTGACACTTGGCCTACTTTTTCGGAATAGAGTTCTTGTGCTCCGAATGGTTCCAGAAGCTGTTTATAATTCCTGGGCCAATTCCGATTAGAACCGATTGATTCATTTTCGATTGTAATGATGTATCGTTTGGCAATTCTAATAATATGGGACCAGAATTGTTCGGGGGTAGCAGGGTGCAGGTGCATTAATACAGCCATTGAAAAAACCATGTCATAAGTTTTATCAGGTATGGATTCAATGATGCCAGTCATATCACCATTGTAAAAAGTGCAATCCCGTAAAGATGGATAAGTTTTTTGAATAAGGTCCAGGGCATATTTGCTAATCTCAATGCCTGCAACCGGAATATTGAAAGTCTGCTTAAGGTGATTAAGATTCCTGCCAATGTTGCATCCCAGTTCAAGGATTGAAGATACTTCTGTGCAATGCGTCTTTATGAGCGTTTCTAAATAAATGCTACGGGCTACAGGATGAACGTATTCCTCGGATCGGTTCACATCATCATCAGGTTTACTCCAATAATTTAATATATCCTCTTCCCGGGGATAGTAGACAGCCCTGGCCATTAACTCGTTATGGATTTTCCCAACCAGCCCCCGCATGAATGGATCACGAACTTTATTCTGGTCTATGCTTAAATAGAGATAAAATGGTCCCGCCTTTACTCTCCATCCACTGCATGGTCCGGCGAGCATATCTGCATTAACCTGTCCGTCTTCCTTGATTGTCATGTATAAACAAGTCTCAGCCTGAACGTTCTGAAGAGAATTGCTCATTGAAGGCCCCAACTGAAAATGATATTTGCTTTCCATGATAGTAAAATTCCCTATCCTTATTTTATTAAAAAGATCTGAGACTATATTTAATGGGTGTTCTTTCATATGCTCCTCTGTCAATAAAGCTGTTAAAAAGAAGTTTCATGTTTTAACTAGGAATTATAATCAACGTTTATAAGATATATCAATGTTCCAATCAAGAGGTGTTGAAGAAACATTGAGGTAGATGCTAATTGTAATAATCAGCTTTATAACTTGTAAATAGATACTTGCTTTAAGTCATTATTTTGACAAACATTTGCTTCCTCGTCAACTTATCGCATCACATAATTAATCTAAATCTATTAGAAGTGTAAATAAATTAAGTAGATAGGCCTGTATGTATTATGGGCATGATAATTGCTTTAATGAGAAGTACGACAGATGTTTCAAGAATAATGATATAGATATTAATTAAAGCTGATAAATGAAACCTAAAGTAAATTATCAATAAGGACGATTGGAAGATATGGACAACGGAAACGGTAAAAAAAAGACAAAAGTATTAGCGATCAAAGAAGCATCACTGGAAACAGGTATTCCAGTACACACTCTCAGGTACTGGGAAAAGGAATTCAATGGCTTTCTGACACCGGGAAGAACAAGCGGAGGACAACGGAGGTTCGATGAATCTACTATAAGCGATATATTAAAGCTGAAGGATCTTATATATAGAAAGGGATTTAGTATTATGGGTGCAAAAAATGCTCTGGGTATAAAAAGTAATGGAAAGGACCATATATTTAAGGGAAAGACAGTCCTGATAACCGGAGGTACAGGCTCATTCGGGAATAAATTTGTAGAAATTGTCCTCAGGAAATATAAGCCGAAAAGGCTCATTATTCTGAGCAGGGATGAGTTGAAACAGTTTGAAATGGCCCAGCAGTTCAATGATGATTGCATCAGATATTTTTTGGGTGATGTACGGGACAGAGATAGACTGTACCGTGCATTTTATGATGTCGATTATGTTATTCATGCGGCAGCACTGAAGCAGGTACCTGCAGCCGAATATAATCCTTTTGAAGCGGTGAAGACAAATGTCCTCGGCGCTGAAAATGTTATCAATGTTTCGATAGACCAGGGGGTAAAAAAGGTGATCGCCCTCAGTACGGACAAAGCTGCCAATCCAGTGAACCTGTATGGTGCAACAAAGCTCTGCTCTGACAAACTATTTATTGGCGGCAACTCATATGCCGGAGGAAGGGTCAGCAGATTCAGTGTTGTCAGATACGGGAATGTCATAGGAAGCAGGGGAAGCGTGGTACCGTTTTTTAAGAAGATGCGAGAGACAGGAGTCATCCCGATTACCGATGAAAGAATGACCCGTTTCTGGGTTACCACGGAACAGGCAGTGGAGTTTGTTATGAGAAACTTTGAAATTATGCAGGGTGGAGAAATATTCATTCCCAAAATACCTAGTACAAAAATCACTGATCTAGCCGAGGCAATAGCACCGGAATGTAAACGTAAGATTGTGGGTATCAGGCCCGGCGAAAAGCTTCATGAAATTATGGTGTCGGAAGACGATGCAAGAAACACCCTGGAGTATGATGATTGTTATCTCATTAAGCCGGAATTTTCTGACTGGGGTGATGGGAACTGGAAGGGCGGAAAAAAAGTCAGCGAAGGTTTTAAGTATAGCAGCGACACAAATTCCTGGTGGCTCAACATAGATGAGATAAAGGAATTGATAGCAAGCTCGGAAAAGCAACGTAGATCGGGAGAGAAGGAGGAGGTGAAAGTTGGAGCAGGCATCAATTAATATCCCGTCTTCAGACAGAGACCATCATATTATTCCCTATGGAAGACAGTGTATTGACCAGGAAGACATACGAGCAGTGATTAAAGTCCTTCAGTCTGACTGGTTGACACAGGGGCCGAAGAGTAAAGAATTTGAAGAGAAATTTGCAGAGTACTGCGGTGCGAAGTATGCGGTTTCAGTCACAAGCGGCACTGCGGCGCTGCACCTTGCATGCCTGGCAGCTGAGATTGGGAAGGGAGATGAGGTAATAACATCCCCTATTACTTTTGCAGCATCAGCAAACTGTGCCTTATACGTTGGCGCAACTCCTGTGTTTGTAGATATTGATCCTGATACTATATGCATAGATCATGAAAAATTTGAAGAATATCTGAGTAAAAGAAACGTTAATATTGAGTCACTGCAGGGAACAAAACCCAGGGCTGTGATTCCCGTTCATTTCGCAGGACTGCCCTGTAACATGGAACCTATTTACAACTCAGCAAAAGAAAGAGGGCTTGTTGTCATAGAGGACGCGTGTCATGCCCACGGCGCACGATATGTTTCAGGCGAAATAGTGGGAAGCTGCACATACTCGGACATGACTGTATTCAGTTTTCATCCACTAAAGCACATCACCACCGGTGAGGGCGGGATGATAACAACTAACAGTCATGAATTTTATGAGAGACTTATTACACTGAGGAGCCACGGTATTACAAAAAAGAATATGAAGTCCGGCGGTTTTTATGAGGACTATTATTATGAGATGCAAATGCTAGGTTATAATTATCGAATGAATGATATTCAGGCAGCACTCGGCATCAGCCAACTCAACAAGCTCGACAGTTTTCTGCAAAAGAGAAGAAGTATTGCCAATTACTATCAGTCGGCATTTGATGATTTGAAGGACTACATAGTAATGCCGGCAGACAATAATGGTGATCATGGGTGGCACATTTATGTTATTCAGTTGATCAAAGGAAACAGAGATAACGTATTTAGGGCCTTGAGAGATAAAGGGATATGGGTGCAGGTCCACTATATTCCTTTATATTCTTTTCCATACTACCAGATGCTAGGTTACAGAAAAGGGTTATGCCCCCACGCTGAGGAATATTATAGCAGGACCATTACCCTGCCAATTCATCCATCAATGAACAGGGATGATATGGACAGGGTCGTAGAAGAAGTGAAGAATGCAGTAAAGGCAGATTCTCGTAAAAAGTAAGAGAATAATAAATTGACTGTATGTCAAACGTGAAAATTAATAATCACAAAAGATAAATGAAGTTCATAAGGGAATATCGTTATGTATAACGTAGGTTTTATCGGTGAGGTCATGGAGGTGGCTGAATATTTATATCATATGCCGGAATGTGAACTGAAGACAATAATTGTTGAGAAGGATAAATTTAATGATGACATTTTAACTTATTCACTGGTAAGAGATATAGATGTGAAACCGGTTAGTAACATCAAAGATGCCTATGATGCAATGCTTGAGGCTCCTGAAATAGATTTTTACGTTATGTGCTGTTTTGGTAAAAAAATATCGGAAGATATTATTAATTATAAAGATGTGTACAACGTGCATCTGAGTTCATTGCCCTACTATAAAAGCCGGCATCCGATTTTCTGGGCCATGCTGAACAATGAGAAAGAAATAGGCGTATCATTACATAAAGTCGCAGCAATTATTGATCAGGGAGAAATCGTTTCTCAAGTAAGTGTTACAAATTACTTTGGGATGTCGGAAGACGATATATTTAATGAGATGATTGCAGGAGTCCCTATACTATTGAATGATCTGCTCCTTTATATCAATAATCAGTTAGAGGCGAAACCCAATGCAGGGGGATATTATTACAAGCCTGCTTCCATTGATGATTTAACAATTGATTTAAACAGTGATTCTCTCACAGATATTTTTAATAAAGTAATGTCGCAGAAACGCTATAGAGGTATGAGACTGGTAATTGAAGACAATATATACTGGATAAAGGAAATCAAGTTTACCAGGAATGATGACAATGTCTCGACAGGCAGCCTGCATTTATCAAAGGACAAATGTTTATCAGTAGCATATAAGAACGGAATCTCTTTAAAGCTCGTAGAGTATGAAAAAGAAGGCTGAAACACGCTAAGGTTTAAACGATGGCCGCTAAAACATATAGGACTGCAATTATAGGATGTGGCAGGGTGGCCTGGCTTCTTAATAATGACCCACTTATACCTGAGAAACCCTGCTCTCATGCAGGAGCATATCAGGCGGTTGACAGAGCGGAGATAATAGCTGCTGCTGATACCGATACAGAAAGACTTCGTGACTTCTCCAGTGAATACGGTATCGATGCAACGTATACCGACTATCGTGAAATGCTTCAAAAAGAACAGCCCGAGATAGTGAGTGTATGTGCTTATGCTACCGAAAGGTACGCTATGGTCACTGACTGCATTAAAAGCGGGGTCAAGGGTATCTGGAGTGAAAAGGCCTTCGCAACTTCATTGTCCGAGGCCGATGAGATGGAGAGATTATGCAGAGAATATGATACTCATCTTATTGTCTCACATATGAGGAGATGGGATCAGGATTTTCAACTTGCTCAGAAACTTATATCGGGCGGTGAAATAGGAGAACCGGTTTCAGCTGTATGCCACTTCAGCGGCAATATGATTCACACGGGCACCCACGCCTATGACGTACTAAGGTATCTCTTCGGTGATGCAGAATGGGTAGAGGGCCATCTTGAGATCGTTAGTGATGTTTCTCATCACGATGCTTTTCAGTCTACAGAGAAATTAATTGCCCATGATGTCGGCGGTTACGCACTGATATTTTTCAAGAACGGTGCGTATGCGACCGTCCACGGCGACAGTAAGGGGTTTTTTCATTTTGAGTTTGACATCATGGGGACTAAGGGTAGAATAAGGATAGGCAACTGGCTCTTTGAGCTGTATCAAGCTGAGGAAAGTAAAACTGAGAGCGGTCTTGTTGAGCTGTACAGGAAGGATATTTCTCATGGCGAAAAGAAGAATATTTGGACAGAGGCGGCTAATAATCTAATCGACTGTATGGAAGGAAAGTCAGAGAACTTTAGCGGTCCCGGAGACGGCATGGCTGCCCTTGAAATTGCCCTTGCAATACATCAGTCAAGCAATAATGGTGGAAAGGCTGTAGGACTTCCGCTTGTGGAAAGAGACTTTAGAATTCCCAGCAGATAAAGAGAATGGCAGGAACTATTGAATAGTAAAATGAATAACAGATTGATTCTTGGAACTGCAAACTTTGGTTTGGAATACGGTATAGCTAATAAGAAAAAGCTTGGAGAGGATGTAGTCCATTCCATTCTTGAAAAAGCGTATGAAATGGGTGTCACAACTCTGGATACCGCCAGCGCATATGGAGATGCAGAAAATGTTATAGGGAGTTTTTTCAGAACAAAAGGGAAGTGCTTTCAAGTAATTACTAAATTGCCGACCCATGATTACCGGAACCCTTCAGATGTTAAAAGAGATATCGATACATCATTAAGTAATATGTACATAGACAGTATTGATTATTTGTTGCTGCACTCATACGGTACGTATGAGGAATATGGAAATATAGTGCTGCCCGTTCTTAATGAATATAAAGAAGAGGGGATTATCGGAAACTTCGGCATATCTGTATATCACCCGTACGAACTCAATAATGTTGTGGACAGAGGTCACGGGATATCTGCAGTAGAAGTGCCGATAAATTTGTTTGACAGGCGATTTGTCAGCAATGATCATCTTTCCTCGCTGATCAATAAAAACATAAGGGTATTTGCAAGATCAGTATTTTTGCAGGGACTTTTTTTTATGGATGACTTGAAACTTGCCGGCTTCTTTAATCCTGTAAAAGGCAGGATAAAGAGAATAAGGGAACTATCTGAAATATATCAGATAGCTATAGAGAGCATGGCAATATCATTTGTCCTGTCACACAGTGTTGACGGGATAGTATTAGGTGTTGACAGTGTTGAACAGTTGGAAAAGAACATAAGCTATTTGGACAACTTATCAGTTAAAAACCTGTCCGGACTTAAAGACGATATCGAATCACTTGAAGTCCAGGATGAGAGCATTATTCTTCCTTATAAGTGGCAGATTGATTAATTATGAAAGGGCCGGAAGTAGTGACATTAACAAGTCTTTTTCATTAGTTAAGTGCCTTTAATCTTAAGTCAAAATAATGACATATAATCTGTATGGTGACAGCCAATAGCTTGAAGAAAACATGAAGCAGTGGGAAAAACTTATATTAATCAAAGAGATGCATTCTCGTGGTATTCGGCACGATAATTGCTATTTAAGAACATGTTTATAAATGAATTTTCGCAGTTAAGTGATACCGCATATTAAATAAAGGAATAACGGGTATCAGGAGTCAATATGTTAAATATTAAATGGAGTTCAAATTAATATGACCGGCCTTGTCATGCAGGCAAGAAACAGTTCAACGCGATACAGCAAGAAAATGCTGCATGAGTTTAACGGAAAACCTGCCCTGGAATATGTTATGGACAGGTGCATGCCGGTAGAAGCCGACTATAAAATCCTTGCAACCTCTGAAAGAAGTGATGATAATGTCCTCGTTGATATTGCTGAAAGCAAGGGGTGGAATGTTATAAGAGGAAGTGTCGACGATGTACTCGGCAGGTTTGCCATGGCTGCAAAGAATTATGGACTGGATACCGTTGTCAGAGTAACGGGCGATTGTATTTTAATGGATCACAGGCTCGTAAATTACGCTGTCTCACGTTTTCGTGAGCTTGATGCGGACTATCTTGCCCTTACCAACATAATAGACGGATTTGATTTTGAAGTGATGCGGGGCAACGCTGTAATAGAGGCGGACAAGAACGCACAACTGCCGTCAGAAAGGGAGCATGTCAGTCCCTATATAAGGAATTCCGGAAAATTTAAGGCCGTACTACTGCCTTATGATGAGAAAGACCTGTCTGGTATACACCTCAGTCTTGATTACAAAGAAGATGCAGAAGTGATTCAGAACATCATGAATTACTTTCAAGGCAGAGATTATACATATGAAGATGTGGCAAAGCTAATCGCTGAAAACAAGTCAATTCTTGAAAAGACGAATCACATAATACCAAACGAAGGCTACGCAAAGTCCCTTAGTGTTGATAAAGATTATATTGAAGGTCTCAAAGGGAAAGCCCTGAATCTTGATAAAAGCAATGCCCTCTTTGATAAAGTTTCCAAGTTGATACCGAACTGCTCCCAGACGTTCAGCAAGTCTTACCTTCAGTTTAGTGTCGGATCGTCTCCTCTTTTCGTAAAAGAAGCCAAAGGGTGTCATTTGACAGATATGGATAATAACACGTTCATTGATTTTGCAATGGGCCTCGGCTCCTGTATTCTAGGCTATTCGTTTGAGCCTGTTATACATGAAATAGAAAAACAGATAAGAAAGGGCAGTATATATTCGCTTCCGCACTATCTTGAGTATGATCTTGCCGAACTTTTGCAAGAGGTCGTGCCCTGTGCAGAGATGGCCAGATTCGGAAAGAACGGTTCTGACGTTACATCAGCAGCTGTAAAGGTCGCCAGAGCATATACTGGAAGGGACCATATAGCATGCTGCGGATATCACGGCTGGCAGGACTGGTACATATCAACAACAACACTGAATAAAGGAATACCCGATGAAATAAAAAAACTGTCCCTTACGTTCAAGTTCAACGACCTGGAAAGTCTTGAAAGGCTGTTTGCAGAACATAAGGACAAAATAGCCTGTGTGATTATGGAGCCGATCAGCCTGTGCGGACCGGAGGACAATTTCCTCCAGAAAGTAAAAGACCTTGCACACAAAAACGGAGCTCTCCTGATTTTCGATGAGGTGGTTACAGGATTCAGGCTTGCCGTCGGAGGGGCCCAGGAGTACTTCGGGGTAGTCCCTGATATAGCGTGCCTGGGTAAGTCGATGGGAAACGGAATGCCTATTTCAGCTATTGTGGGACGAAAGGAAATTATGAGACTCTTTAACGAAGTGTTTTTTTCCTTCACTTTTGGTGGTGAAACCCTTTCAATATCAGCGGCACTAGCTACAATCAGGTTCATGATTGAAAACAGAACCATCGATTATTTGTGGAAACAGGGAGAGAAACTGCAGGAAGGAAT
>PIVU01000200.1 GCA_003354025.1 Nitrospirota bacterium
ACCAGTCTATTAAAATCACTGGGGACTATCCCAAAAGATGAACGGCGTGAACAGGGGCGTATCCTTAACGAAACCAAGGTATTAATTGAATCCCTGATCAGCAAGCAGGAAGAACTTCTTAAAACCGCCGACCTGAGAAATAAACTCCAGTCAGAGAGTATCGATGTGACTATACCGGGCAGCCATACTCCCTTTGGTCATTTGCATCCTATTACCCAGGTACTAGATGAAATTATTGCCATCTTTACTTCTTTAGGCTTTACCGTTGAAGAAGGCCCTGAAGTTGAGCTGGATTACTATAACTTCGAAGCTCTTAATTTTCCCAAAGACCATCCAGCTAGAGACATGCAGGATACGTTCTTTATTAGTGATGATGTTGTCTTAAGGACCCATACGTCCTCTGTGCAAAGCAGGGTAATGGAGAACAATAAACCGCCGCTCCGGGTCATCGCAGCGGGTAAAGTTTACCGTTGTGACGCTGATGTCAGTCATATCCCGATGTTTCATCAACTTGAGGGATTCATGGTCGACAAACATATTAGAATGAGTGACCTTAAAGGCGCCCTTGAATTATTTATTCACCGGGTTTTTGGCCCAAATACATCTATCAGGCTCCGGCCCAGTTTCTTCCCGTTCACTGAACCGAGTGCTGAAATTGATATATCCTGTGTAATGTGTAAAGGCTCAGGATGCAATGTTTGCAGCACCACTGGGTGGCTCGAAATTCTCGGTGCCGGCATGATCAACCCCAGAGTTTTTGAAATGGCAGGATATGATCCAGAACTCTATTCCGGTTTCGCCTTTGGAATGGGTATAGAACGTGTAGCAATGCTTAAATACGGTATAAATGATATCAGACTTTTCCCTGAAAACGATAAACGATTCTTAGAGCAATTTTAGATTAAACTGCCCCCTTTGAAAAAGGGGAACAATTTAAAAAGAAATTTAATTATGAAAGTATCATACAACTGGTTAAAAGAATTTGTAGACTTTAAATTATCTCCCGAGGACCTGGCCCATAAACTTACCATGACCGGCCTGGAAGTAGAGGAGATCGAAAAGCTCAACGACGATACTCAAATTGATATTGGAGTTACTCCAAACAGGCCTGACTGCTTGAGCATACGGGGAATAGCAAGAGAAATATCGGCTATTCTTGACCTGCCGTTAATAGATGTAACAGCGGCGATAGATAAAGAAGAGGGCAGGGGGCCGGTTGTCGAGATTGAAAGCCCCAAGCTCTGCCCCAGGTATACGGCCAGAGTAATCAGCGGAGTAAAGACAGGCCCTTCACCGGAGTGGCTTTCTAAAAGACTGGAATCCTGCGGTATAAGGCCGACTTCAAATATCGTTGATGTAACAAATTATATAATGCTTGAACTTGGACAGCCAATGCATGCATTCGACCTGGATAAACTTGCCGGCGGAAAAATAGTGGTTAAACAGGCAAAGGGCATTAGCTCTTTTACAACCCTTGATAATGAAAAACGGAAAACATCTGAAGACATGCTCCTTATCTGGGATGCTGAAAAACCTGTCGCTGTTGCAGGCGTCATGGGAGGACTGGATTCCGAGGTATCGGAAACATCTGTAAACGTACTTCTGGAAAGCGCCTATTTTAATCCCTCTTCTGTTAGAAGGACATCAAAAGATCTGAATCTTTCCTCAGAAGCTGCATACAGATTTGAAAGAGGTGTTGATAAAGAAGCGGTTGCTCTTGCAATGGACAGAGCTGCGCAGATGATTCAGGAAATTGCTGGAGGGGTAGTAACAGGCATTACCGACAATTACCCTATGCCTCACGAACCAGTAACAATATTAGTTTCATTCAACAAGATCAATTCCGTTATTGGAGTTGATGTAGGCCAATCATTTGTTGAAGAAACACTTATGCGTCTTGGTTGTAAAACAGAAAGGGCAGGGGACTCATTATCAGTTGTTCCACCGAGCTTCAGAGATGATATACAGCGAGACATAGACATAGTTGAAGAAATTGCCCGGCTTTATGGATATGACAATATCCCTTCTTCTTTTCCTGTAATGCAGATGAGTGCAGCTCCCGTGCATAAACAGCAGGAACTTATTAAAGACATAAAGAATTCCATGGTGAAATCGGGTTTCTCAGAAGTCATAAATTTCAGTTTTATAAATCCGGAGTCACTTGATAAGCTTCTTCTCCCCGATACTGACAGTCGAAGGTCTCTTACTTACGTCAAGAACCCTCTCAGACAGGAAGATGCGGCAATGAGGTCAACACTCATACCGGGCCTCCTGACCAATATTAATACAAACCTGAATCGTGGCGAAAAAATGCTCCGGTTTTTTGAAATATCAAGAATATTTATAAAATCAGACCGGAAGCTTCCGAATGAGATAGTACAGGTTGCATCGATTTTTCACAAAGAGCAGTCAACCTCTGTCTGGGAAAATAAGCACGATGGTTTCTATGATTTAAAAGGCCTGTTTGAAAATATCTTTGCAGATTTGAACATAAGAACTTTATCATTCACTAAAGAGCCGGCATTTGCCGTGCCTTACCTTCATCCCGCAAAGTCATGTTCTTTAATTATAGACAATAAAACAGTGGGCGTTATCGGGAAATTACATCCCACTGTTGCTGATTCCTTTGATATAAAGGGCGACATTACAGTGGCAGAGATATATGATGTCAATGATATACTTGAGTCAATACCTTCCTGCACTTCCTTCAAGCCTTTACCAAAATTCCCATATGTTGAAAGAGACATGGCATTAATAGTAACTGACGATGTATCAGTCAATTCCATAACTCAGGAGATAAACAGCATAGATTCCGACATTATTGAATCTGTCAGACTTTTTGATATTTATAAAGGTAACTCCATTGATAAAGACAAGAAGAGTCTGGCCTTTTCAATTCGATACCGTTCTGCAGAAAAAACTCTTACAGACATAGAGGTAGATGAACTACATAATAGTATTATCAGTCTGATCAGGAGTAACCTCAATGCAGAGCTGCGTGTCTAATACTATGGTCGTAAAGAGTTAGTCCCTCCAACCTTTCAGTATCCTTCAAAACTAAATATCTCTAAAGAAATCCTGTACTTCAGACGATATATATATTATGGATACTATGCAATACAAAATACTGATACTTGAGAAATTGAATGACGGTGACCTCTATACTCATACATTTCCCGTAGATCCTTTCTCCATAGATGAGGCAAAACGATTCAGGCAGCTTCATTTCCATGCAGATTGCATCTTTATTTTAGAGTTCTGTTTCAATTAGTAATAGAATCAAAACAGACCCAGCACTAAATTAATGCTCAAATAAGTAGCAAGTCTATAGATAAATGTGCGTATCAACTCACTCATTTTATGTAATTCTCATTTTTAAAATGCTTAAAAGTACATAATTGAAATGCAGATATCGTTGCATCTGTAGCGAAACTGTTTAATTTCATTAATTAATCTTACCGTTATGTTATTTAGTTAAAGTATTACATGAAGTATTTATGTTTGCACATTCACTACAATAAACTTATTATATTAGGCACACATATATCATAATACGCTGATTTAATGCATTAAATCGACTAACAATCTAGACATATACTTAAATTGTATATAATACTAAGCAAATACCGTTACATATTCTCATTGCTGAAATCTTTGACTACATATAAATCATAGGTGATCAATAACTTATTTAATCATGTGTTACTTATAGCACTCGTTTTAAATAAAACAGGTACCACAGGTACCCATAAATCGAAATATTAGCCGCTATTTATACAATAAATCACAATTGGCAATTATTTATGTGGATAAATATTTACAAAAGGGTTGACCTACCTTACGGAAGCATATTAATCAGCCTCTGGAATGCCTATATAGTCGGTCAAAAGGATGATCTGACATCGAGTATACACTTAATCTTAAGGGAAAGGGGACGTGTCAACGATGAGAGATTTAATTAACTAAATATTAGGATGCCGGAACTAAGAATGATAAATAATCATAGCTAATTTAACATAATATATCTTATCGGACACTGTGGCTGCCAAAGTTTTGTTGAGAAGATGTGAAAACCAACTACCAACCTTCCTTCAATGCGCGTATGATATGGGTTTTCCGAGGATTGCACAATAATTAGGCACTTTAAATACCTTTATAATTCTACTACTTAGCTAATTATTTGAAATATTAGAGAGGAAGTGCTATCAGGCCCTTATCTGTCAACGATATGACTCTAACCCTAAGGCTTTGACCTGATATTAGGCGGGTAGTCTTTACAAAAATGCGTAAATAATTTTCAGAAATAGCACTATAAAGGTTATTAATTGATGCTTTATTTTCAACAATAACATTCAATACCATACCTAAATTAGCTGAATTATATTGTTTTTTTCTTTCATTGCTAATTTCCATTAATTTTTTAACCCTTTTTTTCTTAACATCCTCTTCAACTTGATCCTTCATCAAAGCAGCCTTTGTATGTGGTCTTTTGGAATATGGGAACACATGCAGGTAGCTCAGGGGTAATTTTTCAAGAAATGTTACAGTATCATCAAAATCCTTGTCACTCTCACCGGGGAATCCTGTAATAATATCAGTACCCACAGATATAGATGGATAACTTGTTACTATCCTGTTGATAACCTGTTTATAATATTCTGTTGAATAACCCCTGTTCATAAGTTTCAACATTTTGTCCGATCCGCTCTGAAGAGGTATGTGCAGGTGAGGACATATCCTGTTCTGTTCAACAAGACTCAGAATACTATCATTTACTTCCTGGGGCTCTATGGAGCTTAACCTTATTCTAATTTGCGGGTACAATTCTGATATCTCGTAAATTAATTCAGAAAGAGGGATCTTTCGCTCGAGATCAGGACCATAGGAGCCGATATGTATTCCAGTCAGCACAACTTCCTTATATCCCCGCTTAATAAGGTTTTCAATAGACTGCAACACCCCTGCCCTGTGCAGGCTTCGGCTTTTCCCCCGTGCCAGGGGTATTGTACAATAGGAGCAGGAAAAGTTACAGCCGTCCTGAATTTTCAAGAACGCCCGGGCTCTGCTTGAAGTGTAGGGCTGATACTGAAGGGGCAATCCAGGTTCACTTACACTAATATCTGTTTTACCCTTAGAGCTTTCACTTAAAGTGTTCACATGGTTTACGATGCTGGCCTTTCCGTCATTCCCAATAACCAGGTCAAGACCATCAATTTCAGACAGTTCATTAGATTTTAGCTGTGCATAGCATCCGGTGGCAATAACTTTAGCGCCGGACCTGGCAGCACGTCTAATAACCTGGCGGGACTGATAATCGCTTTTTGCAGTAACTGTACAGGTATTCACAATGCAGATATCAGGATTGTCTTGCAGCCCAACAATTTCATGGTCACTGTTTCTGAGCAGTGCTTCAATTGATGAACTTTCCGACTGGTTTACTTTACACCCTAAGGTCTGTATGGCTATTTTCATATTATTGAATCAGGGTAGGCAGATAACTAAATAACTTCAGGGTTAGACTTTCTCCCCGTTGAGTGAATGCTTCTTTGCTTCGAGTATCTTAATAAATATAGCATTGCCTTCATCAGACGCATCTCCCTGGAAGTTGACAATCTTGTTTGACCTTGTGCGCCCCGTCATCCTGCTCGAATCAGATTCACTTATACCATCTACAAAGACCTCAACTATTTTTCCTTCA
>PIVU01000464.1 GCA_003354025.1 Nitrospirota bacterium
CACGGTCATCTTCACTGCAGGCGTTGTATGTATGATGCTTTTAAGGAGAAAGAAATGATCAGAGATTTTGAGGGTGTGATCATAAAGACCGTCTGCCGTTTACTTACACCAGTCATCCAGCTGTATGCCCTGTATGTAATCGCACATGGACATTACAGCCCGGGCGGTGGTTTCCAGGGCGGCTGCATCTTTGCGGCGAGTTTCATACTGATGGTCCTTGCCTATGATATAAAAGAGGTTAAAAAGCGGATGAGTGAAAAATTAAACACTGTATTATGCAGCCTTGGAGTAATTATTTTCGCGGGAATCGGTCTTCTCTGCCTGATACTGGGAGCAAATTACCTCGATTACGGTATCCTCCACAAAATTCTGCCTGCAGATCCCGCACATGCAAGATCACTCGGTATCCTGGGTGTTGAGATCGGTGTAGGGTTCACTGTAATGGCTGTTATGGTTTCCATCTTCCTTAATATCGCCTCAGCAGGCGAACATGAAGAAGGAGAACAGGAATAATGGAAACCATGGAATTCATTGTCAGTAAATATAATTACTGGATGTACATAATACTCATGATGATAGGGTTCTATGCAATGATAGCCAAGAATAATCTGGCAAAGAAGGTTGTTGGAATGAATATATTCCAGACAGCGATAATACTTTTTTTCGTCTCTACTGCTTCAAAAAAAGGCGGCGCCACTATACCCATTATTCAGCACGGTCATGGAGAGGCTGCAGACATTATTAATACTGCTCAGTATATAAACCCCCTGCCGCATGTACTCATGCTTACTGCCATAGTAGTTATGGTGAGTACATTCGGAGTTGCCATTGCGCTGCTGATAATGCTCTATAAAAAATACAATACCCTGGAAGAGGATGAGATTCTGAATATCCTGAAAGCGGAAGACGGGAAATGATACAAAACGCTCCTGCCCTGATAATAATACTGCCGCTGATAGCCGCCGCCATTAACCTCATAATCGGGTTATGGAGAAAAGGGCTCTGTTATCCTTTTACGGTTGCCACCCTAAGTGCATGCGTGCTTCTGTCCGTTGATGTCCTGGTTACAGTCGTAAGCAATGGCGCCATTACCTATAATCTTGGCGGTTGGGCCCCTCCATGGGGAATTGCATACTTAATTGACCACCTCAACGCCTTTATGCTCATTATCGTATCCTTTATCAGCCTTGTTGTTTCCGTGTATTCAAAAAAGAGCATTGAGAAAGAACTGCCTGACAGGATCGTCAATTTCTACACGGTCTTTCTCCTGCTCGTAACCGGTCTTTTAGGAATATTGATAACAGGTGATGCATTTAATCTTTACGTCTTCCTCGAAATCGCGTCAATTGCCGGGTATGCTCTCATAGCAATTGGAGATAAAAGATCGCCGCTTGCCAGTTTTA
>PIVU01000201.1 GCA_003354025.1 Nitrospirota bacterium
CTTCAATAATTTGTGCTCATCAAGTGTGATTTTCCTGTTGTATTCAACATAGAGATCGATGAGGGTCTTTTCATTTTCATCATCTATGATAAAATCATGGACAATCCATTCCATGAAATTAATGTCTGCCATCGGAAGAGTATTATGGTTCAGATGTTCCTCGGGGTTGAAATCTTCCCAAAACTCAGGATAGGCATAATCCAGGCTATATTCATACTTTTCCCTGAAGAAATCCAGAAGACTCTGCACGACTCGCTCCCTGATAGAGTCTTCTTTGCCTTTGACTGTGTACGTCAAACTTAAACAACATTTCTTGTATTTCTTCCCGCTCCCGCAGGAACAGGGATCATTTCTGCCTGGTTTCATTAATCCCTCCATTTAATTCAATTAAAGATTATCCAATAAAATAATAGAGGCAGGTTTTAGAACCTGCCTCTTAGTAAATGCAATTATGTTGAATAGTCTCGAAGTTCTGCTTTTTACCTGTTCTCCACCTTCTTCGCCTTCTTCACAACTTCAGCAGCCATTTTCTTTTTAAAATCCTTGAGGGCCGAAGCAATTTTTTTATCTTTAAGGCCTAATATCTGTGCAGTGAATATTCCGGCATTCTTAGCGCCGCCCTTGCCGACTGCCATTGTTGCTACGGGGATGCCAGGAGGCATCTGGACCGTTGAATATAGAGCATCAATGCCCTTTAACGGCGATGAATCAATCGGTATACCTATCACAGGTAATGTTGTATGCGCGGCAACAACTCCTGCCAAGTGCGCTGCTGCTCCGGCTCCGGCAATGATTACTTCGACTTCGCCCTTTTCAGCACTCCTGATAAGCTTAACCGTTCTGTCCGGTGTTCTATGGGCAGATGAAACGGTCATATGGTAAGTTATATTAAATTCGTCAAGAATTTTCGTTGCTGCTTCCATAACAGGCAAGTCAGAATCACTACCCATCAAAATCAATACTTTTGCCTTCATTCCTGTCTTTCTCCTTTTCACTTGAACCCTGGAATCCTTGACCCCTCGGATCCTATCTTTTAATCGCTTTATCCCCGATATCAGTTCTGTACTGCATTCCATCGAAATGGACCTTTTCCAGGGCGTTATAAACATTATCTTTAGCTGACTGGACATCTTTACCAAGTGCTGTCACCCCGAGCACTCTACCGCCTGATGTTACTACATCGCCGCGCTTGAACCTTGTTCCGGCATGAAATATATACGCATCGTCACGTCCCTTGCATGAGCCAAGACCCTCTATTACAGTGCCCTTCTCATAGGAACCAGGATAGCCTTTTGACGCAAGCACTATACATATAGACGTCTCATCTTTCCATGTAACTTCCACGTCCTTCAACTTACCTTCAGCGGTGGCTTTCAGCAAATCGAAGAGGTCACTGTCTAGCCTCATTAAAATCGGCTGGGCTTCTGGATCTCCGAATCGGCAGTTGTATTCAAGAACGTAGGGTTTACCGTCGCAGATCATCAGGCCAACATAAATAACTCCTCTGAAATTAATCTTCTCGTGTTTAAGACCCTTCATCATTGGATCAATAACAGTCTTCATGACCGTTTCACTCATTGCCTCATCTATAATCGGAGCAGGACTGTAAGCACCCATGCCGCCTGTATTCGGCCCTTTGTCGCCATCGAATATTCGCTTATGGTCCTGTGAAGTAGCAAGAGGTACAACTGTCTCACTGTCGGTTAGAATCATGAATGAGGCCTCTTCACCTTGAAGACATTGTTCAACCACAACACTGCTGCCCGCTTCTCCGAACTCTTTGTCCTTCATGATGGATTTCAGTGCATCAGTGGCCTCTTTAACTGTTTCAGCTACGATTACACCTTTACCTGCAGCAAGTCCGTCGGCTTTCACCACAATGGGAGCGCCCTTGAGTCTCACATACTCTTCAGCCTGAGCATAGGATGTAAATGATTTATATTCAGCCGTAGGAATACCATATCTCTGCATAAAGTCTTTTGCAAATTTTTTACTTCCTTCCAGCTGCGCGCCTATTTTGTCAGGTCCGCATATCCTTCTGTCCTCTTTAACAAATGCATCAACAATCCCTAAAGTCAGGGGCACTTCAGGCCCTACAACAGTAAGGTCAATCCAGTTGTATTTAACAAAGTCCAACAGAGCATCTATATCTTCTACATTAATGTCAACACACTCTGCAACTTCAGCAATGCCTGCATTCCCGGGGGCACAGTACACCTTTTGAACCCTGGGACTCTGTTTAAGCTTCCATGCAAGGGCATGCTCACGGCCCCCGCCTCCAACAACAAGTACTTTCATGTTTTACCTCTTATAATTCAAAGGATTCAAGGGGTCAAGGAGTCGAGGATTCAAGTGAAATAAAATGATGTAATCAACATCATCACTTGAACCCTTGGACCTTGGAATCCTTGAACCCTTCTTTGTTTAATGTCTAAAGTGTCTCATCCCGCTGAACACCATTGCTATACCATGCTCATCACAGGCAGCAATTGTGTCTTTGTCCTTAATAGAACCACCAGGCTGAACAATAGCGGTTGCACCTGCTTCTGCAACAGTGTCAATTCCGTCCCTTGCAGGGAAGAATGCATCAGACGCTACAACAGATCCTTTTAATGAGATACCGTTCGTTGCTGCTTTCATCGCTGCAAGTTTCGCAGAATCAACCCTGCTCGTCTGTCCGCAGCCTATACCCAGAGTCTGGTCCTTCGATGTATAAATAATCGCATTCGACTTCATATGCTTGCAGATTTTCCACGCAAAAGACATCGCAGCAAGTTCATCGTCAGTGGGCTGCCTTTTTGTAACAACTTTAAGGGATTTCCAGTCTTCAATTCTGCCTGTGTCTCTTTCCTGAGCAAGAAGACCTCCCTGAATTTTTCTGATATCCACACCCACAACATCAGCTGTTATATCGAGCTCAAGCACTCTGATGTTCGGTTTTTGACTGAGCACTTTTAGAGCTGCATCATCATAACCCGGTGCAATTATTATTTCACAGAACAGATTCAGTATCTCCCCTGCAGTAGCTTCATCAACCTTCCGGTTCAGGGAGATTACTCCACCGAATGCAGAAACAGGATCAATCTGAAATGCTCTTTTATATGCCACATTCAGGTCGTCCGCTGTTGCAACACCGCAGGGATTATTGTGTTTTACAATAACAGCTGTGGGATCGGTATATTCTTTGATAAGGTCCAGAGCTGCGCTTGAATCGAGATAGTTATTGTATGACATCTCCTTGCCCTGGAGAATTTTTGCATTGACGATGGCAAGGCCCTGACTAAGAGAATCCCTATACACAGCCGCCTTTTGATGCGGGTTTTCTCCATATCTGACATCAGCAATCTTTGAGTAACTCTGTGTAAGAGTTTCAGGGAATATATCTGATTCTCCCTGTCTGCTCAGGTAACTGGATATCAGGGTGTCATATCTTGCAGTATGCGCAAACACTTTTCTGGCAAGTTTAAACCTTGTGTCATAGGTAATCTCACCGTTGTTATTATTAATCTCATCCAGTACTTTTGCATAATCTACAGGGTCGACTATTACAGTTACGTCTTTGAAATTTTTTGAAGCGGCCCTTATCATGGTAGGTCCGCCGATATCTATATTTTCAATGGCCTCATCAAATGTAACGTTAGCCTTTGAAACAGTCTGCTCAAATGGGTAGAGGTTAACAGCCACTATGTCAATAGATTCAATATCGTGGGCCTTTATATCGGCAAGGTCACTTTCGTTGTCTCTCCTCCAGAGTAGGCCTCCGTGGATTTTCGGATGAAGGGTCTTGAGCCTGCCGCTCATCATCTCCGGAAACCCGGTGTGCTCCGATACATCCTTTACACTCAGACCGGCATCCTTAAGTGCCTTTGCAGTGCCGCCTGTTGATAGTATTTCAATTCCATGTTCACTGAGTCCCTGAGCAAATTCTACTACTCCGGTTTTGTCAGAAACGCTTATTAGGGCCCTTTGTGGTTTTGCCATGACGCCTCCTTGAATGGACTTAAGATTTATTAGTCTTCGGTATAAATAATTATATAAAAACAGTTAGTATGACGGGCAGAGGATATGCCCGGCAAATTGGATAAAACCAGTGATATTAAGCAATGCCAAACCCGGCAAAAAAAGACCGGGTAAGACATTTTAGACTATTTACAAAAAAAAATCTTAAATTATTGTTTTTTCTTTATATTGCAGGAACTTACGTGATTATGGAAAATCAGGAGATATAACCCTTTTCGAGCAGACTGAGGTACTTTCCGTCAGAAATAATGATATGATCCAGCACATTTATCCCTACCAGCCTGCCCGTCTCTACAAGTCTTTTTGTGATCTCTATATCGTCCCTGCTGGGATTGGGGTCACCACTGGGGTGGTTATGGATTATAATCACCGCTGCAGCGGCCTCCTTGATTGCATACCTGAACACTTCTCTTGGATGGACAAGTGAAGAGTTAAGAATGCCGTCCGAAACAGGAATTTCCTTAAATACTTTATTCTTTGTATCGAGCAGGGCACATATAACTTTTTCTTTCTTCATGCCGTAAAATCTCGGCCTGTAGTATTCATAGACCGCCCTGCTGTTCTTGAATGAGGGTTCATGAACTGCAGCATCACCTTTGCTCTGCATCAGCCGCCTGCCCAGTTCAAAGGCCGCCCTGATCTGGGCGACTTTAGCACTTCCAATTCCCTTTACGTCTGAAAACTCTGCAACAGAGGCATCTTCAATTTCACCGAGACTACCGAATTTCTGGAGGATTTCTCTGGCCAGTTCAATGGCGCTTTTGTCCCTGCTGCCCATGCGCAGTATTATCGCCAGCAGCTGGGCAGTGCTCATTCCCTGAGGGCCGAACTTCAGAAGCCTCTCCCTCGGACGCTCGTCCTCCGGCCATTGTTTGATACTGTTTTTTCCCATGTCCCCTAAAAAAACGTCGTACGTCGTTCGTTATTCGTCGTCCGTTACAACCATGCTCGATTTTAGTATTGTAGCATTATTCCCCTAAAACCAATTTCTGAACAGCAATAATCTCCGTGATCCCTGACTGGGCAAGATTAAGCATCTCCTGGAGATGCTTTGCATTGAACGGTTCGGTTTCCGCAGTGCCCTGAACTTCAATAAATTTTTCTGATCCGGTCATTACAATATTCATATCCACTTCAGCTGTTGAATCCTCTGTATAGGGAAGGTCAAGACGAGGCTCACCGTCCACAATACCAACACTCACTGCTGCAACATAATCACGAATCGGCTGCCTCTCGATTATTTTATTTTCGAGCAAATAGTTCATCGCTAATTTCATGGCCACAAATGCTCCGGTTATTGACGCTGTCCTTGTCCCGCCATCTGCCTGTATTACATCACAATCAATCCAGACCGTCCTTTCACCCAATGCCTCAAGGTCCACAACCGAACGCATTGACCTGCCGATGAGCCGCTGGATTTCATGTGTTCTGCCACCGACTTTCCCAATAGATGACTCCCTGGCTTTCCTTGACTGGGTAGACCCGGGCAGCATGGCATACTCTCCTGTTATCCAACCCCTATTCTGGTCCCTCATAAACATCGGAACTTTGTCATCAACAGAGGCTGTACATATTACTTTTGTATCACCCATTTCAATAAGGACCGAACCCTGTGCATTTTTAATATAATCCTTAACAATTGTAATCTTCC
>PIVU01000202.1 GCA_003354025.1 Nitrospirota bacterium
CCTTGAACCCTTTATTTTAGGAGGTTAACATGTCTCTCAACGAAATAGTTCATAAAGCATTAATGGTAGGTATCGGTGTCCCTGAGAAGGTTGGCGAGCTTATTGATGATCTCGTTGAAAAAGGCGAATTAAGTGAATCTCAGGGTGCGAAGCTTGTAAAGGAATGCTCCGATAAAGTAACTCAGTCCGGTGAGGACATAAGCAAGAGTATCTCTGATCTGATTAACAAGACGCTGGAAAAAATGAATATACCTACCAGAGACGAGGTTGATGAGTTAAATAAAAAACTCAAATCTCTTTCTACAAAAATAAAGAAACTTGAGGATGCAGCAAAAGCCGATTGAATATTGAAGTGATGACATAAATATTATCTTCTCCATAATTATACGAGGAGAGGATGAATAACATTTATAAGTGAAATCAACGAATGGCGATATCAGGTTTCTTAAAAGCATGGCAGACGTATAAAAACATCAACCGCATCAGACATATCGTAAATGTCTTCCTCAAACACGGTTTTGGGCAGGTCATTGAACAGGTCAACCTTCAGCGTTTTATCCCCCTGAGCAAAAGGATTAAATATTTTACCAGCCGGCAGAAAGAAGAGCGCCATACTATCCCATCGAGACTGAGGATGGCTTTCAGTGAGTTGGGGCCGTCATTTATTAAATTTGCTCAGGTGCTTTCTACGAGACCTGATCTTATCACGAGTGAATATGCTGATGAGTTTAAAAAACTTCAGGACAAAGTCCCGTCTTTCCCCTCCGACATTGCCCGCCGTACCATAGAGTCTGAATTCGATATTTCCATAGATGATGTGTTTTTCAGTTTTGATAATATTCCATTGGCAGCAGCATCAATTGCACAGGTCCACTCTGCGACGCTGCAGTCGGGGGAAAAGGTAATCATCAAAGTTCAGAGGCCTGATATCAAGGAAACTATTGATACTGACCTGGCCATATTGAGTGCAATTGCACGCCTGATGATCAGGTATATTCCGGAGAGTAAACTATTTGACCCGGAAGGGATTGTTGAAGAATTTTCCAGGACTGTCCGGAGGGAGCTTGATTTTGTTCAGGAGGCAAAAAATGCCAGGCGGTTTAAGCGTAACTTCGAGGGTAATGAGTATATTCACATACCGCAGGTATGCCCTGATTTCCTATCATCGAAAGTACTGGTCCTGGAAAGAATTGATGGGGTGAGAATTGATGATTTAAAGGGCATAGAAGAATCCGGTGCGGACAGGCGTGAGCTTGCCAAAAGGGGAGTGGATGCTTATTTTAAAATGATTTTTGAGGACGCTTTTTTTCACGCAGACCCCCACCCCGGGAATATATTTGTCATGCCTGACGGCAGGATTGGCCTGATGGACTTTGGCATAGTCGGCTCACTTCAGCCTGATATTGTTGATAATATTGCAAGGGCATTCCTTGCTGTTCTAAATAAAAAGTTTGATCAGCTTGTTGATTTGTACATTGAGCTGGGACTTGTTGTAGAAGATGTGGACATTGATTCTTTTAAAAAAGAACTCAGATCGGACCTTTTCTATCTGTTGGAACCCATGTATGACATGTCGATATCGGAAGTTAATTTTCCGGAATATCTGGAGGCAATGACACATCTAGTAATTAAACACGGGCTAAAAGTTCCTACAGAGTTGTTGTTGATGAACAGGACGATACTTATTGTAGACAATATCGGCAGACAGCTTGATCCAAACTTTAATCTTATGTCCGCAGCAGAGCCATATGCGGCAAAGCTGGTTAAAAAACGGTTGAGTCCTGAGCGATTAATAAGCAAGGCAGGTGATAATATATCGGAAGTTGCAGAAATGCTCATTGATACGCCGAAGCAGATGAACAGACTTCTGAGGAAGGCATTGAGAGATGAAATCCAGTTTAAAATTGATCCTATTGGAATGGACAAACTAATTACGGACATTGACCGTTCAAGCAATCGTCTTGCATTCAGTATTATCGTGGCAGCTATTATCGTGGGGTCATCAATGCTTGTACAGTCAAATATCGGCGGCACAATATTCGGTCTTTCTACAGTTGGTGCGATTGGCTTTCTTGTAGCATTCTTGCTCGGTGTCAGATTACTGTTGTCTATTCTGCGTTCAGGGAGATTGTAGCCTGGTATATATAAAGCATCTTCAGAAATTAATTTATGTAATAAGGAGGAAATAATATGACAATAGATGAGTTGAAGCAATACTGCAATGGTGAATTTCAGAATATTGAAAGAATTATGACTGAGCTCTATTCAGTTTATTCTCCGGATAAAGTGGACTATTCATTAGCAGAGCAGGCGTCTGTAGCAGCATTTATTGTGAATATATACACGGGGTGTGAGAATATTTTGAAACAGATGCTGATCTATGACAAACTTGATGTGCAGGATTCCCCCGAGTGGCATGAAAAAGTTCTCAGGAAATCCGGAGAGATCGGCATTCTTCCGCCTGAACTTCATCAAACATTCTACAAATATCTGTCCTTCCGTAACTACTTTGTCTATACGTACATATTTAACATCAAGTGGGATGAGTTAAAGACACTGGCAGATGAAGTAAAGGGTGTTCGAGACCAGTTCAGCACCGAAGTTGAGGAATATTTGCAGACTATTTAGTAGAGGCCATAAATCGCGAGTTTATGCCTGTTTAGTCGAATAAATACATCTTGCCGGAAATTTATCAGGCTTTTGTGAAGTGCTGGCTGCTATTACTTCTCAACTTCAGTTAAGAAGTTATTGTGTATGTAACACCTGTTGATTACGGTTTCTTTCCGTCAATCCGAATTCAAATGATCATTGAAAAATGTCTTGCATAGGGGGAAAATAATTGCGGGCCTTCGGCATGTCAAAAAAAAGAAAGTTGTTCTTCTATACAAATCCGGAACAATCAGTATAATTTAAGTAAGAGCTGTTGATGAAGGTCCTTATTATATGAATGAAGCTGAAATACTAATAGTTGAAGACGAGTGGATGATTGCTGATTTTCTCAAGTCATGTCTGGTTGATTTGGGATATAGCGTTACTGCGATGGTTGGTTCTGGCGAGGCGGCTTTGAAATCAGTGGCGGACCATACTCCTGACCTGATTCTTATGGACATAGTTCTTCAGGGCAGTATGGACGGAATTGAAACTACAAGAACTATTATGTCCAGTTTTGATATACCCGTTGTTTATCTCACTGCTTATGCAGACGAAGCCATTGTCGTGAAAGCCAGGGAAACAGGGGCCTACGGGTATCTGGTAAAACCCTTCAAAGACTCTGAACTCAAGGCTACGATAGAACTTGCTCTATATAAACATAGAATGGAGAAGAAGTTAAAAGAGAGTGAGAACAGACTATATACAACACTAAAAAGCATTAATGATGCAGTCATATCAACTGATGAGTATGGAAGAGTGAAGTTTATGAACGCGCTTGCCCAGTTTCTGACAGGCTGGAATTTTGAGGAAGCAGATGGGAAGCCGATTAAAGAAATATTTGATATCAGATCTTCTGATCACAAACCTGAATCATTGGATGTGAATTTGTCCGGTAAACTGGTGCAGGGGCCGACTGTTACGGAACAGGTGAAGTATATGTTGAAAACAAAAGAAATATGGGACATGTATATTGAACTCAGTTCTGCTCCTATACTGGATGATAAAGGAAGTATGAAGGGTACTGTTATTGCGTTTCGTGATATAACGAATCGTGTTCATACGGAAAAAGAGCTGGACAAATACCGGGAGCATCTTGAGGAAATCGTAAAGGAGCGAACGATCCAGCTCACCAAAAGCAATGAAGAACTTTTGAAAGAGATTTCGGAGCGTATACTGGTCGAAGAACAAATCAATGCCTCACTTAAGGAGAAGGAAGTTCTTCTGACTGAGATCAATCATCGTGTTGGAAATAACCTTCAGGTCATTTATGGAATGCTTATGATGCAGTCGGACTATACGAGTGATCCTCGCTGTATTGATATCTTCAGGGGCTGTCAGAACCGGATTATGGCAATGGCCCTTGTGCATGACATTCTTTACAAGTCTAAAGATGTTGCTCATCTCAAGATGAAGGATTATATAAACAGGCTTGTAAATAGGTTGTATAAATCCTATGGGGTGCAGGAAGAGCGTGTAGCCCTGCTGCTGGATATTGTCGATTTGTCGGTTAGTATTGATATTGCAATAACAGGCGGTCTGATTGTAAATGAATTTGTATCTAACTCTCTGATACATGCTTTTCCTGATGGCAGAAAAGGAGAGGTGAGGATTTGCATTATGCCGGCTGGAGACAGGTATGAGCTGACAGTGGCGGACAATGGAATAGGCCTGCCTGATGATATTGATTTCAGAAATACTTCTACCTTTGGTCTGAAAACGGTTACTACTTACGAAAATAGAAAGTCCTGGGGACAGTTTGAGCTCAACAGAGAAAATGGTACTGAATTTAAAGTCCTGTTTCAGAACAAGGGGAATTGAGTCTGTGAAAATAACGGATAGAATTGAATTGATAAATGGAATTCAAGTGGACATGGCATCACTGTATTCCATTTCTCACAAGTGTGCTCCTGGTGTCTGCAGTAGTGATATGTGCTGCTGTTCGAGATATGAAATTTGTATTGACGACGGAGAAATGGAGCGGATCATCTCATATATTCCCGCTGCTTCTGAATGGACAGATGAATTGCGAAGTGAATCGGGGTTTGAAAACGTATTTGACGAAACCGAAGATGGTCTTTATGCAATTGATACTGATGAGAATGATCTCTGTGTTTTTGCTTATTCTGGAGTCAAAAATAGCATTTTATGCTCCCTCCATACAGCAGCTATGGGCCTTGAATTACCTCCTGGGGAAGTTAAACCCATTGCATGTGCAACCTGGCCGCTGGCTGTATCTTATAACAGGCCTCACATATTATCCGTTGCGGAAGATGCTTTTAACTTTCCCTGCAATGTCAATAATACTGATAGCGGCCTTGATCCCGGGATCGTCTTCATTATAAAGGATGTATTCGGGGAGGAGTTTTTGCAGGCTATTGAGGAAGCGTCCCGGATTTAAGTGTCGAATGAGACCGAGTCGCAGCAGGAATGGTAATTCTCGAGGTCATTAATCTTGATTTTCTGCTCCATAAGAAGCGCTTTTACTATATCTGCAAAAGTAACCAGACCTATCAGTTTATTATTTTCAAATACAGGCATGTGCCGTATGTGGGCTGATGTCATGACTCCCATACATTCTTGCACAGATTTGTCAGGAGTAATGCAGTATATTTCTCTTGTCATCAATTCCTCAACAAGAACTTCATCAGCTGATAACTTTTTCATAATTATATTACGCGCAAAGTCCCTTTCTGAAAAAATACCGGCCACGTGATTCTCATCGATCACAAGCAATGCCCCTATATTATGTTCTGTCATTATCTCCATAGCCATGAATGTAGTATCTTTAGGCGATATAGACCAGATAGCGGAACTTTTGGAATTTAGTACATCTCTTATTGTCAGCATTTAATTCAAACCTCAAATCGTATTACCCAAGATGATTCACTATTTCTTGCCGAATTATTTCAGACAGAGGAAGGGTGATTCTTGAGAATTTATAATTATACAACTTGTCAAACCAATAAGGCTTCCCAATTATAATGAAATAAAAAAGATTCATATAATGTTCATTTATG
>PIVU01000031.1 GCA_003354025.1 Nitrospirota bacterium
CAGCACGTAAAAACTATCCTCAAACAACACGGCCGAGCTGCCGTTGTTGTACCGGACAATGTATTATTCGAAGGCGGAGCAGGAGAAACAATCAGACGCAAACTCCTCCATGAATGCGAGGTCCATACACTCCTCCGATTACCAACAGGTCTTTTCTACGCCCAGGGAGTAAAAGCAAACGTCCTATTCTTCGACCGCAAACCCGCATCAGAAAAACCCTGGACAAAAAAGCTCTGGATATACGACTTCAGAACAAACAAAGACTTCACCCTTAAAACAAACCCTCTCAAACGCGAAGATCTTGACGAATTCGTCAAATGCTACAACCCTGAAAACCGTCACACCAGAAAACCCACATGGACAGAAAAGAAACCCGACGGCCGCTGGCGCGCATTCGACTACGAAGAACTAATAAACCGTGACAAAGCAAGCCTCGATATCTTTTGGCTCAAAGATGACAGCCTGGAAGCATCCGAAAACCTGCCAGAACCAGAAATTATTGCCCGCGAAATCGTCGAAGATCTACAGGATGCTCTGGCCCAATTTCAACTGATAGCAGAAGACTTGGGAGAAGATTGAAAATATAGAAGGGGGAATTATATGAATCTTGGGACATTAGTAAAGGTTGACCTCAGAACAATATGGCACACATAGGCCGGTGATTTTACCCCGTGGCTTGCTCAAGAGGAAAGTGCCGGTTTTCAATGTGAATTGTACGGCTTTTCAGCTCCCCCCCCCCTTTTTTTCTTTGTAGTTATTTCATTAGTGAAATTTATTAGACTGTCTGTAAGAATTTACGGAAAAAGCTAAAGATTTACCGTAAATTCCCGATAAGACATGTAAGTGATTTTGCCTGTCTACTATCAGGAAAAGCTAATGTTAAACCACTGGATAGGAATCTCTCTTGATATCAGGGAGTTGAATGATTGTACGATTCCTGAGTTAGAATGCAACCGGAGGTAAGAATGAAATTAAATATACAGTGGAAAATCAGTATTGCTGTTTTGGCGCTGATTGTATGTGTTTTCAGTAACTTTGTTGGTATCCAGCTATGGATCAATAGCTCGAGGGACCACGGAACAATAATTAATCTTGCCGGGCGGCAGAGGATGTTAACTCAGAAGATGACCAAAGAGGTAATGTTTATTGCAAATGGACTTAATGTTCATGAAGATGTCAAGGGTACAAAAAAGCTCTTTGACAACACTCTCAAAGGACTTATTGATGGAAATACAGAGATGGGACTTCCACCTGCAAAAACCGAGGATATTCGCGCTCAGCTTAAAGTAGTTGCGGGTCTCTGGTCTGATTTTCAGTCCACTATAGATGAAGCAGCAGGAGGCGGGCTGTCTGGTGATGGGGATAAGAAGAGGTTGTATTCCATGTCGATGACTATCCTGAAGGAAATGAACAAGGGCGTCAAAATGATGGAGGAGGATTCTTTGAAGGCCTTAGACAGTCTTAGAAACAGTGCTCTTGTTACATTTATACTGTCACTACTTGTTGGCGGTCTTGCGCTGTATTATGTCAAGAAGAACATTATCTCTTCCTTAAGAGATACAGTGGGTATAGCTAATCGTCTTAAGACAGGTGAGCTTACAATGACATTTGATTTGAAGAGAACCGATGAGCTGGGTGAACTGCAGGGAGCTTTAAAGGAGACCGTAGGTGAGTTGAGAGGAATCGTTAATGAAATACTTGGCGTTGCAAGCACCGTTGCCAATAGCTCCGATGTTGTCTCATCCACTGCATCACAAATTAATTTCAGTATACTGGAGCAGGCCCGGCAGATAGAGCAGTCAGCGGTTGCAACTACGGAAGTCTCCCAGACTATTGTGGATGTTGCAAGAAATGCATCGGAGGCCTCAAATGCCGCAAAGGAATCTGTTGATATTGCCGGAGATGGAAGCTCTATTGTAGAGCAGACTGTGACAAGTATGATGAACATTGCAGACACAGTTGGCCAGTCTTCACAAACTATAGAAGAACTGGGTGAGAGCAGCAAACAGATTGGTGATATTATAAATGTTATTAATGACATTGCAAGCCAGACAAACCTGCTGGCGTTAAATGCGGCTATTGAAGCTGCACGTGCAGGTGAACAGGGCAGAGGATTTGCTGTTGTTGCGGATGAAGTACGCAAGCTTGCTGAAAAAACCAGCAAGGCAACCGATGAAATTACAGGAATGATTAAGAAGATTCAGCAGGAATCCGAGCAGTCAGTTAAGGCAATGGACAGGAGTAAAGAAGAAGCTGAAAGCGGCGTAAAACTTGCTGGGCAGGCCAAGGATTCTCTGGAAAATATTGTAAAAGCTTCAGAACATTGTCTTGATATGGTACAGTCCATTGCAGCGGCAACTGAGGAGCAGTCCACTGCAATTGATGAAGTCGCATCCAATATTGAAAGGGTGACAGCAGACTTCGGTACTTCACGTGATGCGGTTTCTCAAATTGATGAATCCACGACAGATCTGGCTAAAATATCTACTAACTTACTGAGTCTTATATCATGGTTCAAGACTGACACCGCAGAAACCGGGCAGACGGCCGCTTCCGTATTCAGGGCATCAGATGCTGACAGTTCAGGACAGGGAATTCCGAGATAAACTATCAAGGTCTCAAACTCTGTTTTGTAACTAAGGTATAGTCTCAATTGTATTTAAAGATATGAACGTTACATGTAGTTAAAGTTAATGCCTCAATCAGCCGATAATTATGTATGCCTACATCTGGGGGACTCGATAAAACAACAGCCATTGTTGCGATCAGGCGTAATCTGAATATCTTGAATTCAGTCGTGCTTCTGATTGTATTTACGCTCTTATTTCTCAACGTGAGATTTATATACCATATCCTTGATTACGTTCCTTCACCATCAATAGTCGCTATTCTTACCATTGTGTCTGGGCTCGTGCTTTTGAGTCTTTACCTTTCAAGAGTGATATCAAGAAATGCTGAAGAAAAACTCGAAGAGTATGATAATAAGCTGAACAGTCTGCTTGGTTCAATGGAGCAGGAAATAGTAGAACGTAAAGGCATTGAAAAGCAGCTGGAGCACCAGATGTATTATGATCAGTTGACCGGACTTTCAAACCGGACACTTTTTACGAAGCGGCTGAATCGTTTATCAGAGCGTCTGGCACGCCATAATAACTACCTCTATGCAGTACTGTTGATGGATCTTGACAGCTTTAAGGTTGTAAATGACAGCCTTGGTCATATGGCGGGTGATGAATTAATAGTTCAGGTAGCTCGCAGAATTGAGACGTGTATAAGGCCCGTTGACACTGCTGCGCGATTTGGAGGAGATGAGTTTGCAATACTCCTTGATGATATCCAGGACGAAAGCGATGCCCTGAGAGTTGCCCGTCGGATCGAAAAGCAATTGAAGGTGCCCTTTCATGTAGGCGGGCAGGATATATTTACATCTGCCAGTATCGGAATTGCGTTGAGTACGGCTGCTTATGACGGAGAAGAAGATTTTATCCGTGATGCCGATATCGCCATGTACCACGCAAAGGTTAATGGAAGGTCCCGTTATGAGATGTTTGATTCGGTTATGTATGATTCGATCATGAACCGTGTAAAGCTCGAGGCTGATCTCAGGCTCGCAGTTGAACGAAATGAGCTGCTGATCCACTATCAACCTATTATTTCAGCAATGAACGGCAAAATTATCGGGGTGGAAGCCCTTGTGCGCTGGCAACACCCGCAGGACGGCCTTATTCCACCCAATGACTTTATCCCTCTGGCGGAAGATACAGGACTGATTATGGAAATCGGTGAGTGGGTTCTAAGAAAGGCATGCACACAGAACAAAGAGTGGCACGATTCGGGATACCATGGTTTGCGTGTAGAAGTGAACTTCTCTCCTGAGCAGTTCAAGAGCCAGGATGTTTCGCAGCTTGTCAGGCAAGTCCTTGAGGAGACCAGCATGACTGCAGCTTGTCTTGATGTGGAAATAACTGAAACGACGGCAATGGAAGACAGGAGCATCGGGGTTTTAAATGAGCTGAGTTCTATGGGTATCGGTACTTCAATAGATGATTTTGGGACCGGATATTCTTCTCTGGGCTCTCTTAAGCGGTTTCCTATAAAAGCGTTGAAGATTGACAAGTCTTTTATTCAGGAAGTTACAAAGGATCCTGATATTGAAGCAATTGTCCGGGCAATTATTGCTATGGCTCATACACTCAAAATTAAAGTTGTGGCGGAGGGTGTAGAAACTGAGGAGCAGTTGATATTCCTGCAGTCTCATGAGTGTGATGAAATACAGGGGTACTACTGCAGTCCACCAGTACCGGAAACAGAGTTAACCAGGATGCTTGAAGAGCAGGGCGCATCCGCGTAGTCTTCGGGTCGTTAAATTAAGACAATCTGGCCTCTGAATAATACTACATTAGAGTTCAACTTCATTATTTCCATTTGTGCCGTTTTTGTCGCCTTCATAATAATAGAAGAGTTGCAGTTTGCTACCGTCGTCGCTGTCCCAGTGCTCGGAGCCGTCTTTATCAATCCAGCAGAATACATCATGTGCATATTTAACTTCTTTAAACTCCAAGACAGTTACACATGGACTGTTCTGACTGCACTGCGGGCACTTTATGGGGTCTGCAACAGAGTTACTACTGAATAACACTACGGTAAAAGAGAATAGCCGTAACAAGCAATAGCACATACCCTTTTCTCATAATGCACCTCCTATAACTTATTGAGAATCACGCTTAAGGTCAACGCATCATTAACTTACACTCTATATTTATTACATAATGCATTATTCGCAAGATGTCAACTGCAATATTGCAAGTGAGAAATAGCGGAGGCTAAATTTATATATGAATGAAATCAGTCTTTGAAGTCTCTGTGTTTAGTATTGCGATTGTAGCTTCCAGTCCAAACCCGTGAACGGTGCCCGGATTAATCACGAGAGTGCTGCCGACCATTTCATTTCTACACTGATGAGTGTGGCCGTATATAACTACATTATACTTGCCGCATTCAATAAGGGCGTCTTTTAACTGAGGTTCCGATCCATGATAGCAGGCTATTAGTAAACCGTCCTCTTCGACTTCATGAAATTCGCCTTTGATCTCACTATCTATAGAGTTAAATGCCGACACCAGACGGAATTTGTCACCGTCATTATTGCCGAATATCCCTGCCAGTTTTAGACCCCTGCAGGCAAGGACAGCGTTCGGGCTGACATAGTCTCCGAGGTGCAGGACATAGTCAACGTTATGTTTTTTGAATAGAGCGACACTTTTCTTGATATTTTCAAGGTGATCGTGTGAATCTGACATGATTCCGATTTTCATAATGTTTGTATCCCTATGGTTCTATTTTATTCCTTTTGATCTTATAGATTGAAAAACTTTCTGAAAACGTTTCCTGGCTGGACATTAACTCGCAGTGCCATCCCAGTCCACGGATTATGGTCAATGCCTTTTCATGGTCTGCCAATGAAGAGTAAAGCATTTGAATATAACCATCCTGCCTGAGGTAAGATTGTGCTTCACTGAAAAATCTCTTAATCAGGGCCTTCCCAGGGTCGAAAAGGGAGTGCTCGAAGTCGGACCGGGGCAGACCTTCCAGGTAGGGGGGGGTGAATAGAATGACACTGAATACAGGTTCCTTTCTCAGCGGAGAAAAGAGGTCTCCCTCCATCACTGTTATGCGGTCTTTTAGTCCGTTGGCTTCGGCGTTTATTTCCGCATGCCTGACAGCCTCAGGATTAATGTCTATTGCTACAACTTTTAAGGCGGTCCTTGCGGCGGTTACTGCCTGTACGCCCGACCCTGTTCCCATATCCAGTACGACATCGTCAGGAGCGACATTTATATTTTGGGCCATATAGGCGCTGGTGTAATAATATTTCGGATTGAATACATTTGCTGATATGTCAAAGGAGTTCCCCATGATGGTAACACGGTGTTTCCCGAATCTCTGCACAGCTTTAATAAGAACAATGATTATTTGCTGTTTCAGTTTGTTGAAAAAATTCATAATATTATTATGTTAATACTTAAGGGAAAATGCCTCTTCCAGGGGAACGTGCTATTTTTAGACAGGCCTTAAAACTTGTAAATAACCATGCCGGTAAGAAGCTTGGGATAAAAATAAGTAGATTTTGGAGGCATTCTGTGACCGGCAAGTGCAACTTCCTTCAGGTCCTGTATCTTTGTATCATTCAGAAAAAACACTGCCTCAAAGGACCCCTTGACTGCTTTGTCTACTGCAATAACAGGATCCATTTCATACTCGTAGTGATCTATTTTAAGAAGTTTTTCAAAAATAAATTTATGCAGAACCGAAACATCAAGCTTTCTTAAACAGTCAGGAAGTTCAATTTCAATATTGGATTCATTAAATGTGAGGGTATAGTATGAGCCTGTATTTGTAAGGAACATGCCGAAAGCGTGAATGGTTCCCTTCATGGTATCAAACATTTTCTGTCTTGACTGTTCTTCAGACATTCCCTCGGTGCTTATTTTATTTATATCAAAATATTGTTTAAGCACGTCTTTGGGGTGGATTTCCGAATCTATCTCAACTATTCTGTGCGTTGGCAGAAGTGTTAATCCGGGGTCTTCCATATTCGAGAGGAACATAAGAACGTAATTGAATGGTTCATCGCCGGTCTTGCTCAATCCCTTTTCTTCCATCTCTTTTTTAAAGGCAAGGGCGGTTTCATAGCGGTGGTGTCCGTCGGCAATGAAGACATCTTTGTCAGCCATCTCATTCTTAATTGTTTCTATCGAAGTGCTGTCGCTGATTCTCCAGAGTCGGTGAGAAAATCCATCCCGGTCAACAGCTTCAATGTAAGGTGGCTCTTCAGTCAGCTTTTCAAGTAAAGAAGAAGCGGCCCTTTTCTCACTGCTGTACAGGGAAAATATGGGGCTTGTGTTGGCACTGCAGTAACGAAGTATATTTAAACGGTCTGACTTGGGTTTCGAATATGTCATCTCATGGGGATGTATTTTGCCGAACCCAAGTTCTTCTATTTTGACTGCTCCAATGAAACCTGTAGTCTTTGCCTGCTTCCCGTTCAGTGTATAAACAGTTTCATAACAGTAATATACGGGCTCTCTATCATGTATGAAAATTTCTTTTTCAAGCCAATCCTGAAGATATGCTGCAGCACGTGTATAGCGGTTTTCAGTGTCATTGTCGTCATCGCCGTCTTTACCGAAATCTATGCGTATTATGTTGTGGGGTTCATTTTTGTACAAAGCTTCCTTGTACTTTGGTGAAACCACATCATAGGGCGGTGCCATTACAGATGAAGCGTCTACCCTGTCCGGGTCAAACAATATACCTTTAAATGGAATTATTTCTGCCATGATTATTACTTTCTTTGAAATGCCAAATATCTTAACATTCGTAATATACTAATTTCAAATTGATTTTTCGGGCAGGAATACTGTCTTGTGTGAATTACTTTTTTTGACGGGAGGTTACCGCCTATTGTGGAAATTAATATTTATAAAGCTGTATTGCATTTAATATCACTTGAAATTAAACTACATAAGTTATGGCAGTTCTCTGCAAAGTTTCAGATTATTTAAAACTAATTAAGTTCTCGCATTCCATATTTGCGCTTCCTTTTGCATTTACGGCAGCTCTAATAGCGGCTGACGGCGTGCCTTCTTTTCATCAGCTGTTCTGGATCACCGTTGCAATGGTCGGCGGAAGGTCAGGGGCTATGGGAATGAACCGTATTGCCGACCGGAAGATAGACGCACTTAATCCCAGGACAAAAGACCGGGAGCTCCCAAGGGGAGTTATGAAACCGCTGGAAGCCATGGTGTTCACTGTGATAGCTTTTGCAGTGCTGCTGCTGGCTGCATACATGCTTAACCCGCTTTGTTTTAAGGTCTCTCCATTTGTTCTTTTCGTTCTTTTCGGCTATTCATATACCAAACGTTTTACCTGGATGTGCCACATGGTCCTGGGGATAGCCCTCGCACTTGCTCCACTGGGAGCATGGATTGCGGTAAGAGGTACATTTAACCCGGAAGTCCTGCCACTCTGTTTTGCAGTAATGTTCTGGGTAGCCGGGTTTGATACACTTTACGGCCTGCAGGATATGGATTTTGATAAAAAACAGGGACTGCATTCAATACCGGGTTATTTCGGTGTTAAAAATTCCCTCATGATAGCAAGACTATTTCATGTAATTACAATAGGGCTGCTATTGAGTCTGGTGCCTATTTTTAATCTGAGTAATTATTACCTGTTAGGTGTCCTGATCGCTTCCGGTCTTATGATTTATGAACATTCCCTCGTAAAACCCAATGACCTGAGCAAGCTGAATATCGCCTTTTTCAACATGAACGGTTATATCAGTATCACTGTTTTTGTATTTACGCTTGTTCATTATATTGTTTCCTGATTATTATCCTAAATCCGGCAGTTGAAACCTACTGCGATAGTATAATGCAATGAATCTACGGACTTTTTTAGAACATTTTTGTCTCACCGTAGGGTGACTACGCCTTCGCCAAAAATAACCTAAAAAAGTCCGTATCTTCATCACCTTATCCTCTCTCGTAACGGATTCAACTGCCGGATTTAGGATTATTCTTTTATCTGAATAAACAGAATACTTCCTAATATGCAGAAAACAACCGGGCTGATCCATGGAGCAATCCAGGGTTCTAACATTCCCGTGTTGCCCAGAGAAATACTGATAGAGTAGAGAAGCCAGTATAGTACTGTGACTATAACTCCCATGCCTGCGGCCATTATGCCTCCGCCCCATTTTGAATTCAGAGCAAGTGCAATCCCGAACAGGATCATTATGAAATTAATTGTCGGATACGCCAGTTTTTCATAAAGCCTTACAAGATACTTGAGGTTTTTGAATCCGGCCTTCTCGAGTCTCGAATAATAGGAATGAAGTTCAAGAAAGTTCATCTCCTTAGGTTTCTTCATTTCTTCACGGAATATTTTAGGATCTTCAAGGGCTGTTGTTGTTAATGAGGTATGCTTTTTTGTTGTGTTGTCTGTGAAATCAAAGACAGTAACGTCTTTTAAACTCCAAATCCCGTCAGTCCACTCAGCTTTTTCCGCTTCTATTCTTTTTTCCATTTCAAAGGCTTCATTAAACGTGAATATGCTGGTTTTGAAAATTCTGTTCTCATTTTCAATATAACCGGCAATTCGTATTAAACTGCCGTCAAGACCTTTCAGCCACAGGGCTTCTTCCCTGTGAATGATCCTTGGTGTTTCTTTTAATATTTCGGTTTTTCTAATCCAGGCAGCTTGTCTGGTGGCAGCCGGTACCAGGGTTTCTCCCAGGATAAGGGCCAGGAGAGAAAAAATTACACCCAGCAGCAGGAATGATGAGAACATTTTTTTTGTACTGATTCCTGATGCTTTTATTATGACGGTCTCTCTCCACTTGGATGCAATGCCTACAGTAATGAGAATAGAGAATAGAGATGCAAAAGGCAGCACGTAAAGAATTACCCGGGGAGACTGAAGGAGAAGGTACTTGATAATCAGACTGATAGGGGGCTTTTCTCTATAAAATTCCGGGGCCTTGTCAAAAAATTCCGCTACAATTGATATAGCCGTCAATGTGAGCAGTACAATGGTGAAAAATTTAAAAAATTCTTTTAAAAAATATTTCTGAAAAATTTTCACAGTCGTACCTAAAACTTCCTTATAGGTCTGTCTTTATATGCAAAAAAGGAAAAGAAGACTGCTACTGCCCCAAAGCAGATATCAGCGGCCCACCCGCCCATAAAGGGAGATATTTTCCCTGACTCCGCGAGTCCTTCGGACATAATCAGCAGAGTGTAAAACAAAATGAGAATAATGAGGCTCACAGAAAATCCGCCGAGACGGCCTATCTTGCCTATCCTGCTTGAGAGAGCAGGGCCCAGGATCCCAAATATTATACATGCCAGCGGCAGCGCCAGCCTTCTGTGGAGTTCAATTCCCCATGAAGCGTTGCTGTGTCTGCCGTTCCACAGTTCCCGTGTTTCTATTTCATCGGGCTTTAATTTATTAATGGCCTTTACACCCGATGTAAGGATAAAATCATATTTAGAGAATGTAATTGTCGATGACTTTTTATCTCTATATGAATGAATCAGCCCGTTGTTCATGCTCAATTTTATAAGGCCTTCATCAGGGTTCGAGCTCATGTCTCCGCTTTCCGCTATGATAACAACAGGCTTATCCATTGACTTATCAGAATCTCTGTATACAAAAATCTTCTTAAAATTGTCTTCAGAAGGGATCTCTTTAACAAAGATTGTTGTTCCTTTAAACACATCAGTGAAGGTCCCGGCTTCCAGTGTCATGGAGGCTTTCTTGATAATTGTTTCGTGAATAGTATGTTTTAGTGATTGCATGCTTAAGGGCAGAATGTAAAGGCTGACAAAGAATAGGGCCAGGGAGCACAGGGCTGACAGGGTGAAAGATGCTATGGATATTCCTATAAAACTCATGCCGCTGTTCTTGAGAACCACTACTTCATTATCTGTTGCCATTCTTCCATATGTGAGAAAAACTGCTATGAGAATTGCCATAGGCAAAGATAACAGGAGAATGGAAGGCTGAAGATAAATGAAAATTTTCAAAACATCAGAAAAGTCTGCTCCCTTTCCCATAAATAATCTTGTGATCCTTACAAATTTCTCCATAAATAAAAGGATGGACATGGAGAAAATAATGACTGCAAGATTTTTGGACAGTTCTTTAAATATTGTTTTATGAATTATCATGATATTGAATCTTATAATCAGGGAATAATACTTTAATCAACTGATAATTATAACAACTAATGGCATTAAAAAGGAGGATCAGACAGGAATTATTCCACTATTGACCACGGCACGGAAAGATTGAAGGTCCAGTTTTTTAAATCTTTTTTCAATCGTCACATTGCATTAGAAAGGTTTGCTGCTACTTCCAAATACGCTCATCGAATGTAAAATGCCGGGGTTTGCCTATCTTTAACTTTTTAAATTCGGCATGCACTGGATTCAGCACAAGGTTATATTCATCTGGAATTACCGCTGAAGGCACACGCAATATAGCAGAGGTCCCATTTTGTGCCCATTCTGTCCCGATGTCTTTTGTGGAGTTTGATGGAGGCGATGTCCTCCAGTCTGAGTCTAAATTATTAATGGAAACTTCAACTGTTTTCAGGGAATGAGGAACATCCACGGGGATTGCAATAAGGGATTTAGTGAGCTTTATATCATTTCTTGTAAAATGTACAAATAGCTCCAGGGCCGCCAACGACTGAGTTTCACTGACATAGATCACCGGTGTACCTACATGGTTCCAGCGACCCCCGCCAAGGCGTGCTCCCTCACCGGTAAAGGCATCTGATAAACGCTTTTTCCGAATGATTCGCCAGACTCTTTTCAAGAAATGACTCCATAGTCAATACGGAGCAGCAGTTCTTCGACCTCACGGGCTCCGGCATCGGTCTGGAGCATGTCAAAGGGAAGGCGTCCACCAAGGCCATACTGGGGACTTTTAAGCCATTCAAGCGCCTCGTCCTTATCCTCAAAAACATCCTCAGCAAGCGCTATGATCCTTGCAAAACGGTATACCCTGTCACTCTCCACAGGGGAAAGTCTTTCTGATGCAATGAGCGGGGCCTTTTTCTTGAGGGACTTGCCTGACACAGTCCTTGTCTTCTTTACAGGTGCTTTCATGGACTTCCACCTGCGGGAGATTGTACGAGGGCTGACACCTATAATCTGTGCAATGACTTCATCGGGGAGATTAAAGGCTGTCTTGATATAGGATATAACTCCCCAAGGAAGCCCCTTTTTGATAAGGGCATCAAAGTCAATGCGCCTTGTAACTTTCTGGCCGAGTTCCTTCTCGCCGCCTAATACTGAGATTACTGTTGCCACTATTTATCACCTCCTTGACATCTGTCTTATATTATATTAGACAATTGTCATATTGTCAAATATCTTAAACAGAATCACCGCATATTAGGCGCCATTAACTTATGTCTGAAAGCACCGGGACTTTAGGCTAGTCCAGTCAGATCCTGTTTTATTAATTACACTATGGAATCATCTGTGCAAGATAAGATCGCAGACTCTCAATGTTTCGCAATTATCAAGTTGTTCGTAATAGACATGATTTTATTTATAATCCCCTCTTGTCAATAATTTCGCAGCAGGCAATATTTCATTTATAAGTTGTAGTTATCAACGATTTAAATTTTTCCTTCTCATGCGATATTACAAACGCTAATCTTTCTGTGCATATTTGCACAAACTTTAAGAAGAATAAAAAAAACACTGCTGACTAAGCGGTTTTTCTAATAAAATTAAATCAGGCTTAAAAAGATATTTTTTATCAGTTTAATTGAAAATTGCAGAGAGCAATACAATTTATCTGGATAATAAAATACCATTTGCATATAATCCGTATGTAACAGGTGATGAATATGTCCTGTTGCGGTTTTTAATGATATGCTAGTTAAAAATTTATATGGATCTCATCGGTATGTTGTCCAATGTTCTTTTTTAAAAAACTAATAGTACCTTTTCTTATGCCGTTTCCATTAGGGCTTGCAATGTTTTTTGCAGGCATATTTTTAGTATGGTTTACGAAAAAACAGAAAACCGGGAAGATATTACGCACCTCAGGAATTTTATGGATTTTATTTTTTAGCCTAAATCCTGTAGCCGATCTTTTGCTGTCTCCTCTGGAAAGTGCTTTCCTGAAGTATGAGCCGGGCGTACAGACAGTCAAATATGTTGTTGTTCTTGGCGGCGGTCACATATCTGATCAGAGACTTCCTTTGTCAAGCCAGATAGGTTCCGCTTCATTAACAAGGCTTATCGAAGGAGTGAAAATATTCAGAGAGAATCCCGGCAGTAAACTTATAGTATCGGGCTATGAAGGAGGTGATAAAACCCCCCATGCTGTCATCATGGCTAACATCGCAAAATCAATTGGTGTAGACGCATCTGATATTATTATTGAACCACGTTCAAAAGATACAAAAGACGAAGCCCGGATGATTAAGGATATCGTAATGGATGATCCGTTTGTGCTGGTTACGTCCGCCTCTCATATGAAAAGGGCTGTTGCGTTGTTCAAATTTCATGGTCTTTCCCCCGTACCTGCACCTACATACTTTCGGATAAAAGGGTCTGATACTTTTACGCTTATGCCGAGTAGAGACAGCCTGATAAAATCAGAGGCTGCTATTCATGAATATCTAGGGATAGTATGGGCAAATCTTGTGGGGCAGACATAAATAGTTTTGAATTAATATATTCCTTATACTCATATGTCCGAACTGTGTCTAGGAGACGATAAAGATTCCATCATGTAATAAATGATTTTGGAGGATAGCAAAATTCACTCTTATTAGGTGTAATCTTCAATTTTATAATCCCAACTGATTATTAGTATCATGATGAAGTCTGCATCCATTTAATGTACTCAGGATTATTCATAATTTAGATTTATCAGTAAGAACAGACTCGTCATGAAATTATTAACAAACAGGTAAAAGCAACATTTCCCCTATGCGCAAAAACTATTAATAACCAAAGTATAGCCAAAAGTTCTATCCAGAAATCATGAAGCTCTTTAAGTTGTTGAATTATTGAATTCGTCAATGATCTGAGCAAAGCATAAAATCCATATACCCTTGACCCCTGTTTTTATAATATCGGCAAATACTTTTCCAGTTCATAAGGGTGGACCTGGGCCTTGTAGTCATTCCACTCTATTTTTTTGCTCGTGATAAAGTTGTTGAATATATGGTCCCCGAGAGCTTTTCTGACAACTTCACTCTGCTCCGCTTTTTCCACTGCCTGGATCAGGTTGCCTGGAAGCGAATCAATACCCAGTTCAGCTTTTTCATCAGCGCTGAGTTCGTATATATCTTTTTCAACAGGCTCCGGCAGTTCGTAATTTTTTTCGATTCCCTCAAGTCCTGCTGCGAGCATTACGGAAAATGCAAGGTAAGGATTGCATGCCGGATCGGGCGAGCGCAGTTCAATCCTGGTGGCTTTTTCCTTGCCTGGCTTGTATAACGGGACTCGAACGAGTGCAGACCGGTTTCGCCTTGCCCAGGCGATATTAACGGGGGCTTCATACCCGGGTACAAGTCGTTTGTATGAATTTACCCACTGGTTAGCGAAAGCAGTAATCTCAGGAGCATGCCTCAATATTCCCGCAATATATTTTTTTGCTATGTCAGAGAGATAGTATTTGTCATTCGCGTCATAAAAGGCATTCGTTTTACCCTTAAATAGTGACTGGTGAGTATGCATGCCGTTTCCATTCTGGCCGAACATTGGTTTGGGCATAAACGTAGCGTAGCAGCCGTATTTGGAAGCGATTTCCTTGACTACTATTCTGTAGGTCATCACATTGTCGGCCATCTGCAGGGCTTCAGCAAAACGAAGGTCAATTTCATGCTGAGAAGGAGCCACTTCATGGTGGGAGTATTCAACCTTGATCCCCATTTCTTCCAGGGTCAGTACGGTTTCTCTCCTTAGATCGCTTGCTGCATCCAGGGTAGTAAGGTCAAAATATCCTCCTTCGTCCAGTACTTCAGTTCCCTTTGAGTCTTTAAAATAAAAAAACTCAAGTTCCGGTCCTAGATAGAAGGTGTAGCCATGCTCTTTTAATCTATCAAGATTTCTCTTCAGGGCATAACGGGGATCTCCTTCATAAGGAGTACCGTCAGGGTTGAGGATATCGCAGAACATTCTTCCAACTGCCTTTTCTTTCGGGCGCCAAGGTATGAGCTGAAATGTGGAAGGGTCAGGTTTTGCGATCATATCGCTTTCGTCAATCCGTGCGTACCCTTTAATGGAGGAACCGTCAAAACCCATGCCCTCATCAAATGCTGTTTCCAGCTCTTCACTGGTTATGGCAAAGCTTTTTACCTGCCCGAGAATGTCTGTAAACCATAATCGAATAAATTTAACATTGCTCTCCTCAACGAGGGCCATAATGTCTTCTTTTGTTCTTGCTGTTTGAGAATGCATTGTGTTCCTCCCCTTAATGCGTTGTAATGCAGAGCGAGGCATCGCCTGGCCCCCATAAATATTGTATATAATACAACTTTGGGCGATGCTATGTATTTAAAGTTGATTTACTATGTTCAGGACCTGGCCCCTGAGGTTGTTTAGATGAGTTGTGAACTCCTTTTCTCCCTTTTCATTCATGAACTTTGTTAACAGGGCTGATGTGTCTGAACCTCCAGCAATGTATTTTTCTTCATTGAGCCTCAGGAATGTTTCAACCTTTCGGAAATAGTCATAGGCACTGGACAGTACACTACTTTCAGAATCACCAATGATTCCCTTGTCTGCCAGGCTGTTAATGGCTGCAGGTGTATTTGCCGACAGGATGTCCGGGGAGTTCCCTCCATGGTGCAGCTGCAGGTATTGAATGAAAAATTCAATCTCTTCTATGCCTCCTGGGCCGAGTTTAATATCTATTCCGTCAGCTTCACGGGAAAGCTCTTTTTGTATCCGTTCCCGCATTGATTTTATTTCATCTCTGCGTATGTCCCTGCCTTTTTGAATGATTACGTCTCTGGCCATATTTATAAAGGACTCTCCCAGCTCCTTGTCTCCACCTACAGGCCTGGCCTTCAGTAGGGACTGTATCTCCCAGCTCTGAGCATTTTTCAGGTAGTAATTTCTGTATCCTTCCAGGTCGTTGACCAAAAGCCCCTTTGACCCTTCAGGGCGCAATCTTGTATCTACGCTGTATAGAAGCCCCATTTCGGTATAGGCGGTCAGTGTCTTTATGACCTTTTCAGCCGCAGATGCTGCATCGGAAGATTCGGATATGAAAATTATGTCAAGGTCTGACCCGAAGGTCATTTCCCTGCCGCCCAGTTTGCCAAGCGCTATTACGGAAAGCCCCTTTTTGATGTATATGTTGGTTATTACATTAATCATTGACTCTGCTATGTATGACATGTCCCTGAATAGATCTTTGGCAGTTAGAATTTTCTGGAGAAAGAGCATGCCCAGCCGGATTTCTTCCAGCCTTCTGAACCTTGCCAGCCGTGGTGTGAAATTCTCATTTGAATTGGCGATGTTGGACAGCTTGTCATCTATTGTTTCACAGGATTTGGTTATGCTCCAATCCTCGATCAGCATATTTAGGTAGTATGGGCTGCTCAGAAATATTCCAGGGAGATAAGAGCTTAAAGCAAATATTTTAATTGCGCCGGTCAGTAGCTCCTTCTGCTCGGAAAGGGCCGTAAGGTATGCGGTTTTATCACCGAATGATGTCAGCAGTTTCTCAACACCTGCAATTGCTTTGTCCGGATTTTCACAGGCGAGCGCGGATTCTATTAATTGAGGGATTACCCGGCGGGCTACAGTACGCTCCTGCATTGTATGGAATATACGCATGTGGTCCCTGATTTTTTTAAAACTGCCTATGCACTGTTTCGGGTCTTTTACTTTCCTGAAAGACAGATAGCCCGAAATTTCATAATCTTTCAGGCCGCCTTCAAGAAGGTTAAGCGTTTCGTCATGAACATCTTCCTGTGTGCCGAGAAGGGAGTTGTACATTGATTTGATCTGCATCCTCTTAACACGGAGATGTGCAAGGAAGTCGTCTTTAGAACTGAAATTCATTAGCCTGGCAATAGCTGTGACATCATCTTCTCCTGTAGGCAAGGTGTGTGTCTGGAGGTCCTCCTTCATCTGGAGGTACTGCTCGACTCTTCGAAGATAAAGGTAGTTCTCCCAAAGAGTGGTCAGGTCTTCCTCCGGGATTATTTTCATCCATTTTAATGCCTGAATGGCGTTTAGGATTCTGTAGGATTTCAGAGAGGCGTTTCTTCCCGCAAAGAGAAGCTGAAATGTCTGGATAAAAAATTCTGCCTCTCTGATGCCGCCGTAGCCCCGCTTAATGTCTTCCCTGGAAAAAGTCGAGTCTATACTCTTTTTCAATCCCCTGATTTCTTCTATTTCAGAATAATCAAGGGTATCTCTCCAGACAAAAGGTCTGATGGTCTCCATATAAGCTTTACCAAGTTCCATGTCACCGGCAATAGGTCTGGCCCTTATGAGGACCATCCTCTCCCAAGTTCGTCCCCACGATTCATAGTAAGTTTTATATGCTTTGAGCGGGAGTGTGATGTCGCCTTTTTGCCCCTGGGGGCGTAACCTGAGGTCAACCCTGTAAGCGATGCCGTTTTCAGTTTGTGATGATAGCAGTTTGCTGAAAAGCTCAACTACCTTGCAGTAGAATTCGTGGTTGCTTATTTTATTAAACATTATGCCAGCAGGGTTTTTTACCCCCGATGTCTGTCCGCTATCATTGCTGTAAACAGCTACTAAATCTACGTCAGAGCTGTAGTTGAGTTCTTCTCCTCCCAGCTTGCCCAGGGCAATGAGTGACATGACACTGCTCTCGGGCCCACCAAATCTGTTTGTAATGATTTGCAGTGCTGCCTCCAGTGCTGCAACGATAACAATTTCTGCAAGATAACTCAGTTCGTCCATAGATGCCTGGATATCTGTTTCACCCGAGATGTCTCTCAATGTAATTCTAAGCAGGTATCGCTTCTTAAATGCCCGCAGCGTTTTCATTGCAGCTTCTGAGTCAGCATCTTCACTGAAGAGGAGTTCCTTCTTTGCCCTTGCCTGAAGCAGTCGTCTGCCAAGCTCTTTTCCCCTCTCTTTAATTGCCGAATATAGCTCTTCCGGGTGCATACTGCAGTAATTGGCCAGAAACTGGCTGGCGGAAAATAATTTTGCCGCAGTTAGTAAATGCGGTCCTGCAAGCGTCCCAGCCGTGTTCTGCTCAAAAAACCTGATCAGGTTTCTTTCAGCCCGTACAGGGTCTGATGAGGTGAGGGATGCTTCATGTATTTTCTTTTTTAGGGTGTCATCAATATTCATGTTATCTATAGCTAAACCATGTTAAATGGCAATCACTGTGCTGCTATACAACTTAGATGTATATGCCTGTTAATTATGCATTTTTAATTTCAGGTCAGCATAAATATTCGTTTTTTTGCTAATATACCGAATATTCTGCTTTTTTATTAGGATAATCGAAACTGGAGGAAAATTCTATGAAGATGATAGCGGCTGTTATAAAACATTTTAAGTTAGATGATGTAAGGAAAGCCCTTTCGGATATAGGGGTCCAGGGAATGACGGCCATTGAAGTCAAGGGGTTCGGCAGGCAAAAGGGGCACATGGAAGTATACAGGGGCGTAGAATATGAGGTCCAGTTTCTTCCCAAGGTCAAGATAGAAGTCGCTGTGTCTGACGAAAACCTGGACGGGGCAGTCTCTGCAATTACTGAAGCTGCGAAAACAGGAGAAATCGGTGACGGGAAAATATTTATTTATAACCTTCAGGAGGTAGTGAGGATAAGGACCGGGGAGCGGGGAGAATCGGCCATATAATCCAATGATAGGCCCGGCTGATTATATGCAAAAAAAGAAAGGCGCAAATGTGAAATATAAAATAATCAATATATTAATTGTAATTGCATTATCTGTATTAGTTTTAAACTGTTCCGGGCCTGCTAACCCGGAGTCTGAGAAGGCTGCCTCTGCTGTTGCCTTAGAATGGCTTGCTCTTGTTGATGAAGGAAGGTATGGTGACAGCTGGAAGGAGGCGTCGGAATTATTCAGAATGGCTGTAAAAAAAGAACAGTGGGAATCTTCTCTGGGAGGGGTCAGGATTCCTCTTGGCAATGTTGTTTCCAGAGAGGTCAGTTCCATTCAGTATGCTGAGGAATTGCCGGGTGTGCCTGACGGGGAATATGTTGTAATACAGTACAGGACATCTCTTGAGTTTAAGAAGTCAGCTGTAGAAACTGTAACTCCCATGATGGACAAAGACGGAAGATGGAGAGTTTCAGGGTATTATATTAAATAGCATTAAAGAGCTAAGCTTATTTTCAGTCCTCATGCTTCTATGGGTAGGGATTAGAAGGATTATTTGATGGAGAAAAGAAGAGCAAAAAGAGTAACAGCCGGTTATAAGACTGAGATCATATATGATGGTGTCACATATTCGGGTGTTATTGAGAATATATCAGCTTCAGGGGTGAGCTTGTTAACTGACCCTATAGACTCCGAAGTAGAATTTGTTGCTTATGAATCAGCAGACTTAAAGTTTGAAGCTCCTTCCGGTGATAATGTAACGCTGGAATGCACAATTATGTGGTCCAGCCCAATACCTCCCCATAATGTTCGATATCGAATCGGTTTGGAACTTGTGGGCCGCCCCTGGGATAAAATCACCTTTTTCCTGTAGAAAAATCCCTTCGGTATATTATGACCAGCCGGTGTTATACTACCCCTCTTATGGCTGAATATCGCGTGAAAACAAAAAGCAGGCTTATTGATTATCTGAAGGAAGCCGGGTATACAGGCACCAAGATAAAACAGTTGTTGAAGCACCGGGCCGTAGATGTGAATGGCAGAATGATTAAGACTCACGGATGCCTTTTACAGCCCGATGATATTGTTACTGTCAGAAAGGGTACTAGAGAGCCGGACCCTGCCCAGCTCACAGGGCTTAAGATCGTCCATGAAGACGACAGTATTATCGTTGTAGAGAAGGCTTCGGGTTTGCTTACAATTGCTTCCCAGGCAGAGAGGGTTAATACCGCATATTACAGGCTGAACGAATTCTTAAGACTGCGTACTTCTGGTTCCGACGAGAGGATATTCATTGTACACAGGCTGGACCGGGATACATCGGGTCTGCTTGTTTTTGCTAAGTCAGAAAAGGTTAAAAGGCAGCTCCAGGATAACTGGAAAGAGGTCAAGAAGCGGTATTGTGCAATTGTTGAGGGTAAGCCGAAAAAGAATGAGGGGGAGATTGAAAGCCGTCTGAGTGAGACTAAGTCTCTAAAAGTTTACAGCGCTCCGAATTCCAATGAAGCCAAGCTTTCTAAAACCGGGTACCGGGTTGTGAAAAGCGGACTGAACTATTCCCTGCTTGATCTTATCCTTGAAACGGGCAGGAAAAACCAGATCCGTGTTCATCTTTCTGACATCGGTCATCCTGTGGCAGGTGATAAGAAGTACGGTGCAAAGACCAATCCTTTTAATCGTCTGGGGCTTCACGCTTATCTTCTTGAATTTAAACATCCGGTAAGCGGGGAGTTAATTAGTTTTAAGAGTAAGATGCCCGGTGCATTCGAGAGAGCTGTTTAGTGAATTTAATTTGATTTATGTTACTGGTCCAGTACTTCTCTGATCTTTAGGAGAAGCTGCTGCGGTGAAAGAGGTTTTGGAATAAAGTTAAGTTTTTTATCAAGAATTTCCCTTTTTTGGATAATGTCCTTCGGATATCCGCTTGTGAACAGGGCTTTAATGTCCGGTCTGATCTTCTTTATTTCCTCGAAGACCTCCTTGCCGTTCTTCTTGGGCATTATTACGTCCAGTAGTAAAAGTTGAATCTCTTCCTGGTTCTGGATATAGCTCTCTATTGCGTCTTCCCCGTTTTCTGCAACGATAACAGTATAGCCATATTCTTCAAGCACAGTCCTTACTAGTAATCTTGCCATTTCGTCATCTTCTGCGACCAGTACAGTTTCCGACCCTCTCTTTAACATTGATTTGATTGCATCAGCCTGTTTAACATCGGAACTGATCGTTGGAAAGTATATCTTAATCGTTGTGCCTTCCCCCTGCTCGCTGTATACATCTACAAAGCCGTTGTGCTGCTTTACTATTCCGTACAGCACAGACATGCCCAGTCCAGTACCTTCTCCTACTTCTTTTGTTGTAAAGAAGGGCTCAAAAATCTTGCTTTTTGTTTCTGAGTTCATACCGGTCCCGCTGTCAGCCACAGAGATAAGAACATACATTCCCTGAGTCCCGTATCCATGCGCCTTAATAAATTCAGAATCAAGATTTATGGACTCAGTTATAATGGACAGTTTTCCACCATTTGGCATGGCATCCCTTGCATTGGTAGAAAGGTTCATCAGCACCTGGTCTATCTGTACACTGTCTGCCCTGATTGTTGGATCATCTTCTGTCAGCAAAGTCTGAAGTTCTATATCTTCGCCAAGGATACGCATAAGCAACCTGTTTAAGTTCTGTATAACCTCATTAATCTTTAGAGGCTGGGGATTGATGATCTGTTTTCTACTGAATGTGAGCAGGCTCTGGGTAAGATATGCGGCCCTGTTTGCAGAGGATATTATGTAATCAACATCCTGAATTATCTCATCGTTGCCCTTTAGTTTCATTTTTATAAGGTTTGCAAAACCGATAATCGCAGTAAGCACATTATTGAAGTCATGGGCTATGCCTCCTGCGAGTTGTCCGACTGCTTCCATTTTCTGGGCATGCCGGAGCTGTTCCTCGCTTTTTCTGAGAGCGTCCTCTGTTTTCTTGAGTTCAGTTATGTCATGAAAGACTACGACTCCTGCTACTATTGCCCCCTTTTCATCCCGTACGGGAGCTGCATTGGCGAGTACCCATCTATCTTCCCCATTCTGCCGTCGGATAATGGCATCAACATTGTTCGATTTTATTCCTAACATTACGGCCTGAGAAAGAGGAAGGTCTTCAGGCTTGAAGGGGGTTCCATCCGGATAGAACGTCTGCCATTTGGCAGGATGCAGGTCAACAGGTATATCAGTCAGAGACTCACTTGTTTCACCACGTATTCCAAGGGCTGCTGAATTAGCAATTGTGATTTTTACGTCCGGCGCGTCGGCAATGATGATACCTGCAGGTGACTGTTCTATCGCCTCGAAAAGAAGGGACTTTGCTCTGGATAGATCCTCTTCTGCTTTCTTGCGTTCAGTGATATCGCGGACTATTGCCTGAAGGTATCTTTCTGAACCAAAATCAATGGCATTCAAACTTATTTCTGCATCAAAGAGTGTGCCGTCAAACTTTTTATGCTTCCACTCAAAAAATTGAGGGTTGCCGTTGTATGCTTTCTCTAATTTTTCTAAGGCTTTCTCCTGTGATATGCTGTCATCGGGCTGCAGGTGTGGAGACAATCCGTAAGGAGAATGATGAATGATCTGTGCCTTAGTGCATCCGAACAACTCAAGTGTTTTTTCGTTACAGTCAATAAAGAGATCATCTTTCATAATGAATATTGCGTCATTGGCTGATTCAAAGAGCATGTGATACTTGCTTTCACTTTCAATTAAATCAAGCTCTGCCTTTTTTCTCTCTGTGATGTCACGTGCAAATGCAAAAATATATGGTTTGCCTTCCAATTCCCGCTTGTTAACCATTATCTCCACAGGGAAAACGTATCCGTCATTCCTCCTCAAACGAGTTTCAAAAATAAGGGAGCCGCTTTTTTCAATTTCCTCAAAACGTCTTAGTAATTTATCAGGATCCGAGTCAGGATCAATGTCCAGAACAGTCATGGTCAGAAGCTCTTGCTGTGAATATCCCAGTAAGCCGCATACAGTATCATTCACATAGACAATATTAGCATCCGGTAAAATCCAGAAGACGGCGTCAGAGCTATGGTCGACAGAGTATTGTGTTAATCGTAATGATTCTTCGGTCTTTTTTTGATCGGTGATGTCGCGTGAATAAATTGCATATCTATTAACATCGCCCCGGGGATTAAAAATAGGGAATACATTATTCTCTAGCCATCGATCTCCACGCCGGTCTTCAAACTGTACAGGTTTATGTTTTTTTGCAGCTTCTAGAGCGATTTTTTTTCTCTGCTCTGCGATATCTGTTGGCAAATGATCATAGATATTTGTACCGATCAGGACTTCATCAGATTTTCCAAGCCTTTCTGACATAGACTCATTTACACTCATAATGATGCCGTCACTGTCCATTAGAAGGACTGAATCCGTAGTTGCATTAAGCAGCGCTCTGGCGGTTTCTTCGCTTTCTTTTAACGATTCCTCGAATCGCTTACGCTCCTTTATTTCTCCGCTAAGTTCTTTGTTCTTATTCTCCAGGTCGCTCAGCATTTTTTGAATAGATAACCTCATGCGTTCAAAACTGTCCGCCAGAATGCCGACTTCATCGGTGCCTCGAACATTTATTTCCTGCTCCAGATTCCCGGCGGCTATTTCTGAAGAAATATTGGTTAAGTCGGTAATTGGCTTTGTTAACCTGGTGATAATAATTGAAAGTATTGCAAGGACCAGTAGAGTTATTACAGTCATGGTAAATAAGAGGCTGTTTCGAAGCTTTCCGACATCAGCATATTTGACATCCAGGGGAATTGTGAATCCTACTATCCAGTCCCACTGCTTAAAATGTTTGAAGATTGTCCATTTTCTTACATGGTTTTTATAAGTATAGTGAAATTCTCCTGTCTTAAGTTCCAGGGCCCTGGTCATGAAATCGGTATTAGCAAAGGACCTGTCTCCATATTGGTAGTCAGGGTGCATGATTGTTGAACCATCTGCTCCTGAGATAAAGGGATAAATCTGCTGGCCCGATGTTTTGTAATAAATTTGCCGAAGAGCTTTTATTGCCGATTCTTTGAAATCTTCCTCAAAAGTTTCCGGCATTCCGGTAAGCTGGAGACGCTCGTACTTTCTCGTGAGTGTTTCCAGTATTGAATCCAGTTTCTCCGAATATACTGCAGTCTGACTACTGTCGACTATTCTTTTTGTTTGATAATTGACCAGAAGTATAATGCTCACTGCTGCCGCCATAAAAGCGACTGCGATAACAGAAAGTAGTCTTAAAGTAATTTTCCCTTTTGTCATTGCGGCCATTCCTCTTCTACAAACGTGGCCCTTTCTATTAGCTCCATGGAAAACTTAATGCCAAGTTTTTTTGCAAGGCGCATATTCAGGTATACTTTAGCTTTTTTGTTAGTAGCAATTGGAATGTCTTTGGGTGATTTGCCTGCAATAATTTCCAAAGCAGTTTTTGCTGCCCACTCTCCCTGCTCCTGCGGAACTTTTGTAAAACCTGTTAGAGCAAGGGGCATGGCTGTAGGTATCATGCAGCCGGAAGGTATTTTTGCGTGCTTTAGAACATGTTGAACTGCCTCCCTTTGGTTCCATCCGGAGATGCCGGCTGGAGAAGTAATAATCATCATGTCAACTTCATCCTGTAACTTTATAAATTCTCTTTTCCAGTCTTCAAAGGTAACCGCATACCTGTTGTCGATGTCCAACTTGTGATAAGAGCGGTAGATGGCCGCTGATTTACGCCTTGTAAGGGTATCCGCTCCCAACAAACCAATGCGGGTTCCTTTTGCATATTTATTTAAATGCTCCAGCATTGGTTTGATTAAAGTAATTTCCACCATTCCTGTAACATTGTCAGCGGGAAATCCGTATGGTGCGGCATCGACGTTTATTCCGCAAAAAACAAATGGGAGCTTTGAGTTTTTATAATATGGAACGATAAGGTATTTCGCTGCATTGTCATCGCTTGTTATCACTACATCAGGCTTCCAGGCGTCGATGATTTGTTTTGTCTTTAATGCTTCATTTGTTTTGGATTCTTCGGATTTGTTACGTTTGGTGTCCATATAGATGATTTTTAATTTTACATTGCTTTTTGAGCTGTCTACTGCGCCTGCACTATTCATCGCAGCGCCAAAGGTATCCAGGATTCCGCGGGTAATTCCATCACTCCAGTCATACCCCAAGTGGTAAGAGTTGACATAAAGCACCTTTGGTTTGACCTGATTAGCAGTATTCTGAACGGCTTTATGCCTTGCCCCATTTTCTTCTCTTTTTTCGGGAGAGTCTGAGCAACCTGAAAACAATATAAGCGCACTGATGAATATGACAATTTGTTGCCTTATTGATTTCACACTTTGACACTTTTTTGTTTCAGCTACAGTCATCTAAAATCCCATCCTTGCGTTATACATAATTTATTATTGCTCGCAGGTTTTATTCTCCCGGTGAAGTTTTTTGAGAAATAACAGGGTTGTCGGTGAAGAGCATAAGAGAGGAATAATAATAAATGCAGTAAAGTAAGTTGCCTAACATTCATTGATTTCACCTCGCCTCCCGAATAAATCACCTTCCGGTATTACTGGTTATTTATTTTTTATCCTGTTGAGGTAAGAACATACTAAAGTAATGACTGGTATTTGGATTGTTTATCTAATTATATTAAA
>PIVU01000032.1 GCA_003354025.1 Nitrospirota bacterium
AATGATAACAGATAACCTGTTTGCTGTTATGATTGACCAGAAAGAAGCATTCGATCAATATAAGAGCAAAGTCCTGGATGATGCACGGGGCCAATACTCAGATGATATGCTCACAGCAATGGAAGAGGAGCTCAACTCACCATGCATTGAGGAAATGGCTGCGTTTGAAAAATTCGCTCAGTTTATGGAAACAGAAGAGTATGATGTAATCATTTTCGATACAGCCCCTACCGGACATACCCTCAGACTGCTTGAACTGCCCTTTGATTACTCGAAGCAGGTGGAAATGATGGTTCAAACAACAGCAGATAGTTCGAATATAAAAAACGTCTCAAAGGAACGGTTCACAAAAATGATAGAACGGCTGAAAAACAAAGACAGATCAGTCTTCAGCCTTATTCTCTACCCTGAATCAACTCCTATAGAAGAGGCATACCGTGCAATGCATGACCTAAAGAACGCAGGGATTGATACACAACTTGTAATAGCAAACATGGTACTGCCTGAAGAAATTTGCACAAACGATTTCTTCAAAAACAGGAGATCAATGCAAATGAAATACTTGAAGACTATTCATGACAAATTCAATCTGCCCGTCCTCAGGTTTCCTTTGATGCAGGAAGAGGTGAAGGGGCTTGAAGCTTTAAAAAACAGCCTGGAAGAATCATAGTCAGCAATTAACCATATTGCCGTTGTCTGTGATTTTTTGCAGTCTAATCCCCATAAATGCCTTAATCAGCCCAATAGTGCCATTTGTTAACATCCCTTTACGGAAGATTAATAGGCATACCCGTATTCAGTTCAGAGGCCCTGATCAATTTTTTTGCATAATTCTTTTCTAATTTAAAACCGTATTTCCCGGCCTGGTCCAGTCCCTTTGTCAGAGCTGATTTAGCTTTTCTTCTGTTTCCGATTAAATAGTCCACTTCGCCCGTACCGAGAGCACAGTATATAAGGCCCCGCGGATCTTTGGTCTGTTTGAAAAATATTTCCGATTCTTTAAAGCCCTCAAGGGCCTTTTTCATATTGCCCATCATTTTATGCGTTGTCCCCACACTCCATAATGTATATGAATAACTGACTCTGTCGCCGATTTTTTTATACAACACTTCCGCTTTCTTAAAGTTGGCAAGAGCATTCTTATAGTCACCGTTCATTCTTCGTGCGTTTCCCAATCCGCAGTACGAATAAGCCATACCGAAGCGGTCCTGGAGTTTCCCGAACATCCTGTTGGCCATCTTGTAATACTTTTCAGAGTCCCTGTAATTTTCAGAGACCCTAGAGCTTCCGCCCAGTCCGCAGTATGAATACGCCATGCCCGACCTGTCCCTGAGCTTCCTGAACATTTCAAGCGATTTTTGGAATGTCTTCACCGCCTGCTTTACATCTCCCTTTATTCTGTATGTACCTGCTTTGGCCCAAACCGCAAATGCTTCTCCCTTTCGGTCTTTCAGTGATTTATAAATTCTGGCGGCACTGTTGATAATATTCATGGCATCACCCCAGTATCCGAGTGCACGTACACTTAACCCCAGTCCGACGAGAGCATCAGCCTCGGCATACCGCTCATCCAGCGCAACCGCAATGTTCAGGCCTTCCTGGTAATGGGCTTTCGCATCAATAAAATCACCCTTTGCTCTGAATGTATCTCCAAGCGATAAGTTGCAGTCAAGCATACCGTAAACATTTGAGTCCTTCTTATACATCTTCAATACCCTGTTATACAGAACAATAGCCTTAGCATACTCCGCGGAACTTCTGTGCTTTTCAGCTTTTTCAAATAGTTTTTTTTCCATTTCCTTATCCTTTGCAATTCTCCCTGACGGCCTTGACCGTTTCTTCATAATTTTCAGAGTTATAAAAAGCGCTTCCCATGACAACAATGTCAGCTCCTGCACTATGGACCTCTGCCACATTGTCAACAGTCACCCCTCCATCCACTTCTATTTCGATGTTTAAACCTTTCTCGTCTATCATTTTTCTTAACTGCGTAATTTTCGTAAGCACTTCGGGAATAAACTTCTGTCCTCCAAAACCCGGATTCACCGACATTAGAAGAACCATGTCAACATTGGGGAGAATAACTTCTATGCTGCTTACCGGAGTTGCCGGGTTTAGTGAAACAGCCGCCTTGACCCCACACTCCTTTATATTCTGAAGTGTCCTATGCAGATGAACAGTTGCTTCTTCATGCACTGTTATAATATCAGCGCCGCTGTCCGCAAATTCTTTTATATACTGATCGGGGTTTTCAATCATCAGGTGAACATCCAGAGGGAGTTTTGTAACATTCTGCAGAGATTTTGCCACAAGCGGACCGATCGTTATATTAGGCACAAAATGCCCGTCCATAGCATCAAAATGAATCAGGTCCGCTCCAGCCTTTTCAGCAGCGATCACATCTTCCCCAAGTTTTGCAAAGTCTGCCGATAAAATCGACGGTGCTATTTTAATCATCTAATAAATCCTCCATGCATTTAAAATATAGTTATAACGTACAACGGCTTAAAACCACATACCCCATCCACTTCCAAGTTTCACTTCCACCGATCCGCCCGTCTTCACTTTTGAGCCGGCTTCAGGTTTCTGGAATATCACTCTCCGCCCCTTCCCTTTTTCAACAAGAATAATACCGAGCTTCACAGCAAGCAACCTGGCATCTTCCAATGTCATGTTAACAAAAGAGGGACACTTATACGATACATTGTAGGGCCCGAGACTTACAAGAAAGTTGACTTCGTTTCTCTTTATATTACCCGGCAGCGGCCTCTGTGCAATGACCCTGTGCTTCCGGACCATATCGGAGTGGACCATGGTAACTTTTCCTATCTTCATACTGAGGTTTTCAAGTGTCAACTTTACATCATCAAGCGACTGGCCTTCAAAGGAAGGCATTGAATACAGCTCCTGTCCACTGCTGACAATTACACTGACTTCCGTGCCCACAGGTATTTCCTTGCCTGCCTCTACCTCCTGTCTTGAAATCAATCCTTCCGGAATATTATCATGATATTCTTTATCTATAATTTTAATAAGCAGTTTCCGTTTATTCAGCAGCTCCGATGACTCTGCAATGTTTTTACCCACGAGCATAGGCACTTCACCTGTCTTATCATAATTGACTATATAAATAACCAGGTAAACCGCGGCGGCTCCTGCAGCAAGGAAAGCTATGAAATAGCCGAACAGTCTAAGAAAATTCTTAATCATCTTTCAGTGAAAACCTCATCCCTTCCTTAAGCCTGCTGCCCTGTAAAAAAGCACGCACCGCCATGGCCGGTTTCCCCGAAGGCTGGATTTCATGAACAGACAGCAGTCCGCTGCCTGTGCCTATATGAATACCATCTTTTGTCACTAGCTGGATTACACCCGGCTCTCCCGATCCTTCCACAGGCTCAGCTTTTAATATTTTATAGCGGTCCTTTCCAACAAAACCGTACGCACCGGGCCAGGGATTCATTCCCCTTATAAAACAGTCCAGTTCACCGGCAGGCCTTGTCCACTGAATAAACCCGTCACTTTTTTTCATTATTGCAGCATATGTAGCCTCTCCCTCCTGGGGTTGAGGCTTCAGGCTTCCATTATCAAGCCCTTCAAGTGCCCTGAGCATCAGTGGTCCACCTAAATTGGACAGCTTTACCGATAGACTTACGGTAGTGTCATCGGGCAATATTTCCATTTCCTCCTGCAGTAATATCGGACCGGTATCCATACCTTCATCCATCTGCATAATTGTAACACCCGTCGACCTGTCTCCATGAATCAGGGACCAGTTTATTGGCGCAGCCCCGCGGTAAGCTGGCAACAGGGATGCATGGATATTAATACAACCGTTTTGAGGTAAATGAATGATTTCAGAAGGCAATATCTGGCCGTATGCAACAACAACTATCGCAGCCGGGTTCATGTTTCTCAATTCATCAATAAAAGCTGAATCACGAACTGTTTGAGGCTGCAATACTCTTACACCGGCACTTAACGCCTCAACTTTTACCGGGCAGGGCTTTATTTTTCTTCCACGTCCGCTCTGCCGGTCAGGCTGTGTTACTACGGCAAGAACTCCATGCTTCGATCCCAGCAACGACTTCAGCGCCGGAACAGCAAACTCAGGAGTGCCGAAAAAGATAATTTCCAATAAATCTCCTTAAAGCAACTATTTTCAGTCTTAAATACTAATATTAATTGAATTATAATTCAACGTGGCAGGATTTCAAATAAAGTCCTGATTGACTATTAACGAGATTTTCACTTCGTCATTCGTCATTCGTCACTCGCTATTCGTCATTTTCTTTTAAAGTGATGCGAGAGTTATTGCACTTAGGATCTAACAGCTATAAAGAGGTGACCAAGAGTTTACTTATTCCCTGCAGCATGCTCCCTGGCATATCGTTTATTAAAAAATTCCCGTTTTATTCTTCCTATACGGTCTATGAGAAGCATTCCGTTCAGATGGTCAATTTCGTGTTGAAGAACCTTGGCAAGAAATCCATCAGATTCAATTACAACAGGCCCTCCATCTCTGTCCAGGCCTTCAACTTTTACCTTCAGGGCCCTTTTAATTACTGTTGTGTACTCAGGAAGACTCAGGCAGCCTTCCTCAGAGTCTTCCGTACCCTCGGAGCACAATATCACGGGATTTATCAATACAATCAGAGAACCGTCCTCATCCCTTGCACTGGCATCTATAACAACAAGCTGCTTGGAAATTCCTACCTGGTTAGCCGCAAGACCTACTCCCGGCGCAGCATACATTGTTTCAATCATATTATCGATAAGGTTCTTAAGGTCCGAGTCGAACTCGGTTACTGGTGCGGTTTTTTCTTTCAACACCCTGTCGGGATATGTCTTAATCGGTAGAACAGCCATACTTTTATGGTACCCAATCATTAGAGGAAATAACAAGAATTCAAATTATTCTTCCTTTTCAACCTGTTATTAGAACAAGTACCCTTGTGCCTCAACCAACAGGGTATCCCGTTTATTGTGCAATAAGATTCGGAGACAGCCCTCCCCACCAAGTGAAAGAACCGTACCGGATAAAAATGTCAACAATTTGTCATTATGGCACCAAGCCGGTCCGTTATATTTCAGTCCCTCTGCATGAGTTAACATTACCTGCCGGACCAATGTGTAATATGATAATATACAAAGTAAAAGGTTTAGCCATTCCGGCTTAACTGCACTTAACACTTTAATGGAGGGCATAAACATGAATGCTGAAGTGCAAATAAGTGAAGGTGGTCAGTTAATTAAAACAGAGACAATGAAGCTTACTCATGTTAAGGATTTCAGTGACGACATTGCGTTATATGAAAACAAGGATGGAAGAGCTGTCATACACTTCAAGAATAAAAATGATTTTGTTTTAGTCTCTATTGATTTGGCTTAATATCCAACAGCAGTCAATAGGACCATCAACTAACTTCAATTAACACCGGACTTACGTTGTTTAGATACAAGGAGCAAATTGTGAAAGTCGTAAAACAGGAAACTCTCTGGGAAGGTCAATTTATAAAAGCTGTTTTAATATCATATAAGGATCATACCGGAACAATCCGCAAATGGGAAGCAATAAGCAGAATTAACTGCAATGGTGTTGTAGTAATTATCCCAATAACAGACAGGAATGAAGTAATCCTGATCAGACAGTTCAGACCAGCCCTTAACAATTATGTTATTGAATTTCCTGCCGGACTTGTTGATCAGGACGAAGATATTATATCTGCCGGCATAAGAGAACTCATTGAAGAGACCGGTCATACATCCGATAAGGTCTTCCTATTTACCGAAGGAGTCGTATCAACAGGGATAAATACAGAGAAGTGGAATGTCCTGCTTGCTGCAAATACTAAAAAAGCCCCGGATAATGTTCGCAGGAAACACCAGCCTGATGAAAACGAAGATATTGAAACCCTAAAAGTCCCTTTGAACAATGCTTACGAAAAACTGCAGGAATTCAGCCAAAATGGAGATGATGTCGACTTACGAATCTTCGGACTTCTGGAATTGGCAAAAGAAAAGCTGAAACACTCTACCCACTCATCAGATCCATCTTAATACATTTCCTTACAAGATTAAACTTAATATTGCGGGAATATACTCATACATTTAGGGATTCCCCCACCTTGCAAATGACTATTAAACTGTAACCTCTCAATTTATCAACACTTTAAAATTGGTATTATTCTTGCAGATATCTTTATATATTTCGATACAAAGAAACAAACGACTTAATAATAATCAGATATTTCTTATCTTACCAATAACCAGGAAAGGAGCTTAGTACCATGGAAAAAAGAGCTTGTAAGCGAGTAAAGTCAGATATATCTTTAAGGTTCTTTTGCGGTGACTCAATACATTCCCTATACTACGGAACTTTAACAGACCTTTCTGAAAGAGGAATGCATATAAGCACCGGGTCGTGCTTTCCCTCTGAAACCAAGATTGAACTGATCATATGCATGCGTGATGACATACTTCATATTCCCGCAAAAGTCTGCAGAGTAGCCAGAAAAGATAATTATTATAATGCCATGGGCCTGGAAGTATTATCCGAATCCAGCTCATACACTGATTTCCTTGCAAGTATTCAAATTACGGACGGCTAGCAAGACACATATGAACAGACTTAAAAGTTAATACTAAGAGAAGGTTACAGCGTTTATTCTAGAATACTCAAAGGTGACCTGATTTTTGTTACTGGGGCGATACGTGACCTGTCAGCATAAAGCAGAAAACAATCACAATTATGCTCAGGATTACTGTATATCCATATCCTGCAGATTTTAACTCCAAGGTAGTATGTGGCCTTTCAATATCATATTTTGCATAGTGTTATCTAACAATTAGCTTCAATATACGTTCAGGTAAGTACTTAATGAAATATGGAGGGGGAATAACATGTCGGGAATTAATTAGAGGAATGAAAAATAAGTACGGACGAGGCTATCTATCTATCTTGCTTTCACGATATTGGTGGTAGATGTCCCGAATAGCAGAGTATGGATCAATCGCATCTTCTTTGATTTTCTCATAGTCTTCAAGTCTGAGAGATGTCCTGTTAATCTGATCACCAGCCTTGATAGCAATGCGATCAATCGTAGGTTTAACATAGCTTACGGGATCAAGAAAAGAGTCTCCTATATCCCCTATAGTATCACGAAAGCTGGACGGACCAAGAATCGGCCAGGTGATATAAAAACCAGGGCCTGCACCATATGCTCCGAATGTCTGCCCGAGATCTTCATCCTGTTCCGGCATACCTACATTATTATATTTTGCTGCATCAAAAAGACCCAGGACACCTAACGTGGTATTAAGACCAAAGCGGAGAAGTTCATTGCCTGCAGATTTTATTTTGAGTTGGAGGAGGTTGTTTACAAATCTTATCGGCATACCAAGATTAGTAAAAAAATTCTTTACAGAAACCCTTGCTGGCTCGGGTACAACCTTCGAATAACCGGTCGCAACAGGTTTCAATACCCAGAAGTAAAGCTTGTCATTAAACTGAAACATGACCCTGTTGATCGGCTCAAGCGGGTCTGCAATTTCATCCAAGGCCTCTTCCTCGTCCAGATAATCCAGGTCTTCCTCTTCTTCGACTGCATCCATATCACCCGCATTATTTACAGCAAGTAGTAACTCTTCCTGCTGTTCTGACATGTAATCCACAAGCTGGATAGGATTAGACAGTAATTGCTCTGCAGCAAAACACGGTGCACCAAGTAAAATGACACACAAGAGGCTGAATATAAGAGTTCGACATATAATTTTCATAATGTTCATATAATGTTACATTAATGACCTTTATTTTCTCAAGAAAAAAATAATAAACATCGCAGTCATCTCTGATTATTCCTTTATCTTATTAACCAACACAGTACAGGGAAGATGCTTCAGTACATCGGCAGCATATATAAATTCACTGCATTCAATCCCTGTACCGACTATTTCATCGGTGAATGAAAATGGTGCATCATAGGGTAAAACTATATGAGTATCCTCCCATATTTTCCGCCCCAGCGGATATTGTCCGTCATCTACAACCCGGGTTGAAAAGCGAGACGCTATAGTAATTATCCAGGACGGCTTATATTTCCATGCAAAAGCAATGATATTGTCTTTATGCTTACCTCCTGTTTCAAGAGGAACATAGTTCCCTTTTTCCAGGATATTTCTGTGGAGAATGCGGGATGCAAGGGCCTTATAGATAAGAAACATTTTAATCCGTCCATCTTCTTTGGTAGAAAAAAGTTCATTAACAAGTTCAGGAATCCCCTCTGACTCGCGCTCCTTCATCTCCCGGAAAAGCCATGCTCTTTTACTGAAATCAACTATCCTCCGGTTGTCGGGATCAACCAGGTTCAAATCCCAGAATTCCGAACCAACATAAAAATCAGGGAACCCGGGCGACATAATTTTCAAAAGAGTCTGCGACAGAGAATTTAAAATCCCGTGAAACGCTACCTTTTGTTGAAAAGCCATGAATTCAGACCAAAAGGAGTTTGCCTCTGACGGCTGAAGAATCTTGTCAATAAACCCAATGAAATTTTCTTCATAGTCAGTATCCGGCTTTAACCATGCGGTGTGCACCTTGGCTTCCCTGACGGCCTTAATCACATACTCCTTAAGACGGACTTTAAAACTATCAAACTCTTCCTCATAAAAAGGCAGCGCCCCTACAAGAGTCTGGTACAAAAAGTACTCATCATTCTTTGTCGGAACAGTTACCCCCTTCATACTCTTTTTCTTTCTCCGGTTCAGCTTGCTCCACTTTCGCACGCTCATTTCCCACAGGTCAGGTATCTCAGAAAGGACATTCATTCTCGCCCTCACATCCTCACCTCTTTTTGTATCATGAGTAGATGTTGCATTCATTGAATGGGGCTGTATGCGGGACCTTTTAGAGTTAAAGTCATGAAACTCCGATACTGTCACTCCAAACCTGTCAGGACTGCCGCCTACATCATTTAATGACAGAAGCCTGTTGTAAATATACAGCGTAGTATCTTCAAAGCCTTTTGCCATGAGAGGTCCCGAGAGCTGCTGAAACCTCATTACAAACTGAAGCCACTCGTCCTTGTCCTCCACCGTATGATATTCTTCGAATTCAAGAAGAAAAAACCGCTCCATAAAGTTCAATTCATGCAGCAACGCCGGGTTCATTTCCCTCGCCTTCTTTATAGTCTCCGTTATATACCGTCTGTCCGCCTCACTATAATAATCCGGCCTTATATATGTCCTGTATACAGGGAACAATGCGAGGATTTCTATAATGGCCCTCCTGATTCCATCAAGGGTAATATCATTCCCGTATCGGTCCTTGCTGGAAATACGCTTAAAAAGATGGGCAAGATTATCAACGTCACCTGCCATATCTTTTTGAATGACAAGGTTCTTCTTTTCATAAAGCAGCGTATCGTAAGACGTTTTAAAACCGGTGAAGCTGTAGTACAGTTTATTAAAGCGACTCCCATTATTTTCATCGCAGAATAATCCGTTTAAATAATTCAGGGAATCATACCCGGTTGTTCCCTGCACTGCCCATAGAGAAGGGAGTTTCTCATCAAATTCCATTATCTTCTCTACGACAATATAAATATCAGAGTTCTTTTCCCTCAGTCTTTTCAGGTAATCAGTTGGATCATAAAGCCCGTCAATATGGTCAATGCGCAGTCCGGTGAATCTCTTGAGTTTGACCTGCTGGTTGATAAATGAATGTGTAAGGTTAAATACACGCTCTTCTTCCACCCTCAGTGAAATAAGACCATTGATATTAAAAAACCTCCGGTAGTTAAGCTCTTCGGTAGCCACCTTCCAGAATGAAAGTCTGAACAGCTGTTCGGAAAGAAGACTGTCCAGCAGACTAAGCCCCTCGGAAGACTCCTCTACACCATTAAAAATTCCGATATTCCTGTCAATAAACTTCTTAATATCACTATTCCCGTTATATAGTTCCCAGAGCATCCGTTTGATAAACTGTATCTGACTGTACCTGTCAAGACGCTCCTCCTGTGACTCCGGCAGATTTTTCAGGGAATAGAGGATGCCGAGATATTTGATCAGGTCAGGGTGGTCATCTCCGAGGGTCTTCCTCAACGATTGCAGATGGTATGTTATAAGACGGACATAAGACTCTATCTTAAGCGGAAGGTTTAAGGCATAGTAGCTGACATAAAAACCATTGTTCCCGTACTGCAGGACAATCTCTCTTGCATCAAGGGCTTCCCCATAATGCTTCCCGAGAAATGGGGCCAGCAGCCTCTCGGACAAACTCTCATATGTGTGCTCCCAGTCAATATCAAAGAACCCGAAATATTCCGAATTGCGTCCGTTCTCCAGAACATCCATGAGCATCTGGTTCTCTCCGTCAAAAGCCATATGGTTAGGAACTATATCCTGGACCCAACCCATGCCGCTGCTCTTGACAGCATCAATCAGTTCTTCATATTCTTTATCCGTTCCAAGGTCGGGGTTTAGCTGATTAAGGTCAACTACGTCATAACCGTGCGAACTACCCTTCCTGGCCTTAAATATTGGAGCTGCATAAATATCAGTTATCCCGAGGTCGTAAAGGTAAGGCAGTATCTCCCGTGCCTGATTAAATCCAAAGCCGGGACTGAACTGCAGCCTGTATGTTGACAGAGGTATTTTCATTTCTATGCCCTTACAAAACCAATCATGGGCGGGGGGAACCCGCCCCTACAGTCATCCAAAAACTTTATTGACCCGCAACATATAACGCAAAACTCCACGGTTTTATTATGACCCTGCAGTCCTTCTCAATTACATCAGGAAGTAAAGAGCCGGGTCCGCTCCATTTTTCATCAGATGAATCCAGCATCTTCTTCATCGGATGCTCTAACCTTAAAGAATCGAGCCCCACTTCTTTTCCATTAAAATTATAAAGAGCCAGGATACTGTTATTATCCTTCCAGCGGCGTACAATTACAACCTTTTTTTCATTATTGCCCCATGCGTCAAGACAATCCTTGTCCAGGACCGCAAGCGCAGGCAGCTCTTTTCTCAGCCGGATTAACTCCCTATATAAACTTAACATACAGGAATGCTGCCCTTTCTTTCTTTTGCTCCAGTCAATCCTGGACTTCTCATATGTCTCTAAACTGTCCGGAGCAGGAGGTTCGCCTTTCCAGTTAAATAATTCAAAGTCCTTCCTGCGCCCATTGCGTATGCCTTCTATCAAATGCTTGTCAGTATGGCTTATGAAGTAGAGAAACGGCGATGTTTCACCATACTCCTCTCCCATGAATAAAAGCGGTATATAAGGCGAGAGCAAGACTGCGCCTGCTGCAAGTTTCTGAGCTTCAAATGAAACAAGTGCTGACAGTCTTTCTCCCAGCATTCGGTTGCCCGCCTGATCGTGATTCTGTGAAAAAACTACAAACTTTTCCGCCAGCAGTGCCTTAGATGAGCTGCCATGGTTCTTCTTTCTGAAATTCGAATACTGTCCTGAATACACAAAACCCTCTTTCATTGTTTTCACAACATGTTCTACACTGCTAAAGTCTTCATAGTAACCGGAGGATTCATCGACAAGAAGTGTATGAATAGAATGATGGAAGTCGTCACACCAGAGACAATCTATGCCATACCCTCCCCTGTCCCCGTTCATCGCTACCGTCGGGTCATTAAGATCGGATTCAGCGATAAGGCGAAACTCTCTTCCGCGCTGACCAGACAACTTTTTTACTCTTTCAGCAAGTTCTGCAAGAAAGTGCTTTGCACTTAAATCGTATATCCCATGAATTGCATCAAGACGGAGGGCGTCCATATGATAGTGTTCAAACCAGAATAATGCATTTTCAATAAAATAGTTTCTTACTCCATAGCTGTACGGCCCGTCATAATTTACGGCATTACCCCAGGGAGTTTTGTACATGTCCGTAAAATACGGTCCAAAATCCCAGAGATAGTTGCCTTCAGGTCCGAGATGATTATAAACAACATCAAGGATGACAGCTATCCCTCTTTTATGGCATGCGTCGACAAGCCGCTTAAGTCCATCAGGTCCGCCATAAGAATCCTGGACCGCATACAGATACACGCCATCATAGCCCCAGTTTCTATCTCCCGGGAACTGCGCAACAGGCATTATTTCAATGGCATTAATCCCCAAATCCTTTAAATCATCAAGCCGCTGAATCAGTGAATCAAATGTACCTTCAGGAGTAAATGTACCGACATGCAGTTCGTACATTATCATTTCAGCCAGGGGTATGCTCTTCCAGTTCGAATCCTGCCAGTTGAATACGTTGTGATCAATAACCTGTGACGCTTCATGAACGCCGTTAGGCTGAAAATAGGAGGCAGGATCCGGCCGGTCTCTTTCAGAGTTGAGGAGATATGAATATAGAGTCCCGGGCTTTACATTGCTAACAACTGTCTTCCAGTACCCGGATACGTCTTTTTGCATGGGGACAATCTGATTACCATTCGATTCTATCTTGAGCGATACACTCTCAAGTAATGGGGCCCACACCACGAATTCAAACTTTCCGTCACTTAAGCATGTTGCTCCAATTTTCAATGCACACCACCTTCAGAGTAAGAGGATCGAAACAATAAAATATTCAAGCAAAAACAGATTTTTCGTTTATACAACAGGAGCCAGCAAACACAATTTTAACAATTGACAGCTTACATAGGCTTTGATAGTATAAACACACTATCTTATATAATTTTACAACAACTTAAGAAAATTACAATTAATTATGGACATGATCAACGATATTATGCAAACCGTATACCTGCAAAACCGTGTTCTGGATTACCTGATCTTTCTGGTTTTTTTAACTGCAGGTGTGATTTTCATTCGTATCATAAAAAGTATATCACTGCACCGACTCAAGGCATGGTCTGAAAAAACGGCAACTTCTGTTGATGACTTCCTTATCAAGATAATCGAAACCAAATTAATACCACTGCTCTATTTCGGCGCTTTTTACATGTCGTTCACAACTCTGAAACTACTTCCTTCGTTAAGAAAGTTCACTGATATTTCTGTCGCTATCATACTGGCTTATTTCGGACTACGATTTGTGATAGCTTTGCTGAATTATTCACTGGAGACATACTGGAGAAAAAGAAACATCGATAATACAAGGCAGCAGAGTCTGAAAGGGATAATAACTATCATAAAAGTCATTGTATGGGGTATCGGTATCACCTTCCTTCTGGACAACCTCGGCTTTAAGATCTCTGCTGTCGTCGCCGGACTCGGAATAGGAGGTATAGCAGTTGCCCTTGCAGCACAGACTATTCTGGGAGACCTTTTCAGCTATTTTGTCATATTCTTTGACCGTCCTTTTGAAGTCGGTGATTTTATCATTATAGATGATTATATGGGCTCAATAGAGCATATCGGCATAAAGACCACAAGGGTACGCAGTCTGGGGGGAGAGCAACTCGTATTTTCTAATACCGACCTCACCAATTCACGGATACGGAATTACAAAAGGATGGAAAAACGCCGCGTTGTATTTAAAATCGGTGTTATATATCAGACGAGCCTTGAGCACATAAAGGAAATACCTGTAATCATTAAGAATATCATAGACAACATGGATGATACGATCTTTGACAGGGTCCATTTTTCATCGTTCGGTGACTTCAGCCTGGTCTTTGAGGCTGTCCATAATGTCCAGAGCGGCGACTATAATAAATATATGGACATCCAGCAGGAAATCAACTTTGCGATTAAAGAGGAATTTGAAAAACGTTCAATAGAATTTGCGTATCCAACCCAGACGCTCTTCATGGAAAAAACTGAAGAAACTTCTTGATCCGTAAATCCAGCAAATCACATAGATTTCTTTTTTTTGACAAAATCATTTATAATTTTTCTCATGATCGGTTAAAGCTGCGAAATCTTTGGACATATAAAATATGAAATACGGCGATAAAGCAATATCAAAAGCAAAACTCAAACGGTGGCCAAATCCTTATACTGACAGGGACTACACAATTAATATTGACTTCTCTGAATTCACCTGTTTATGCCCCCAGTCCGGTTATCCCGACTTTGCAACAATCAGGATCAATTATGTTCCCGACAAATACATAGTCGAGTTAAAATCCCTTAAACTCTATTTAAACAACTTCCGGGACCAGAACATCTCCCATGAGTCTGTCACCAATCTGGTATTCGATGACATCAAGAAGCTGCTTAAACCGAGGCAGCTTGAAATTGTCGGAGATTTTAACCCTCGGGGGAATGTTAAGACTGATATTAGAGTTGCCACGTAAATATATTAACCATGCAGGCGAGAGGTTGTCCCGTCATACATTTAAAACCTTCATCCCGTTGCCTACAGAAATGCCGGACTTCATGGCATTCCAGACAACTTCTTTGGCCTTTATAAACGATTCCTTCACATCGTAACCTTTGGCAAGACATGCTGTTATTGCTGATGAAAAAACACATCCAGTTCCATGGAACTCACCCTCAAGCCTGTCATTTTCCAAAGTCATAAAATCATCTCCGTCAAACAGAAGGTCCTCGGCATTTCCCTTCAAATGGCCTCCGGTAATGATTACAGCATCAGGGCCAAATCCTCTCAGCTTAACCGCAGCATCCTTTATGTGCTGCGCATTACTAATTTCAATGCCGGTTAAAACTGATGCTTCATTAGTATTGGGAGTGATAACTTTCGCTAATGGAAACAGATGCAGCTTCAGTTCATCAATGAATCCATCTTCAATAAGCATAACCCCTGTAGAAGAGACCGTCACCGGATCAATGACAAGATTATTTAATGAGTACTCTTTAATTTTCTCAGCAATGACCTTAATAAACTCCATACTGTAAATCATCCCTGTTTTTAGTGCATCCGGTTTAATGTCCTGCAAAAGAACATCCATTTGACTTCTGAAAAAATCCTGAGGAAGTTCGTGAATACTGTGAACGCCCTCACTGTTCTGCGCGGTCAAAACCGAGGGTACACTTAATCCGTAAACTCCGAGTGACTTAAACGTCTTCAAATCTACCTGAAGCCCTGCCCCTCCAGACGGATCTGAGCCTGCAACTGTAAGAGCTATTTTATTCATTATGGAAAGACTCTCCTTACTTGTTTATAATATTCTACTTATAAGGAGAGTATATGCAAGAAGAATATCTGGAAGTAGTCAATGAAAAAGGTGAAGTACTGCAGTCCCTGCCCCGGTCCGAGGTCCACGGGAACCCCTCATTAATGCATAAAGTTGTGCACGTTCTGGTATTTAACAGCACCGGCGAACTTCTATTGCAGAAGCGTTCCATGGACAAGAGCGTCGCACCCGGCAAATGGGATACGTCAGTGGGAGGACATGTGAGCGCCGGAGAATCTCTGGAACTGGCAGTCCAGCGAGAAATGGAGGAGGAACTGGGCATATCCAATGGCGATCTTAAGTTTCTTTATACGTATATACATTCAAACCCGCACGAAACTGAACTAGTATATACATATTCATGCGTCTATGACGGTGAAATTATTTTTCAGCAGGAAGAAATCGATGAAGTTCGTCCGTGGAGTCTTGATGAAATCAAAGGCTGTATCGGATCCGGTATGTTGAGTGATAATTTTGAGCATGAAATAGAGACATATTTAAAAAGACAGGGTTCAAGGGGCCAGGGATTCTAGGGTTCAAGGGGAAAAAAGAGGCTTTCAACTTTATCAACTAAAGAGCAGCTGCCAAGACTACTGCAGCTGCTCTTCATTTACATACTTAAAGTATTAGTTCTTACCTGTCCTCAGGGAGCTTATAATCGACTCCGGCAAACTGAATATTTGCAGGATCCTCGCACCGTGGCGGTGATACTGCATGCACGCCTTCACACTTCGGGCATTTTCCTACAAATGTCTTGAGTGTAAAAGACTCTCCACAGCCCTGGCATTTTGTTTCCAGTCCACCGGGTATGGCCTGGTCCTTAATACCTCCGCCGTGAGCATTATACACAAATTCAACAAGCTCCTTACCTTCCGCAAACGGACCTGCACCGCTTCCACAGCTTCCACATTCACCCATAAACACCTCCTTATTTCCTGCTTAATATTTATAACCTGTTGTAAAGATTAAATTTACTGAAGTCATGCTTCATATTACTATCTAGTCTTACTTAAATTAACTAAGACATATTATACGTAATTAATACCGGGAATAGTATGAGCTAAATCATGATATTATCCCTATTTGTCACTCGCACAGATTAACAGGAATCATTAAATAAAACTACTCATTTTTAATAATTTTTTTTGCACAATCAATATATTAGTGATACAATTCTCTCTAATAAAAGGGAACATGGACATTCAAAATAATAATTATGACATAAGCAACTCCGGGCGCTTTAACAATAGGCTGAATGAGCTGGAGATGTCCCTTAAGGTATACCAGGAAGAAAGTATTCGTAAAAGGGACATACTTGAAACTTCCAGGGATTACCTGCAGTCTGTTATTGATAATATAGGTGATCTTATACTGGTAATTGATACCGGGTTCAAAGTAGTTCTTTCCAACAAACAACTCCAAAAAGCCATAGGCGGTGTTGATCCTGCTCAAAAAGGTCTATTATGTCACAAGCTGTCCCATCTCGGCAGTATGTCCTGTAAAGACAAGGAACAGCCGTGCCCCATGAAAAAAGTACTTAAATCAAAAGCTCCAGTTGCAATTACCAGGATGCATGTTGACGACAGTGGAAACAAAAGATTCATCGATATTGTTGCAGCACCCCTGTTTAATGATTCAGGGGAAATAGCCCATATCATTGAATCATGCCGGGATATTACAGACCGTGTTAAGACAGAGCAGGCATTGCTTCATAGTGAAACACGTTACCGGTCACTGTTTGAGCAGTCAAATGATGCAATAATCATATTTCAGTCGGAAGGGCCTGAAGAGGGTAAGATCCTGTCCGCCAACAGGGCTGCAGCCAATATGCATAATTATACCAACAAGGAGCTTCTCACTTTATCTATCACTGACCTCATGCCTTCGGAAGAAACCTCAAAAGTATTTCCCGACAGGAACATCTCCTTTATAAGCGGCAACATAAGACCTGAAGTAATGCACAGAAAAAAAAGCGGGCAGCTTTTCCCTGTTGAGGCAAGCGCATCATTTATTACATCCGGTGAAAATAAACTTATTCTGGCAATTTACAGAGATATTTCCATACGTAAAGAAGCTGAAGAAGAAAAACTCCTGCTCATCAGGGAACTGGAACTTATGTCTCAGACCGACGGGCTGACCGGTCTGTTTAACAGACAGCATATTGACAAAAGACTTCTTGAAGAAATCCACAGGGCCAGTAGATATAATCACCCACTTTCCCTAATTATGCTCGACATTGATAATTTTAAAAACATAAACGATACATACGGCCATATTGCCGGGGATAAAGTACTTCAGAAAACTGCCAGTATTATTAATCATGAATTACGGGATTCCGATGTAGCAGGTAGATTCGGAGGAGACGAGTTTATTATCATCCTGACAGAAACTGGAATTGATGTCGGCATACAAGTGGCAGAGCGCATCAGGTCACAAATCAGCAGCCAGATGGTCCCTATAAAGAAGCACCAAACTATCAGCTACAACATAAGCGTGGGAATAGCAGAACATTCCAGTGATTTCTTAACGCCGGAAGAGTTCATAGCAAAGTCAGATACTGCCCTCTATGCAGCAAAAAACAGTGAAGAAGACAGGGTTTTCCAATAACAGATAACAACCTGCCGCGGATTTCTTAACTCCGTCAGTATCTCCCACCTGATTCCTTGAAGTTTTATTTCACAAATACCGATAAGAATAGCAGGAGGAAGAAGTGGTTAACCCACGGAGCATAATGACATGACAGCAAAAGACACTGTTACATTAATTAGCGGCACCTCCCTATGGAAAACACTCTCAATAAGGGAACGACTTGATGCTGTTGCATACGCCATGAAAATCTCTGGCAGCACACTGGAGGAAGAGGACATCAGTGAGATCATCGGTGAAGTGTACGCAGGCTAATTTTCATTCTTTTTGAGCTTTAAAAGTGTTTTCACATGGACTGATAATTGCACCTGTTATGTGCAAACTCCTGCAGCAATCCTCTCAAGACATACATTAAAAAATCCGGATTCCCTCTTAATTGAATTGACAAATACTTTTTTCCATACCTTTCGGCAATAAAATTATTTCCTCTTTGCTATAATCTTCATATCTTTACACAAAAGGAGGACTGTCATGAACGTATTAGTTCTTTACTATTCAAAGGGAGGCAACACAAAAAAGCTTGCTGAATTTGTTGCAAAAGGTGTTGAATCCTCTGGAGTAAACGCAATAATGAAAAACACTCTCGAGGTAACCAAGGACGATTTCCTTAATGCTGATGGAGTCATTGCCGGATCCCCTGTCTATTTTGGAGTTATGGCATGGGAGCTGAAAAAAGTATTTGATGAATTTGTCGGCACCAGAAAGAAAATGGAAAACAAAGTCGGAGCGGCTTTTGCAACAGGAGGACATCCTACGGGTGGAAAAGAGACTACTATGTTTTCCATTCTTCAGTGCATGCTTATTTATGGAATGATAATAGTAGGAGACCCCATGAGCGCATCAGGTCATTATGGTGTTGCCTGCGTGGGACAGCCGGACCAGACAGCTGAAGACTACGGGTTTAAACTGGGAGCCAGAGTCGCAGAGCTTTGTAAGAAACTGGGAGATAAAGGGTAAAGATTCAGAGCTGATTACATACTCTGCACATGTTATGAAAAGAATCATACTTGCCTCGGCATCACCGCGTAGAAAAGAAATTCTTCAAACAACAGGACTTAGTTTTTCTGTTTGTGTAAGTGATTATGAAGAAGACCTCGGGCTTTCGTTACCGCCGCGAAAAATTGCCCGCTTTCTATCTCTTAAAAAAGCTGAAGCCGTTGCACATAAATTTCAAAACTCGATTATTATTGCTGCCGACACTTTCATTGTTCTCAAAGACAGACTTCTCGGCAAACCCTTGAATGCAAAGGACGCCAGAAAAATGTTGGGAATGCTTAGCGGAAAATCGCACTCCGTCATCACCGGCTTTTCAATAATTGATACTGCGACAAAAAAAAGCCTCTCTCGATCAGTTGAAACAAAAGTATATTTCAAAAAACTTGAAAAATATGAAATCAGTTCATATGTCAATTCAGGGGAGCCTCTTGACAAGGCCGGTGCTTACGCTATCCAGGGCCTTGGAGGAATTTTTATAAAAAAAATTGATGGAGATTATTTCAATGTAGTCGGGCTGCCTCTGTCTGCGCTTACAGAATGCCTTAAAAAATTCGGTGTATATATTTTAAAACCGTAGGGGCTACCCGTTGGGTCGCCCTTTATTGTCAGGGTAACCACGCTATACATTAAAACGTCCTTCCGAGATAGAAATAGCCTGCACTTTCTCCCTGATCTATATATCCTAAAGCGAGATAGAGAGGCCCCAAAATCGTATCGTACCCTAAAAAGATACTCCCGGCTATCTGAAGATCATCAAAATCGAACTCCTCCTGCCACACATTTCCAGACTCCAGTGATCCACCCAGATAGAAGTCACCTATAAAGGATGTGCCGACTTTGTGGTAGCTAACGACCCTGCCGACAGCCATATACTGTCCCCGAAGCTGATTTTGCTGTAGGCCTGAAAGATCGAGAAACCCGCCGAGTTGGAGTTCATCATAGAAGGGTAGTTCTCCATCGAAATTAGAACCGGCCTTTACGCTCGCAAGAACGGTCTGCTTTTTAAAGGTAAACGCACCCAGGACTGACCCTTCGACTTTATTGTAACTTGCATCTGCGCCCAGGTCCTCCATAGAGGAAAAATATTTAATTGTTGCGAAATATCCTTCATTGGGGAAATTCACATTGTCAAGCTGGTCAACTGCTGCCTGGAAGACAATACCTCTTTTGTCAAACTTGTCACCGGGCAGTTGAAAGTCTCCTGTCTTCAATGAAGCCTCGTCCCTGCCAAATACAAGTCCAAGCCTTGCCTCACCATACATCCACGGCTGGATACCAATGTCCAGACCAAGTTCATATCCAGAGACACGGTACTCGGCAATTCTGTCGTTATCATTATAGAGAGCTACGGGTCTCTGTTTCCATTCAATGTGCGGGGCTACAAAAAAGAGCCTTTTCACTGTTAGCGGCTGATAGAATTCCGAGTAAATGCCGCTGGGAGAACCAATATCGACCTGGGTTTTCCACTCTGCTCCGAGAGAGTTTATCCATATCCTTGTATAATCAACAAGGATATTGTAGCTGCTCGTCCCCTCAAAGTCGCTCTCCAGCGCCATACCGAAACGAAGATAATTCGGCCCCCATTCCTTTTCCTTTGCCTTCACGTTCAGATCATAGCCGTCTCTCGATCTTTTCATATTAAGATCAACACGTTCGAAATCTCCCATGCCATACACCCATGCCGCGTTATTCTCCAAATCCTCTAAATCGACAGTGTCGCCTTCTTTGACCTCAAGTCTGCTCTCTACCACTTCGGGAGAAATGCCGCTTTCCCCTTCCATCTCAATTTTCACTGAAGCGATCTTCACCTCTTTTACCTGCTCCCGGTGATAGTTTTTCGCAAATGCAGCATATTCGCCATCCGAAACTGAATATTTCGAGAGGGCATCAAGCTTTTCACGGGCGGCTTTTTCCCCGATCATAGCAATCTCTATGGCCTTATCAAAGTCGCCGGAGCCGAGTTCACCGAGTTTGGGGTGGATATATATATCGTTCGAACCTAGAGTGTCAACCTGTTTATTGACATTCTTTTTCATCATGATGTCAATCATCTGGTTCATGATCGCAAGAGGGTTTTCAAGATCCTTCCGAGTTTTTAAAGGTTTCCCCACATCAACACAGATAACGATATCTGCACCCATATGGCGTACAATGTCTACAGGGACGTTACGGACTATGCCGCCGTCTATAAGAATACGGCCGTTCAGTTCAATCGGGGGAAAAGCACCCGGCACAGACATACTCGCACGTGCCGCATCAGCAAGACGCCCTTCTTTAAGAACAACGATCTCACCTGTTTCAAGATCAGTCGCCACTGCGCGAAAGGGTATGGGAAGCTTGTCAAAATCATCGATACCTGCTGTATGAAGCATAAGTACCTCAAAGAGAACATTCACCTTCTGGTCCTTGACAAGACCCTTGGGAAGGCGTATTCCACCATCTTTTACCCCAAGCGTAAGGCCGGAGAGAATCTCAAAGTCTTCACGCTTCCTGCGGAAGTCAATATCCTTACGTTCAGGTTTCCCGGCAAAGACATCCGCCCAGTCGATTGAGGTTATAAGAGTTTCAATTTCATCGGCTGAAAGCCCTGAAGCATAAAGGGAGCCCACGATAGAGCCCATACTCGTGCCCGCTATGTAGTCGATCGGAATCTTCAGTTCTTCCAACACTCTCAACACCCCGATATGTGCATTACCTTTCGCTCCTCCGCCACCGAGTACAAGGCCGATTTTAGGCCGGTCCGGATTTTCCGCTGCTGAAGATTCTGCACTGCACGGAGATGTCCATCCGGCAAAGGCAAAAAAGACAAATAAGAAGACGATGACCATCTTTAAAGAAATATTATTTTGTACATCATCACATCTAACGAAAGTCTCGTTGGTAATCATGGCATTCCCCTATTCATATTTTAAGGCCATCAGCGCGATCATAGCCGCTTTTGTTAACGATAGGATTCATACACATCCTGAGCTATATTTACCAGCGCCCAGTAGGGCGGGCGGTATCCATTTTTATTCTCAAATGACTGAGCTGCTGCCAACACCCTCTTTTTTGTCTGCTTATGCTTTTTATCGAGCCACTGGCTTTTCACAGCAGTCACAGCACTCATTCCCTCAGGTACAGGCCCCTCCCTGCCAAGGAGGTTCATCACTGCACTATATGCTTTAAGAAGTCGCGCAGGTGCAAGGAGATACCAGTCATAGGAGATAGGGTCACCCTTATCAGCACCATCCAGCATGACCTCGATGATCGCATTATCCACGTGATCATCCCAGAGCGCCGCCATATCCCGCCACTCAGCAACCACAACAAGCTGAGGATCATACTCCAGATCAGCAGGGGCCTGAGTTGTAAAATTACGTACGCCGAAATCTCCCAGCCAGTCAACTACGCCGGGCGATGACATTGTTGTAATAATATTCCAAAGGGTTATTCCGAAGGAGGCATACGCATGGGATGCAACCTCGGAGCAGAATCTTTTAGAGGGCTCATTATAATCCATTTCAAAGTCATAGGGGATATGCTGCTTCCCTGCCTCATCATAGGCCATTTTTGCGGCCAGATGTGGAATAAGGGGATCTTTAATCAAAAGCGGATGATCAGACCTTATACGCAGCACCATAATTCGGAGCTTCACATCCTTTAAATATTCCTCCAGTGATGAAATGACCACACCCTGCTCGATGTGTGCTTCAATAATACTCGGAATACCTGTTTCCTCATCTACGTATAGAAACGCTATATGGGAAAAGTTCCCCGGATAATCATTGCCCCGTGCAATCAGAGCAGATGTGGGCGCCCCGCCCCTCGACACAAGGATATCACCACTGTGAAGCACAACCTCATTCTGCTGAAAAGACGGCGTCTGTGAAGGCTCTTTATTCCCATGCAGGATATCAGGAGATGAACTATCCGCAGCCTGCAGCATAACTTCCTCAAGTGCGGCTCGTCCTCCATAAAGCAGACGGTACAGACGGTCGCGCACCATCCTGTCGCGAACATCCCAGGTCCTTGACAGCCGCTTCACCCCATCTCTCAATGAAGTAACCAGACTGCTGTATTCTTCTAAATTTTCAGGACACGCTGCAACAAGGGGGCCCAGGCCGAAGAGATTTGCTTCTATACTGTTAAAAAGAGGATCGGATGGGTCTAGCTCCCTTCCGGCTAACATCGTAAGATGTTTCCTTCCCTCATGAAGTCCTTTCCTTATCTTAGAATTCACTGAGGTACATCCGGCAGTTCGGGCTTTCCTGAAACCTGCTTCGAGTGACTCCCACATTTGGTTCTGGTCCCACACAAATGATGTATTGCCAGCTCCGACTACCTCAGGGGTATTCAGCCCGGGAATTGACAAGACTAGATATAAGAGCATAATCGATATAATCCCTAACAGAGCTGCATTTTTCCGCACAACATTATCCCCTCTCTTCACTTTAATTCTGTTCCCCATTTAATGAAACTATGTATGGTATTTGCAAGAAACTGTCAATCACTTTCGTTACCGCTTCAATAATCCGTTGTCTTCTTTTTTCAGGAGACGTCTCAAAAGCAGTAAATGCAACTGCCGTAGCCCTGTAAATTAGTGCTCCGTTCTTAGCAGAAATAAAATCTACCATAAGTGTATCGTCCGTATATTGCGTCATATCTAATCTGCGTTTTAACGCGTATTGTTCATAATTCTTATGTAAATATTGCCAATCTTCGTAAGGCAAAATATTCTGTATGCCACCATGAAGCGCAATAAAGAAATCCGGTTCAGCTGACACAATTTTGAAATTGTTAACTCTTAATTGCCTGTTCATTTCAAATTTGATTTGCTCCATAATCAAAGGATATCTAATGCTTTTGCTTGGAATCGGGAACCAGTCATAAAACTCCAGTTCTGCAAAATCAACTTCAGGATCATACACATAATCCACACTGACTTTTTCCCAGCCGATTGAGTTAGTTGACGAACAACTCATGGAAAATAATAATGCACATAAAATATAAAGCGGGATTAATCTTTTCATTTTAAAGCCTCCTGTATAATTCTTTTGGAGTTATGAAATTCATTCAATAATTACACTACCTTTAATTCCCTATACACTACAAATCACATTAGCGGAGCAGTAAACCCTCCAAATGCCTTAATAAGCCTGGTCTGTATTCTTTTTGGAGATACATCAACTGAAAAACATATTAGAATTGATACGAGGAAGGCAAGCTTCTTTGAATTCAGTATATACATATATTGACTCTTTTAATGAACACTATGTCTTCACATTGTCATTTTTCTCAACTTTTATGAAGGATATTGTCTTTTGTGAGTCCTTTTATTATGGATTCAATGAAATCTTTTATTACATCATATGTTCCGGATTCGACATTTGTTTCAGTAATTGCCGACCAGATGAGTTTTTCCGATTTTACATCATACAAGTTAGTCTCCAATGCTGCAATGTCTTCACAATGAAATCCTCGCGGACAGGAGGAAGTGAAACTTTCTTGATAGTAACGGTCCCATGTTGAATAGTACCCCGGTATCTGCCTAGCTATGTTCTTTTTTTCAAGTAGACGTGTAACCAGGACTATATTTACATCCAGTTCCCTGATTTTTGAAACAATCACATCTTTATCCAGCATTTTGTCACCAGGAATATATTTATCACTTGCAACAGCATTAATACCTCGAGACTTAAGCTGGTTTACAAACTCTCGCTCGAATATCCTTCTGACCCCGGGTTTTTGAGAGGCTCCTATAATAAATATTTTGTCTGCCTTCCCCGTAAAACTATCATCTTTCCATACCGAGGTTAAATTAGTCGTAGCACAGGAAGTAATGGTGATAATAATAAAAGTAATCAAAATAATATGTCTGACCACTCTAACCATGAATCAATCTCCTTTTTTTGGGATATTAATTTTCATGCCTCTCAATATTCTCTTCGAAAGAACTTCTATAGTCGGTACATACACCGAACACAACAAAACCCACCTGCTCATCAGATGCCGTAGCAGACATCTTTCCGGTTTTTTCATGAATAATAATTCCCCAGCTGCGACTGTTCTCTATACCCTGCATAATAAATTTGTCATCTAAATGTTTAAAATTAATTATCCTCGATTTCCTATTTTTCGTATTTTCTCCGACTTCAGTGATAGTGCTTTTCTGAAAATCAACTTTTATAAACTGTGGCAAGTCAAAAGTCTCCGCAGTACCCTCAAAACAGCCCTCTTCCAGTGTAAATTCAGCCGCGTTTATTACTGAGCATAAGAGTGGAGATGATTTTTCGAT
>PIVU01000465.1 GCA_003354025.1 Nitrospirota bacterium
CTCAATAAATACCGAGCAGCTTTTTGAACATGAAAGGCGTTCAGCTTTAAGATTGACCGTTAATCGTTTCGCACGTCTTCTTTCCATTATAGTCTCCCCTGTTTTTCGTTTATTATAAAGGATTACTGCAAGAAATATTAAAACACTTTATAAAAAAGATGGAAATTTGTCAAGAAGTGGTGATATAACATCAACTTCCTTTACTGATTGACATACCGCCGGTGCAGGGGTAAAATATTGTATTATTATAAGTGCAGGAGGTCAATATGCCGATTTATGAATACATTTGTCTGGATTGTGATAAAAAGTTTGCATTATTGCAAAGTTTTTATCCGACCGTGAATGATACCTTCTGCCCAAAATGTTCTTCAGGACAGGTCAAAAAAGTAATTTCATCCTTCAGCTGCAACTCAGGAGACAAGACAGATTCTTCTCCTCCCCCTCCCCGTTTTGGCGGCGGCGGTGGTGGTTGAGGCATTTCTTCCTGCTGAGCAGTTGCCCGGCTAATCTCTTACATTTCATAAACTTACCTACAACAATTTAAACCTAATCGTTAAGCGATAAGATTATTCCAGTCTGTAGCAAACTGCTTTATACCTTTTACTGTTAACTCATGATTAATATTGAAATCCTGCCATTGCTTTGTTAAATCAATATCATTATATTCAATTTCCTTTAACTCTCCCGAATTATACGTATATTCATCTCCAGGTACAGGCATCCCTTTATCAACCCACTCTTTTATAGCTTTATAGGGCGCAGTAATAATATCGGTACCCAGCTTGAGAGCGTATTGCATATGATCATAACTTCTTACGCTGGCAGTAAGCACTTCTGCATGTCCGTCACTATTTCCAAACATTTTAATAATATTAGCAATCAGGTCCATCCCGTTCTGACCGAGGTCATCAAGCCGCCCTATAAAAGGTGAGACGAAAACATCTCCTTTTTTTGCTCCCCGCGTAGAAGCATAAACAGCAGCGGCCTGCTCCTGCTGAAAACAGAGAGTCATGTTAACCCTCATCCCCTCTCTTATAGTCTGTTCAGCCGCTTTAAAACCTTCTGAAGTAGATGGATACTTAATGTGAGCATTGGGGATCCACGAAAACATCTCTTTCCCCTGCTCAAACATTGCTTCACCCTTTGTTTCAAGGTCCGCATATACTTCTATAGATACAGACCCTTCTGGAATCAAAGATGATACTTCCTGCACAATACCCTTGTAAAAACCGTATATCTCATCATTGCTGAACTTCTCTCCACGTTCAAGACGCTCGCGAGCTTCAGGGTTCTTTGCAATAAGGGTAGGATTTGTCGTTTGACCGTCAAGAAATCCGAGCAGCTCTAATGTTTGCTTAGTTTCTTCCGGGTCACCGCCATCAAGGAATATTTT
>PIVU01000466.1 GCA_003354025.1 Nitrospirota bacterium
AATCTATCATGCTCGCATTGGTAGCATGTTCGTAAACATGTTGAATGATTGGTTTCCCTCTTAGTAGAGCAAGGGGTTTTCCGGGGAAGCGTGTAGCGTCAAACCGTGCTGGAATTATCGCTACCGCCTTATGCATGAGATAGAATACTATAGTTACCGTTTTTGTTCAAGGGGAAATTGATAGTTTAATGAAAATAGTAGTAAAATTCATTCAAGATATAAATCGATCATAATCGTAGGGGCAATTCACGAATTGCCCTTTTTTAAAGGAGCTAGGATTTTGGCAAAAGCAGTTGCATTATATTCCGGAGGCTTAGACAGTACACTAGCTATATTGGTGATGATGAAACATGGGGTAGATGTAACTGCAATTACTTTCATGAATCATTTCGGATGTGATATAAGCGATAGATCTTCCTGCTCCAAAGACCCTTTCGCAGCGTCGGTAAAATTTAATTTCAAAGTTAAACTTGCTCATTTATCCGATAAATTTCTTGATATAGTTAAGAATCCCGTCTTTGGTCACGGCAAAAATATGAATCCCTGCGTAGACTGCAGAGTACTGATGCTCAGGGAGGCAAAAATATTTATGGAAATGTCCGGAGCTGATTTCCTCATTACCGGAGAGGTTCTCGGGCAAAGACCCATGAGCCAGAGAAAAGACAGTTTCCCCGTCATTGACAAGGCGGCTGATGTAAAAGGCCTTGTGGTAAGACCGCTGTGCGGAAAACTCTTACCGGCAACCATTGCCGAAGAAAAGGGTTTAATCAACAGAGATATGCTTTTGGACTTTAACGGAAGGTCACGAAAGCCTCAAATCGCTCTTGCCAAAGAATTCGGCCTGACCGAATATCCGGCGCCTGCAGGCGGCTGCCTTCTTACTGACCCTAACTACTCATATATATTAAGCGACCTTTTAGAACACAACAATGACCCTGAATACAAGGATATTAACTTTCTCCGGGCAGGACGGCAATTCAGGTATTCTGCGGATTGCAAGATATTTGTGGGTAGAGACAAGCAGGACAACGATACCATTATTTCTCTTGCCGGCAATGATGATTACAGACTGTATGTTGAAGGTGTTGGAAGTCCTGTAACTGTTTTATTGGGAAATGTAACTGACGGCGCCATAACTGCAGCCGCCGCTATATGCGCCAGGTACTCAGGCGCCAGAAAGTTGCCTGAAGTAAAAGTAAATGTCTCAAGGGGCGGCAAAGAATATTATATTACTGTACAACCTGCCGATGATAAATTATTAGCTAGTTTCAGAATTGAAAAGCAGACAGAAGTGAAGACAGCTTCTAAAGCCTGACCGGCACTCCCTTTGACTGCAGATACTCTTTAGTTTCACGAATCGAATACTCTCTGTAATGAAATATTGAAGCA
>PIVU01000467.1 GCA_003354025.1 Nitrospirota bacterium
CACCGTGCACCTCTAAGTGCTCCATACACAGGTGCTCCAATCTATCGCCGAGACTTGGAAACTACTTGTAATACGCCATACGCATGTAAACTGGTCTCGGCGATAGATTGGGATCACTCCCAAAGATACCAGATCTGTGTTCTAACTACTCCATACACAGGTGCTCTAATCTATCGCCAAGACTTGGAAACTGCTCGTAATACACCATAGGTATGTAAACGGGTCTTGGCGATAGATTGGGAGAGTTGGCTGGTGCCATCATTATCACGTTTATTGCTTTTATTATCCTAATCCAAAATCTGCAGGGTTTCTTCTATTCGAATACCCAATTCCTTTCACCACACATTGTGGTTTATTAGAGTGGTGATGCTTAATCCTCAAACCACCATTGATTCTTCATTTGATTAAATAAAATATATAATGTTTTATAATAGTTATGACACATTAACTTGAATATGCACCTTTGTAATAAAATGTTCACGCCATACAAATCAAGAGATCTTCGGCACATCTAGCCGCATTTCAGTTTTACTTGAATCCCCACTACTCGCACTGCCTCTCAACCTGCCTGAAATCGATCTCGCGCTTCCTTTTTGCTGTTGCGGTGAGGGTTTCTTGATGATTAGATGCTTTTGAATTAGATTCGTGATCTTCCATATTTGGCGAAAGGGCGAAAGAAGGAGTGCTAGATTCTCCCATTACTATAGTTGCTTGATTTTCCTCTACCAATATATTGTTGTCTGATGTCGGCCCTTCATCATTGTCTTCGGCAAACAATCTTCCTATGCCTAACCTCTGTAATTCATCTTCCTGGGAACTGAGGCTTAACCATTTTTTCTTTCTCCTATTGAGAATTATAACAAAACCACGATGGCCATCGATAACATGAGCAGCGCTATAAAGACCCCAAATATTGCACTCCCTATACCAGTCTTCCCGCACTTGTAGCGCTTATTATTTGAATCGTGGCGACCAAATAGAACTATATGTTCAAACAGGGCACGCAATATTGTGACAGTTGAAGTCTCCATCGACCCCGTTATTATTGATACCTTCTTTGAGGCAGAGCGCACAACCCCCCTTATCAAATTCCACTCAGAGGAATCCAAGAGATTCTTGAATAGTCCCCATTAATCCTCGTCCATGAAGATTGATCTCCGTTACATGATTACTTTCATGACATGTTGGCATAGAAGAATAATAAAAAGAAGGGCGAATGAGCCACCGCTCAATGAGTTAGCAATAAAAAGATTTTTGATTTTTTTCATTCATCCAGAGAAATGGCCTTAAAATTAGCTAAATAATCTTTAACGAAAATTCCTGTGTGGCACGTAACTGTTGTATCATAGCGTCTACTAGTATGAAAAAATACCGAAACATCACCCGAC
>PIVU01000203.1 GCA_003354025.1 Nitrospirota bacterium
ATCTACCAAACCCCCGAAGGGCAGATAAAAATTGATGTCCATCTGGAAAACGAAACCGTCTGGCTGACGCAGGCACATATGGCGGAACTTTTTGGTAAGAGCAAGAAAACCATTTCGGAGCATATTCGAAATATCTTTAATGAAGGCGAGCTGGATGAAAGCATGGTTGTCCGGAAATTCCGGACAACCACTCGACATGGTGCCATAGAAGGAAAAACTCAGTCAAAAGACGTTCAATACTACAATCTCGATGTAATTATTTCAGTCGGTTATCGGGTGAAATCCCTGCAAGGCACGCAATTTCGTATCTGGGCCACTCAGCGATTAAAAGAGTACATTGTCAAAGGCTTTGCCCTGAATGATGAGCGTTTTAAAACCGGCCAGTCGATGAACTATTTTAATGAATTACAGGCCAGAATTCGTGAAATTCGCCTGTCCGAGAGATTTTTTTACCAGAAAATTAAGGATATATACACTACCAGCATTGATTATGACTCCAGTGATGAGAAAACCATCGAGTTTTTCAAAATTATTCAGAACAAGCTGCTCTGGGCTATAAGCCAACAGACTGCCGCTGAGCTGGTTTACCGTCGGGCAGATGCTTCTCTGCCTCTTTTGGGGATGCAATCTTATGATAAAAAAGCTGATATTGCTATTCGTAAAAGCGATGTCAGTGTTGCGAAGAACTATCTCAACCAGGATGAAATTAAATTACTTGGCTTACTTGTGGAACAATATCTTGCCTTTGCCGAAACCATGGCCCTGCAGCATACCCCGATGTATATGCAAGACTGGATTCAACGGCTGGATGGCATTATCCAGCTCAACGGTAGAGAACTGTTAACCCATGCAGGTAAAATCAGCCATTCAAAAGCACTTGAGAAATCTGGTGTTGAATATGAGAAATACAAAGAAGAACAAAAAATACTGGAACACGAGCAGAGTCTAAGAGAGCTGGAAAAGGATATTACGGGCATTGAAAAAATTATACCCGACGAGGGTAACAAAAATGAAATTCACTGAGGACAAGTTAGAGCAAGCTATCATCGAGCTTTTGGGAGCAGAATGTCTCTGGGGTTTGATTTTTCCAGGCTGTCTGAGAACTTTTAGTGACTATTGCAACTACCGCAATTAATGTCATGATCTTGATCTTACTTGGCAAGCAATTGTTAACGGCTGATTATTTAAGGGATATAGCAGAAAAATCTGAAAAATAAGAAATAAGATCACGCTCGTGATCTTATCTTGTTAGATAGGCGTAACTATTTAATTTAATGCATGAAATAATGGTCTCTAATAATTAACGAGCATGGTGCATTAAGAGGCCTTTTAAGCCGACACTGCAAAAAGAGAATATCGAATATCGATTGATGAATAACGAACCAGCCTACCGGCAGGCTGGTGTAGAAGTATGAAAAGAAAGTGACAAATAGCGAGTGACGATTTACGAGGTATGAAGTGAAAAAACTTCGACATTCCATAACGTTTTGAAGAAACAGGTTTGATCTGCTTAAGCAGTTCAAACCTGTTCCTGTTCTCTCCTAAATCCAATCTTCTGCTTCTTTTTCTCAGGCGGCGCCATTAACTGTTGGATTGCATCAAATATTGTGTAGATTTCTTTATCGTGTTTTTCTATCTTGCTTTCGAGCTCTTTGAATTTATGTGCCAGTTCTTTGTGCGTTGAAAGAACTTCTCTTAGCTTGACAAATGCACGCATTATTTCGATGTTCACTTTAACAGCACGATTACTGTTGAGAACTCCTGAGAGCATAGCAACACCCTGTTCAGTGAATGCATATGGAAGGTATCGACGACCTCCACGCCCTGATTTCTTTGAGGTTCCAATTTGGAACCTCAAAGGCTCAACCTCATCTTTTGTAAGCTGAAACATGAAATCCGGGGGGAATCGATCATTATTTCTTTTGACAGCCTTATTGAAAAGTTTTGTTTCAATTCCGTAGAGATTAGCCAGGTCTTTATCAAGCATTACCTTTTGACCTCTGATTATATAAATTATCTTCTCAACACTTTCAATTGGCATAAACTCATTCATACATGTCCCCCCTTCTTTAATTACAAATGATTAATTACGAATTAAGAATAACGAGTTTGCACATAGTGCAACTATCTAAACGTTAAAGTGCTTGAACATCTATTGATTCTAAAGCCAGTGTCCCCTTTGGCGAATTGATTATAACATATTGTAAATGTGGAAGAATGTCTTTTTTGTACATAATGCCTGACACATGAACATGTATAATAGATGAAAAGGATTATGAAATATGAAAGTCGCAACATTAAATGTTAATTCAATAAGGGCCAGGCTGGATATAGTCCTTGAATGGATGAAGAAGGAATCACCCGATGTCCTGTGTGTGCAGGAGACAAAGGTTGTTGATGATGATTTCCCGCTGCAGCCATTTGTAGATATGAAATACAACGCTGCGTTCCGCGGACAGAAATCCTACAACGGCGTTGCTCTTTTCAGTAAATTACCTATAGAGAATGTTCGTATCGGTTTTGATGATGACAGTTCAGAGGGAAGCCGCCTGATTGCTGCGGTGATAAATAATATTACCATAGTTAATACGTACATTCCGCAGGGGGCTGATCCGCAATCAGATAAATTTCAGTATAAACTTGACTGGTTCAGGAGGCTGTACGATTTTTTCGACGGCAATTTCAGTCCTGATAAGCCTTTGATCTGGACAGGAGATTTTAATGTTGCGCCGGAACCCATCGATGTTCATGACCCTGAGAAACTGCTCGGCTCCGTCGGCTACCATCCTGATGAGCATGCAGCGCTCGATAAGTTCCGGGAGTGGGGTTTTGTTGATGTGTTCCGACAGCATGTGCCCGGTCCTGAGCAGTACAGTTTCTGGGACTACCGGATCAAAAATGCTATTAAACGAAAAGTAGGCTGGCGCATTGATCACATCTGGGCTACAAAGCCGCTGGCCGAAAAATCAGCAAACGCCTGGATTGATATTGAACCCCGGCTCAAAGAAAGACCTTCCGATCATACACCTGTAGTGGCGGTGTTTGATATTGCGTAAGTCTCCCTGAACTATATCAAGATTTTTCCCAATAATGTCGTCTATATCTAGTAACAGAGATGCTTTAGTTACGAGAAGTTAGAACTTCATTGCATTATTTATTGGCCTGGTCTAGTTATAATATAAAATGGCATATTGCCCTAAGGAAATACGTATTTTAAGTTTAAAGATTAGCATGAATTCATTAATGAGATTATGCTTTGTACTTTTGCTGTTTCTAATAATGACAGCTCAATCCGTCCAGGCCATTCCAATGAAACCACCCCGACGTCCGCATATTGCTCCAAAAATTGCCGTGGCGTATGCACATGATAAGAACAGGGACAGAATAGATGATTTGTTATTTGATAAAGCTGAGTCGGCATTAGCTGCAGAGAGGCGTTCAGTTACTAAGATGGATAAGCAGGCTGTGAAGGACAAACTCTCCGGAACAGTTGAAGTTGAGTTGATTTTCAAGAAACAGATTACGCAGCAGCAGATTGATTCGTTCCTTCAAATGGGTGGAAAAATCAGCCATATCTATAAGGCAGTATCATATGGCTGGAACGGCAAAATACCGCTGGGCAAAGTTAAGGACCTGCCGTCCAATATGGGTAATGACATGGTGTTGCTGGAGGAAGCAAAACAGGCGGAGCTGCATATGCGTCTGGCGACACAAACAGGACGGGTCAGGCCTGTCTGGGCAAACGGTTTTGCCGGCAGCTCCGGTTATGATGGTGATAGTAGTATTAGCATTGCGATTATAGATTCGGGAGTGGATGACAGTCATACAGATCTCGCAGGCCGTAATGTTTACTGGCAGGACTACTCCAGTGATAATGAAAGTGTTCCCCGGGATATATATCAACATGGGACCCATGTAGCAGGCATTGCCCTGGGAACAGGCGGGTCATTAGGAACCGGTACGATCTTATCATATACGGACTCAGGAAGTTTGAGCGGTGTTTCTATAGGAAGCTTTTATCCCAGCGTTATTGATTTCCCCTCTGTATCAACTAACTGGAGCTCAACTGCCACATGGCTTGGCGGGGGTACCACGACTCTTTATCATGCGTACACTGCAAAAGGTGCTTCCTCCTGGTTTGGATTAAATTCTTCAAATGGAGCGTCGGGACTTAATATGAACTCATCTTTTACACCGTCCAGTTTAAATGCCTACAGCACTGCCCTTCTGTCTAACGGTTTGATGTCAACATATGCTGTGGCTAATTCCCTGACGAATTATCAGACTGTAGGTGATGGATTCAATACCGTACAGGGCGTTGCTCCGGGATGTAACTGGGTGGGTGCCAAGGTCTTCACCCATAGCGGCAGCGGATCGATGACATGGATTGGCGCAGCTATCGATGATATGGTGGCGAATCGTGCTGCTTATAACATTAAAGTAATGAACCTGAGCCTGGGAATGATAGGGAGCCCCGGCATCAGTGTGTCCACTCGTCAGAAAATTAATAATGCCGCCCTGAACGGAATACTTCCTGTTATATCTGCGGGTAATGACGGGCCGGGCAATGCCGGCTCAAACCAGGTTGATGATCCGGGCCGGGCAGCGATGGCGCTGACTGTAGGGGCATCCAATGATATTAATGAACTGACCAGATATACAAGCGTCGGCTTTACTAACCCCGATTCAACAGCCGGACAGGAAGAAGATTATAAACCCGATGTGCTGGCCCCGGGCGGTTCAGACTATTATTCCAATATTATGTCCGCAGACTCAAATGATGCAGATGGCAGTAATTCGTCATTCCCCGATGTCCAGGGCAATGATTACTACAACATTAAAGGTACATCCATGGCATCGCCCTTTGCCGCAGGAGCAGCAGCACTTGTTATTGACGCCCTTCAGCAAACGGGAGGACTGAACGGGGCAGCCTGGGATTTTTCCAGCAGCAATGACGTGCGGCGCGTAAAGATGCTTTTATGTGCCACTTCAACAGAAACGAATACAAACCGTGAAGCCGGGACAGGTTATAATCCTTCACTTCAACGAGCTTCAAACGGACCGGGCTATCCTGCAGGCAAGGATAAATATGAGGGCTACGGAATATTGAATCCTGACGCGGCAATTGAAGGCGGGTCAGTTCTCTATACAGTTGGCGCCGCTGAAACGGAGACACTCGGAGGAAATTATACGGCACGCCGGTCCTGGGCAAGAAAGATGAACGTGACAGCAGGGAGAGAATTGAACCTCATGCTTTCAGTGCCGGCTTTAGGAGACTTTGACCTCTACTTATACAGTTTTACCCCGGGCTCGTATGGAACACCGGCAATCGTTGTTTCCAGTACAAATGCCGGAAACGGAACCTCAGAGTCAATAATTTATAATCCCGCCTCTGATACGGAGATTTTGCTGGTAGTCAAAAGGGTGTCGGGCAGTGGAGAATTTACATTGACCGGCAACTTCACGACGTACCCGCTGGCTGTAAGTAAGGCAGGCTCCGGAAATGGTACAGTGACTTCAACGCCTGCAGGCATTAACTGCGGGTCTGATTGTTCTGAGGATTATAATTTTAACACTGTGGTCGTGCTGGCAGCAGCTCCTTCAGCAGATTCAAC
>PIVU01000033.1 GCA_003354025.1 Nitrospirota bacterium
GACATTAAAACAATACTGTCTGACAGCGGAAGGGCCCTTATGGGAATCGGTAACGCCGAAGGCGAGAACAGGGCCATTACCGCAGCCAAGATGGCAATCAAAAGCCCCCTGTTGGAGGAAACCTCCATTGATGGAGCAAAAGGTCTGCTTATAAACATCACTGGAGGTTCCTCCCTTTCATTTCATGAGGTGCATGAGGCGGCAAGTCTGATCAGGGACGCTGCACATGAGGACGCTGAGATTATTTTTGGGTCTGTTATTGACTCCGACCTTGACGACAAGATCCTGGTCACTGTTATTGCAACGGGATTTGAAGAAAAACCAAAATCGGTCATGCCTTCCTATGATAAGTGGCGGCCGTCAAGAGAGTCCAGCACTCTCAAGGGTTCATCAAGGGTGTTATCAAAAATCACAACAAGAGACAGCGAAAATGTCGATGATAAAGACAGCTACCTTGATGTGCCGACGTTTATGAGAAGAAGCAGCTATGAAAATAAGATGGACACTGTTTAATTAATTGCTGTAGGGGCAGGTTTAAAACCTGCCCTTACAAATAGATTTAATTTGGTGTGGATTTTCCCTGTTCCAGTAAATTCGTTAATTTTTCAATCTCGAGCTTCAGGTCTTTCATCTTCAATTCTCTTCCAACCGCCATGTCGTAGAAATCCTCGAGCTCTTTTACCCTTGTTTTCAGTTCCTTTTCCGATATAATGAGCCGCTGCTGGGTCTTTTTCAGGTCTGAAATGTCTGTGGCTATGATGATTGTGTGAAGAAAGTCTCCTTTTTCATCAAGTATTGAATAGGAACTCAGATACATCCAGTGCCCGCTGCTGGTTTTGATTTCGATGTTGGATACCGGTTTTGTATCATCATCCCTTGTAGCATCACATGGGAAAAACTCTGAACACTTTTTGCCCCTTATTGATTCTGCGGGCAGTTTAGCAAATTCGGCGAAGCTCTTGTTAAACCTGGAAATCTTGAGGTCATTATCTACAAGTACGATAAGCTCATTTGCACTGTCAAAAGTCATTTCCCATTCTACTTTTGCACGGCGTATTTCGTCTTCTATTTTTTTGCGTTCCGTTATATCTCTGACAACGTGTATCAGGCCCGAAAGGCTTTTGTTTTTATCAAAGCGGGGTATGGCCCGTATTTCCAGGTACTTATTCAGGTGAGGCTCAAAAACTTCAAAGTCAACCGGCTCAAGAGTGAGCAGACATTTACAGCTCGGACATGCTCCGGGGGGGCTGTCAGCTCCATGATAAAACTGGAAACACTTAGCCTCATTCTTTATTAGTGAAGGGAGACCGAGTAATATTTCAGCAGATTTGTTTGCACGGATGATATTGAAATCCTTGTCATGTATTGTCACCATATCAGTTATTGTGTTGAAAGTGTTTTCCCAGTCCTGCTTGGCCTGCATTACTGCAGATTCGGCTTTTCTGCGCTCACTAATACTGTGAAATACAAGCACAACACCTGTGATCTTCCCATTTTCATCTTTTATAGGAGCACCGCTGTCGTCTATAGGAATTCTTGCCCCGCTTTTAGTTATTAATAAAGTATGGTTTGCAAGACCCACAATCACTCCGTCTTTTAAGACTTTGTGTACAGGACTTTCAATCGACTCTTCCGACTCTTCATTTATAATGTTAAATACTTCTGCAATCGGTTTACCGAGTGCAGATTGCTGATCCCATCCGGTCAATGATTCGGCTGCTGGATTCATGTATACAACCAGTCCGTTCGTATCAGTTGTAATGACGGCGTCGCCGATGCTGCTCAGAACAGTAGAAAGCCATTTTTCACTTTCCTTCAGTCTCTTCTCAATGCCGTGTTTATAAAGGGTGATCTCGATATTGCTGCGTAATTCACGGTCTCCAATAGGTTTAATAAGATAGCCAAAGGGTTCGGTGATTTTAGCCCGTTCCAGAATTTCTTCATCAGCATAAGCGGTAAGATATATGACAGGGACATCGATTTTGGCACGAATCTGATTTGCTGCTTCTATCCCGTCAACCTGTCCCAGCAGCATAATATCCATGAGAACAAGATCGGGGTTGCATTCAATAGCGCTGTTTACGGCATCTTCTCCTGTAGCTAAGACTGCCGGCACCTCATACCCCATCCCTTCAAGTCTCCACTGAAGGTCTTTTGCTATTATGGCCTCATCTTCAACGACCAATATTTTTACGTTCGCCATAGAAGTGCTCCTTTATCAGTATACTATGTAAACAGAGAGAATTTGTAGTCTCTTTTTGTATTCACTGTCTTTAAATATAATATTAAATTATGTGCCATTGTTACTTACGGTCAGTTTGTAGACATTGTCACTACCTTTTACATCGGACTTGTGAAAAGAAACCTTGATGTTACTACATATACTATATGGAAAAGCAATTATTTCCGCATTTGAGACAGTAACCCATTGTAATATTAGTTTTATGTACTGCTTTTTAAACATCTGTGTCTAAATATATTTCCTGATTGTTTACCTGTAGTTATATTCGTTTTTTATACTTGAGCTCTTTGAAATGGATACTAAATGAGGTCCCGGCGGATTTTTCTATCTCTACCTCTCCCTGCATCTGATGCTCTGCCAGATTTTTTACCAGCTGTAAGCCGAGAGATTTTGACTGGTTTCCAATAGCATTGTCGGGAAGCCCTATTCCATTGTCACTAATTATAAGATTGTACTCATTGCGGTTGCTTTGACTGTCTGTTTCTTTGAAACTGATTGTGATCTTACCTTTACGATTGTTCGGGAATGCATATTTCAGAGAGTTTGAAACGAGTTCATTAATTATTAATCCGCAAGGTATAGCGGTATCAATAGGAAGATTCACTTCCATAACATCTATCCCGATATTAATGGTTCCAGGATTTACTCCATAAAACATAAAGAGTCCGTTTACGAGACTGCGTATATAATCTTTAAAGTCAATGTTTGTGAGGTCCTTTGACTGGTAAAGCTTTTCATGCACCAGCGCCATTGATTGTATCCTGTTTCTGCTTTCGTGAAACATTGTTGCATACTCATGTCCTTTTACCTTCTCTGACTGCATGTTTAGAAGGCTTGAAATGACCTGCATATTGTTCTTGGCCCGGTGATGGATTTCTTTGAGCAGTACCTCTTTTTCCTTTAGTGAAGCTTTGATTTTGTTCTCAGCAAGTTTTCGCCCTGTTATGTTTCGGTCCATTCCCCGGTATCCCCGGAATACACCTGCCGCGTCAAAAACAGGAACACCACTTGTTTCCAGGACAACATGATGCCCGTCTTTATGAATGTTTGTATTTTCAAGAAGTTCAAATGGCTGCTGACTAATTGCGATCACTCCAAAAATCTTCTTTACTCTTTCAGCTTCTTCATCGGACATGAAATCTAAAGGCGTTTTTTCAAGGATTTCATCTGGACTATATCCCAGTATATCAAGAACTTTCGGACTGGCATATGTATAAACAGCATTTTCATCTACTTCCCATACCCAGTCATTAGTTGTTTCTACAAGATTACGGAACTTTAATTCGCTCTGCTCAAGAGCATTTTTTGCCAGTATTCGTTCTGCTATTTCCCTCTGCAGTTCTTCATTTATATTCTGCAGTTCCGTAGAGTGTTTTTTCATGTTCTCCTGGTGATCAAGGATCTCCTTCTTCATATGATTGAATGAAGTCTGGAGAGTGTACAATTCATCGCCCTCTGAAGGGGCATAGTACTTTTTGTCTAAATTGTTGCTCAGAAAATTCACAATATCAACAGTTACATTTCTCAGCTTGCCCGAGAGGTACAGGACAATAAGTGTTGAAGAAAGAACAAAGGTTATGCCGTAAATAATAGCGTATTTAAACTCCAGGCCCAGAATGCTGGCTGCGAGCGCGTTGATGTCGGACTTTGGCACAAGTGAAGTGAACTTTATGTCGATTTCTGATTCACCATAGTCAAAAAAGGATTTCTGGGTAACGAGATATTTCTCTTCGAGCGAAGCAAGTGTCTGCCCCCTTATTATATCGTCCGGTTTTGAGCTTGCCATGATCTCGTTATTAGTGTCCAGCAGTGCTACGATATGATTGCCAAGTAAAGCGCCCTGAGATGTTTTTATGAATTTACTGTCAAGAGGAAATGCAAACATCAGGATAAGACCGCTCCTGCCTGATGAATTACTTATATGTTTAATAACAAGCTGGTATGGATTCCCGTCAATATTTGTCAGGATACTTTCTGTATTTCTGAGTCTTGGAAGCAGTTCGTCCGGGTACAACAGTGACTGGGGCAGCGGTTGTCCAATGCCGTTATAAACTTCCCTGACTTTACCTGCAGGGTCTACGAGTATGGCATAGGATAAGCTAAGATGGGCCCTTGTGATATTGCGGGGAGGAAACCAGGGAGGCAGGCTTTCATAGTGCAGGACATCTCCGGGATTTCGAAGATATTTGATGTTCTGCATATAGTCATGAAATTTTTTCTGTGTTATTAACGACCTGACTGTATTCTTTCTGGCCCTCAGGTGTTGAATGAATCTCAGGAGTTCTTCCTGGGCGTCATGCTGGAGGTCTTTTAAATGATACTCAAAAAAGAAGTCTCTCAATGCACCGGCCTCAAATTTTTGAACGATAAACCATGATGAACACACAACGAGCAGCATCGTGAGGGCCATTTTGACAGCCAGAGGGAATCTGTATGCAATAGAAGGTTTCATTGCGGATAAGTTTTACCTTATGATTCCTCCGACTAGTTCATCATTATTAAATTCCCATCCTGCTTCTCTCAACATGGAGACAGGCACAAAGTAATAGTCCTTCATTATCTGTCGACTGTCCAGCTTGTCCCTGAGATGATAAACCAGTTCGCTGGCTTTAGGATTTTCAACTTCCGCACCCTCCCAGACAGCTACTGTGATTACCTGGTACACCGGATAGTCACCCGAAGCAAGGCTCTCCGGCTTAGAGGGATCATGTCCGTCGATTTTCAGTATTTTAACTTCATCACTTCTTTTATGATTTTTTTTGACCTGCCACAGGTTTTCAAATGAAATCGCATCAGGGTCATCGGCGACACCTACAATAACGCCGTTGATTGTGCCTACTTCACTTACCTGAGTTCCGAACAGATCTTCGTCGGGCAGTATTAAACGCCACATGCCGGGGCGCATTTTACAGTGGAGTCTTGCCAGAGGATTAATTATGCTGCCGGAACCATTCACCAGCGACCATTTGCGCAATTCACCCCGGAAAATTTTTTGTGCGTCACTGAAAGATATATTGCTGACAGGATTATGCTTATTGATGAGGACTGCTACGGGTACGATTCCCATAGTATAGAATTTTATGCCCGGAAGGCGGTCGTCTTTACCTGCGGGACAGCATAGGGAACCTATATCGATAGATTTCTTTGCCAGCCTTCCTGCCGTTATTCCGCAGACCCCCTTTTTCATGACAATATTCAGATTATGCTTTTTTGCGAATTCGTTAATGATAGGGAGGGCCGCCGGATATAGATGCTGTCCCATGGAAATTGCGATGTCCGCACCTTCCGCCCACGATTCGTATTGAACTGGTCTGTTTTTCCATCCTTCAGGCATAGGGACCTGATAGGACGGATCTGAAAAACCGGGTCTATTGAATTCATGTTCGTGCCCGGAAGATGTTCCGGTGAAAAGCAGAAAGGCCATTAGCGCCAGCCAAAGAGTCTTTATCACAATACACCTCCATTGGTTCCAACGTTATTATATTCTACTTGAGTAGCGTAGTTCCCTGAATCGTATTTTATAGGTTGTTCCATTCTTTCGTATTAATTCAATTTTACCCTGAAGTTGGTGCTCTACAAGATTGAAAACGAGCTGCAATCCAAGGGACCGTGTTTTACGGATATCCATATCCTCAGGGATTCCTTTGCCGTTGTCGCTTACTACCAGTTCATAGCCGGCTTCTCCGTTAATATCAGCTTTATTGAGTATTACTTCAACGACCCCCCTCATCCCGTCGGTAAAGGCATACTTGAGGGCATTTGACAGCAGCTCATTGATAATTAACCCGCAGGGAATGGCAGTATCAATTGAAAGATTGATTTCTGCCATATCGATTTTCGTCAATATGTTGTTCGGGTTTATGCCGTAGAAGCTTATAAGACCGTTTATCAGACTTCTAATATAGTCGTTGAAGTTAATATTGTTCAGGTCATTTGACTGGTACAGTTTTTCATGGACAAGGGCCATTGAACGTATGCGGTTCCTGCTGTCATGGAACATGTCAATGTATTTCTTGTCATCAACATACTCGGACTGGAGATTTAGCAGGCTTGATATTACCTGCATGTTATTTTTAACCCTGTGATGGATCTCTTTCAGCAGGATTTCTTTCTCATGAAGTGAGACGCTTATTTTTTCTTCGGCCTTTTTTCTTTCCGTTATATCAATAATGAGGGCCGTGATCTGGTAAATTTTTCCTTCCTTATCTTTTACAGGAGAAGCTATTTCGAACAGGACTTTTTGTTCTCCGTTTTCCATTGTAATAATTGATTCACTCTGGCTGGGTTTGCCGGTTTTTAGAACTTTCAGTCCGGAGCACTCCTCTTCAGGGTTTTCTATTTTGAACACTTTCCAGCAGTACTCACCTTTCATCCGGTCAAAGGGGCCGAACCACTCCTGTGCAACGCTGTTGGCGTATGTGACTTTTGTTTCACTGTCAAGGAGAAAAAGGCCGCAGTTTATATAGGACGTTACTTCTTCCAGGCGCTGTTTTTCCTTGAGCAGTTCCTCCTCTGCCAACTTGCGTTCAGTGATATCCTCTCCTATATGTACAACTGCACTAACTCTTTTAAGTTCATCTAAAACCGGAGATGTTGATACCTGCAGCCACTTATTGATGTGAGGTTCATAGAATTCTATTACGGCCGATTCACCTGTTGTGATTGTATGATGCAGCGGGCAGTTGGGCAATGGCTCCCCTTTACCATGAAGCACCTCGTGGCATGACTTGCCTATCAGGTCATCTTTGCTTTTGCCAAGAATGTCAGAGAATGCCCTGTTTACCCTCATAAGTTTAAAGTCCCTGCTGTGGATCGAAACCATGTGAGGTATGGAGTCAAATGTCTTTTGCCACTGCTCATAGGCCAGGCGTATTTTGGCTTCTGCCTGATTTCTGTGTATTGCAACTCCAAGGGCGTCAGCGGTGGTTTTTAAAGTTTCAATTTCCAGCGAATTCCATTCTCTCTCTCTGCGGCATTCATCAAACCCAATAAATCCCCACCACTGGTTTTCGGAAAATATAGGCACTATGGCGATAGAAAGTATGCTCTGAGCATTTAACAGGGTTCTCTCGGACTCGGGGGAATTCCTGACATGACCGTATACAGGCTCACCCTTACTCAGGTACTCCATCCACCTTGAGAATCCGTTTACTTTGAGGTCGAAATCCTGCAGTTCAGGCAGATCTATCTGCGGTGACTCACCGGGGGCGGTCCACTCGTACATCTGGCTGCATAAAAGAGTTTCATAATCTCGAGTATGATTGCGGAATATATATACTCGGCTCACGTCGGTTGTTTTTCCCAGGCTCCCGATAATATTCTGAATTGAATCACTCCATTGAGGTGTTCTCAGCAACTGTTCTGTGGCAAAGTGAATTGTTTTCAGGATGTTGTCCCGGTGTAAAAGGTCTGTTTCCCGCTGCTTGCGGTCTGTTATGTCGGTAGCAATTTCAAGTCTGACAAGACTGCCGTCTACCCAGTGAATGGCCCTGTCCTGGATGAAGTACCACTTGTTGTTCATTGTGTTCTGAAACTCCCATTCATATATAGCAGCAGGTGTGCCTTCAGAAGTAAGCAGTTTGTCATTTGAGCAGAACTCACAGGGGCCTGACTGGGCTGACTGCAGTCCTTCCCAGCATATCTGTCCTTCAATGTCACCGAACACGTCCCGGGTATATTTGTTTATAAAGAGGATTCTATTGGTCTTTAAGTCCGAAACATATACAACGGAATCAAGACTGTCCAGCACCAGGACCAGCCTCTCGTGCGATTCCTGGACCGACTCTATTGTTTCAATCAGCTTGGAGGTCATTGTATTGAATGATTCTCCGAGAATACCTACTTCATCGCTGCCGGACACAGGCGCTTTCTGAGTAAGGTCGCCGCTGCTGATTGCTCCGGCTGTTTTAGACAGGAGTTCAATTGGCTGAACGATCTTTCGCACAATAACAAACCCGAATGCCAGAATTCCGCCAAGAGTCAGCAGAAGAAATGAGGCTATTGTTGCAGTGAAAATGTATGTCTGCTCCAATGCTTCAGAAACAGGTATTTCTGTTATGATATGCAGTGTTTGACTGCCTATATGCATTTGTTCACAAGCTGAGACCACCTTATTGCCGCTCAGCCCTGTCCTGACCCCCGGTGTTACCGGGACAGTAACATATGACCCCCTGAGAACAACTGAAGGGTTGGGATGTACAATGACTCTTCCAAGAGAATCAGCAAGGTATGCAACACCGGATTTGCCGATTGGGACTTCTGCTATCATGTCCCACATGAACTTTAGTCTGACATTGGCCGTTAGGACTCCCTCTGTTTTATTATTGCCGATATTAGTGACGGGCAAACTTATGATCATGTATGGCTCGCTCGTTTCCATGTTAAATTCAACAGGTCCAAAATATACTTGTCCTGAGGTAGACGGTGTGAGAAACTCAGCGCTGTCCGCTTTGCTTGTCAGGTCGTCAGGTGTTATAACAGCGGAGCGGGAAATTCTTGCTTTTTCCTGGCCGGTGATATCCAGTAGCGCTATTTCATTCATTATCTCCTTGCCTGTCTTTGTCTTGTGTGATCGGATTATTGAGAGGATTGTATGCTGCTGCATGTAAGTGAGGTCCATTAATGTGTTGGTCATTGTTATTAAAAGGAGTTCACTTGTTAGCTCGCCGATAATGGCCTCGATTTTACCGAGCGCACGCTTTGACGATTCACGTTGAATTGCCTCAGCCTGTTTTTGCTGGACAACATAGTTTTTGTAGGTCAATATCGTGCCGAGCAGCAGCATAGGAGTAACCGAGAGAATTACCAGGGACAGAGTAAGGCGTTTTCTGATGCTATTTTTTGCTTTCATAACAGAATATTAATCTCAACCCTTTACTAGCGGATAATATAATCGGCCTGCTTCAGTATGTTTTCCGATACTGTAATGCCTATCGCCTGTGCAGTTTGAAGATTGATTCCGAGAAAGAAATCGCATGTCTCAATCGGTAGGTTTGCAGGCGGCATCCCCTGAAGGATTTTATGTGCCAGACGGCTTGCCTGTTCTCCTGTTTTAAAATGTTTTTGTCCGTAGGATACCATAACTCCGGCTTTGTGCTGGGAAGCACCGGATGCCAGGGGGATATTGCTTCTTATAGCGGCTTCCTTATATAAACGTACATTGGAAACAAGAAATGGTGAATTGAGCAGCCATATAGCATCCAGCGTTGAGTCTATCCCTGCAAATACCTCCTGCAGCTCCTTTACGGATTTTACGGGGGCCACTATTAGCTTAATTCCCAATTTGTCTGCTGCCTTCCTGAGGTTGCTGAGACTTTGCCTTGAAGGAGTGATGTTGTCTGAAGGGACCAGCACATTTATTATATTCGGAGCAATTGCATAAAGGTACTCGAGTGCTTTTCCTGTGCTGCCTCCGACCTGAACGCCCGTTAGATTTTTGCCGTGGTTAGAAAGACTGCTCACTATGCCGGCCTGCACAGGGTCAAAAACGGGCGCAAAAACAACGGGAATGTTTTCCAGGTATGCGGCTTGCGCTGCTTTTGTTGCCGGTGTTGTTGCTGTATAAATGAGATCGACCTTACTCTTGATGAGGGTTTTTACCGCGGGTTTAAGCCGGGCCTTATCTTTGAGGGGACCTTCATATATATATGCTATATTTTCCCCTTCATTGTATCCGAAGGTTTCCATGCCGGCTTTAAAGCCCTTAATTATCTGGTCATGTTTGGGAGTAAGGCTGACAATTCCTACGGTATAGTTTTGTCCCTGATTACTTTGATTACAACCATAGTTAAAGAGAGCCGCAAGGCTTAGGATGAGGATTGTCAGATATTTTTTCATTTTATTATATATACAGATGCAAGACCTGCATTCCTCTCGGACTGTAAAGGTTCTTTAGAAAGTGCGCTCAGCACATGGATTACTGCTGAGATAGAGTTCAACGTACTACAATATCTGCCTGCCGCAGAACGCTTGCCTCTATTGTGATTTCTAATGCGCTGGCTGTCTTAAGATTAACACCCAGTAAATAGTCAGTCGACTCAATAGGCAGGTCTGCCGGAGATAAGCCACTTAGTATTTTCTGAGCAAGACGGCTGGCCTTATCACCTGTGGCTGAATAGTCCTGTCCATAGGTAATCAGCAGGCCGCTTTTGAATTTTCCTGTTCCCGATCCGGTAGGCAGTTTCATTGTTTTTGCAGTATCTACGATAGTTTGAAGATTAGATATAATTAAGATTGAGTTAATGGCAAAAATAGCGTCAATGTTATCCGGTATGGATGACAATGATTTTTCCAGTTCGTCCTTGTTTTTCACCTCGGATATTGTTAGTTCAACATTGAGTTTATCCGCGGCTTCTTTCAGATCACCAAGACTGAGAGAAGCAGCTTTTGTGTCAAAGGATACAGGTACATATATATTCTTTATACCTGGAACAATGGATAAAAGTAATTCAAGCGCTTTGGGAGTAGCTCCCTTTACCTGGATGCCCGTTATATCTTTGTTATTTCTTAAACTGGTAACGATCCCGCCTTTGACGGGGTCAAATACCGTACCAAAAACAATTGGTATTCCCGTACCGCTTACTGCTTTCTTTGTCATTTTAGTGGCAGGGGTTGTGAGAGTGTAAATCAGATCCACTTTTTTATGTATCATTTCTCTGATGCCTGATTCCATCTCTTTTTTACTGTCAATTCTGATATATGTAACATTATCCCCTTCATAGTAGCCCAATGTTTCCATGCTTTTTATAAAACCCTGTACCACAGCAGATAAACCCTTGTTAGGATTAACAATGCCTATGACATAAGTTTTCCCCTTAGACACATTGCAGCTGCCGATCACGGGCAGGAGTAATGCAATCAGCAATAATAATATCTTTGATTTTATGCAATATTGTCTTATATTTTTCACTCTGGCCTCACAATATTATATAGCCTATTATAGCAATTATCTAAGTATATATAAGATTATTTGGAGAATTAATTAAGATTTACCACTAATGAAACGGATTTCCCGTAAAGAGGAGTGCTCCAAATCCTTAATGTAATAATTATAGGCGGTTTTTGTATATCATCTCCGTGAATATTATGGTAAATAAGGTGCCATCGTTCCTGTGCATATCCAGCGAGCCCTGAAGCTGGTGCTCTGTCAGGTTTACAACGAGCTGCAGGCCAAGAGAGTGTAATTCTCTGATATTCTTGGTTTCCGGTATTCCTATACCGTTGTCGCGCACTATTAATTCGTACTTTGTTTTATCTTTTGTTCCTGATGCAATGTGTTTTAGAGATATGAACAATCTACCTTTGCGGCCGTCCGGAAATGCATGTTTCAGGGAGTTTGAGAGAAGTTCGTTGATTATCAGTCCGCAGGGAATAGCGAGGTCTATCCCGAGGGTCATGTCTTTTGCATCAATTTCTAATTGAATGTCATTGGCGTTGATGTCATAGGAAATAAAGAGATTCCTCCCAAGGCTGTTAATGTATTTATGGAAATCAATGTTGGCTAAATCCTTTGATTGATACAGGTGTTCATGGACAAGAGACATTGTCCGTATCCTGTTTTTGCTTTCAGTAAACATCTCATTGTACTGCTTATCTTCAGCATGCTTGGACTGTAAGTTCAGAAGGCTCGAGATGATCTGCATATTGTTCTTTACTCTATGATGCACTTCCTTCAACAGCAGATCTTTCTCCTTTAGAGAGGCCCTGATCATTTGGTCTGCCTTCTTATGTTCGGTTATGTCTTCAATAAAACCTTCAAGATATTGAACTGAACCGTCTCCGTTATAAACGGAATGGATTCGTAAATTAGCGGTTATAATTTTACCGTTCCTGCATCTATACTCGTTTTCATAAGTGGGCCAGTCATCGTTGTCTAGTATCTCATCGAGTATTAACGAACGTTTAGAGGGGTCAACATACAGAGCTTCAGCAATACTTGTAGTATTAACATGACTTATTAATTCTTCAGGAGAATTATAGCCCAGAATTTTTGCAAGAGACGTATTTGCCTGAATCAGCTTTCCGCCTGGTGTTGAATGGAACATCCCTATCGGTGTTGTTTCAAAAGTCTTCCTGTATGTTAACTCACTTTTTGCAAGCTCTGTGCAGTGCCGGCTGTGATCGTTTTCAAGCTGTTGCAGTTTAATGGACATTTCATTAAATGCATCTGCGGCTGCAGAGATTTCATCATTGCCTTTAACCTTGATCTGATAGCCCAATTTCCCGGCCGCAATATTTTGGGATCCGGACCTCAGGTCGTTTATTGAGCGTGTCAGGTATACGCCTAAAATTAGCGAAAATATGGCTGTAAGTATCATCTCAATACCGGCGAATGCGATGCTTTTGTTTTTGGCTCCGGCAATTATCTCATCAGTATCTGTAATGGAGAAACCGATCTCAACTCGCCCGTATGTAATGCCGGCTACTTCAATTAATGCGCAGGAGTCATAAATGCCGTCATTTATATCAATGTAGTTTGTGTCAGCCTGAAACTTCCGATCTAAAGCATCCTTATCGCCTGACTGGGCAAGGACATTATCGCTTCCGTCAATTACCCGGGCGTAGATAATGCCTGGATGCTTGAGTACTTCATTAACAAAAGATTCCAGGGTAGCCAGGTCTGTTGAAAGGACGGCATCTTTGTTCGAAGCAGCAAAGAGGTTTGTTGTAGTTTGTGCGCGCTTTATTAATTCTGTCTCATTAGAAGTCCGGAGTATGTACAGAGCGTTCCATACCAGCAGGCCAAGCATAACTGCCTGGATGATGGCTATACCGATAATGGTTTTGTAACGAAAAGACATTACCCCGCCAGGCCTGATATATTGCCCTTGTAGTTTTGAAAGCTGCTCTCGGGAGGCCGCATTTTAGCCAATGCATTTTTTTTCGTATTAGCTGAACATTCAAGGGTAGTCTTATGTAAAAGTAATAATTTATTCATAGCCCTTGTATTGATTATATCATTTATGACACCACATTGACCTAATGAAAGTACTGACTGTTAAAACGATATAATAGGGGATATACTTAAGGGAAAGGTGTTCTTTGTTGTTCAGGAAGTTTGTTGGTGATTTTGGGCTTATTCTTTTTTTAATGAGGACTCAATGCTATCCTGCAGGTCTCTGTCACTGACCGGCTTTATCAAGTAAGCACATGGATTTGTTGTTTTTGCACGGTCCATAATTGAGGCGTCTTCATAAGAAGTCAGATATATTACAGGGATGTTATCTTTCAAGTGTATTTGTTGGGCTGCTTCGATCCCGTCCATTTTTCCTATTAGAAAGATATCCATTAGAATCAGGTCCGGTTTGCCGTCCAGTGCTTTTAGAATTGCATCTTCTCCCGAGGCTGCAATCATCGGGATATCATATCCCATATGTTCAAGCCTCAACTGCATATCCTTGGCAATTATGGCTTCATCTTCGACAATTAAGATCTTTGTTTTTCCCATTATAATTGTACCTGTTGCTACTATAACTTAATTATACATCAGTGCAGCCTACATCCTCTTTTTATATTCGGGCTCCCTGAATAAAATATTAAATTCAGTTCCCGATGTTCTTTCCAGCTTCAATGAACCCTGCAATTGGTGCTCAACCAGGGTGGTGACAAGCTGAAGACCCAGTGATCTTGTTTTTCTGAAATCCAGATCTGCAGGTACTCCGACTCCGTTGTCCTTAACAATCAGGTTATATGTATCTTTTCCAAGGACGTTCAGCTTACGGAATGATATGGACAGCTCGCCCTTGCTGTCATCAGGGAATGCGTGCTTGAGAGCGTTTGAAATGAGCTCATTAATAATCAGTCCGCAGGGGATTGAAGTGTCCAATACCAGATTGATGCTTTCTATGTCCAGTTTCAGTTGTATGCGCAGGGGGCTGATATCATAAAAAGAAAATAGACCGTTTGCCAGACTTGCGATGTAATCGCTGAAATCTATATTAGCAATGTCTTCCGACCGGTACAGCTTCTCATGGACAAGGGCCATGGCCAGGATTCTGTTCCTGCTCTCATTGAACATGGCTATATACTGCTTGTCTCTTAGCTTATCCGACTGAAGGTTTAACAGACTGGAGATGACCTGCATATTATTCTTGACCCTATGATGGACTTCACGCAGGAGGACCTCTTTTTCCCTGAGGGAAGATGCAATCTGCAGGGCCGTTAATTTATGCTGAATTCCAAGGCCGATTTCATTAACTACATATTCCAGTGTGCTCAAGATATCGCCGGCAATGGGCTGCAGCGCATAGATTTCAAGGACCCCGACCAGCTGCTTTTCTACAATCAGGGGGTAGCCGGCGTAGGCTTCTATACCATTCAACTTTGCTAACTCCAAATCATCAGGGTACAGCTCCTCAATATTATTGGTATAGTGAGAGGTGTGCTTTTCAGCTATTGTGCCCGCTTCATAACTGCCTACAGGGATGGTTTTGAAAGGACTGTTTTCGATTGTAAATATCCCTGAGCTGGCTTTGAGCTCCAGGAGATGCTCCTCATTATTATAAATCCATATACGGGCGAGCGCCGGGTCACGATACTTGACTATCGTGCTAATGCATTCATCAAGCATAGCATCTAAATTATCGCTTTCTGTGAGAGCTTTGCCGATATCGGCTGCAAAGGCGGAGAGATGCAGCTGAGTGATAAGCATGTCTTCCCTGTCCTTGATAGATCTCGACATTCTATTGAACTCTGTTGTCAGCGTTCCGATTTCATCCTCTGATGACACAGGGATTTCAGGGTACTTGCCTCTGCGGATACTTTTTACCGCAGTGGTGAGTGATGTAAGAGGTTTTGTAGCGACATCGAAAAGTTTATAAATAAGAGTAATGCTGATGATTGTGAAAATCAGGGCTATTATTAATCCTCTCATTACGATAGAACTTTCGGCTTCCTTCATGAATGTTTTTGAAAAGCCGATTCTGACCCATCCGACATGGTCTCGTACTTCCATATTGCTATCAGTTTCCTGGAATATAGCTATGTCTTCCTGTGCCCGAACAGTGAATACCGGCGTGCATAGGTCAAAGTAATCATTGTGCTCGATAATTGTCATGTCTTGTTCAGGATGAGTTCGTTTAGGAGGATTGATGTCTCCTTCGGTAGTGAGCAAGTTTTGGTTTTTGTCGTAAAAACTGATGAATGATATTTCCGGAATTTTCATAAGGGACGAGATCGCCTTTTTTGCGTGCTCTTCATTTTCCGATATAAGAGGCAGTTCTCCGATATGTGAAGCAAGTTCAGTGACAACTTCAGCCTTTTTGATTATCTCTTCTCTAATGATCGAACGTTCTGTTCTTACTGCTTCAAAAGTATAAACGATGGATGCCATAATCAGTCCTGTGACGGCCACAAACAGGATTTTCTGTTTGAATGTTACAGGATGTCCGAATAGAGTGCTGATGTTTATGTTCTTCATTATCTTCATGGATAAACCTTTGTTGCCCGCGATAGAAGTTCTTCAGGTAAATGAATGTTCATGGAGTCGGCAGTCTTTTTGTTTATATAAAGACTGTAGTTGTCCGGAGGTGAATGTGGGATTCCGCTGGTACTCCCCTGAGAAACTACTCTATTTGTCATACTTCCAATCTGTTTTCCCATTTCATAGGTCTGGAATCCGAGAGAAAAAAGAGAGCCTGTTTTGACATATTTTTCGGATATGCCTATTACCGGTCTCTTTTCTCTGAATGAATACAGGTAGACCTGCTCCAGTACCTTTGATGTTATTAGCTTTCTTTCCGGCAGTAGAATGAGTGCGTCAACGTCATCGCCCAATGAGTTTACTTCCTCAATGAATTCATAGGGGTTATTTGCGCCGCATAGTTTTACCTTTGGTGATTTCGCGGTGATCTTTATGTCTTTCTGTGTTTCATGTTCGCATACAATACCAACAGTTTTTATCTTTGGGAAGTATTTGTCTATGAAAGAGATATATTCACTGACAGGTGTCTGCATGTATACGCCAGTAATGTTTGGCCTGTCTGTTTTAAGCGGTTTGATGACAAGGCCGTAGACTACAGGTATTGATTCCGGCAGTGCGTGAGACATGATAACTGCATCTTTCCCCAGAGCAATGACTGCCCTTATGCCATTTTTTTCTATCAGGCGCTTCAGTTTTCCTTTAACGTTCGATGGCCTTTTAACTATGGTGTCATATGGAAGGGTCTCCTTGATACCGTTGACTACGTCTGCGACTGGTTTGAGTTTTGTGTCACCAAGAATGATTACATCGGCGGATTCTACAGGGCGTACGAATAGTGCGATAGTTGTAATAACTATCATCATTAACAGATATTTATGCTTGCTGCCAACCACTATTAACTAGCCCCTAACTGTATGTTTATACTAAATATTATCATCTGCTTCATATTTATGCATTTCATTTAAAATGTATACCTTGCCTCTACCATAAACATCCTCTTGTTCGTCGGAAAATCATTTGGCACTGATCCCGGATGAGGACTTGGGTCCTGATAATAGTTATCCAGTAGGTTATAAATAGAGCCTCTTATTTCAAGGGTCTTATAAAAGTTCTTTGCAATAAGTGTCAGATCAATCATGGTTTCATCGGGCAGATCACTTCTTGTGTCTCTGTCATCTCTGTATCTCTTGCCTGTCCATGAGACATTTATATTAGCGTTTAAATATTTCCATGGGGCCAGGTTTAACATTGCATTTGCCCTGTGGGCCGGAACATCGGGCAGGCGCTGTCCTGTATCACCGTCAATAGGATGCTGGTAGCTGTAATTGAAAAAACCGTAGTTGTCATTGCCTAAATCAAAAAGGAGTTCTGCTTCGATCCCGTCAATTTCAGCGCTGCCTTTGTTTTGCTGTACAGCCGGTTCAGTTGCTGAAGGTTTATCTCCCGATGCGATCAGGTCTTCTATATCGTTGTAGAAGTAACTTAACCTCGCGGTATACCTTTGAAGAAAACGGTGCTCAAGACCAGCCTCATAGGTTTTAATTTTCTCAGGGTTAAGGTTAGGATTTCCAATAATAGAAGGATTGTTAATATGGTATAACTGTGCGAAGCTTGGGGCCCTGAATGCGCTGCCATAGAGCAGCTTCAGGGAGGTGTTTTCCATGAATTCCCAAACAAGACCGGCCCTGGGATTAGTAGTGTCTCCAAAATCTGAATAGTTGTCATATCGAACGCCTGTGGTCAGGGAAAGAGTGTCCTGTATATCCCAGACATCCTGAACATATAATGCCCATATCTTCCGTTTTACATCTCTGTTAAAAGAGTCTTTTTCTCCATGAGTTTGGGGAGCAAAAGTGATAGAGTGGAAATTGCCGAATGAATGAACATCATACTGCTTAATATGTTCATACATGACTCCTGCAGTTAACCGGTGATCATCAACTGAAAAATCTGTGGTAAACTCTCCGCCAAGCTTCCTGTGCTTTGATTCAGGATTGCCGAGCATTCCATCGGGATAGACTCCTCTGAAGCCCTCGGAAAACAGTTCCCAGTAAGGGTTTAATCTTACCTGGTCGTAATATAGCCTTGATGTAATATTGACCCTGTCGCTAATGTCCTTTTTATATGTTAGGTCCGTATAGTATTGGCCCCAGTCCTGGACAGTCTCATCATTCAGTGCTGAGGCCGCTCCGATAATCGGCCCCATTTCATTTCTGATATATCTGCTCCTGAGCGTGAAATCACCATACTCAATGTTCAGCCCGATGTCCGGTCTTTCCTGCCACTCAAGTGTATCACCGGAGTTGCCTGCGGCGTCCTGCTCTATAAACAAAGATTGTCCGTTCGTATCATAGTAATCAACAAATCCTGATATTTTTATTTTTTCTCCCTTGTGCCCAAAAAGGAGGTTGTAGTGCTGTGTATCAAAGCTTCCCGTGCCGGCTGTAACCTGGACTCCCTTAATATCGTCTGTATTCTTTGTGATTATATTTATTACAGACAGAAAGGCGTTTGCGCCATAAAGCGCGGACCCCGGTCCCCTGATTATTTCGACTCTTTTTATGCTATCAACTGACATGTAAGCGAAGAAGTGCATTGATGATCCATGCATGGATTCATTGATTCTATGTCCGTCAACCATAATTAGTAATTTATCACTGTATAGTGTTCTTATCCCTCTCACCTCGACGGCATGAAATGCCGGAACCTCGGCGGTACTTACACCGATACCTGGAACTCTCTTGAGGATGTCCATGAGATTCCTTGCCCCCATGTTCCTTATATCTTTTGCTGTAATTACAGTTGCGATTGCAGGGGCTTTCCTGAGGGGTGTTTTGTGTTTTGTGGCGATTATAAGCTCTTCTTCTTCAAAGAACAGGAGGAGGTCTTCTGCTGTTTCGGATTCGAGAGCCGCTAATTCATAGGCGAAAGAATTTGTGCAGAACAGCAGCAATATCAAGGCTAAAGTCAATATTGACGGAGATCTTGATCCGTCTTTCGTGCCCTTAGTTTGTAATTTGTAATTAGTAATTAGTAATTGCATTTAAAACGTATACCTCGCCTCGACAAAGAAGCTTGCTCCATTAGCAGGATAATCTTTTGATAATGTGCCTGCAGGTGCAGGATATGCATATTTTTCATCGAATATATTATATGCTGAGCCTCTTATTTCCAAGGCCTTGAAAAAGTCTTTGATGATTACAGTTGTATTTAATGTTGTATATTCCCCCAGGTCATTCCGGGTGTCCACAACTGCACGGGGCCTTTTACCTACATGCAGAAGGTGTACATTGCCGCTTAAATACCTGTCCGTTGCCCAGTCTAATCCGCAGTTAAATCTGTTCGACGGTATATTGGCAATCCTTGTTCCCCGTGTTTTGTCTTTGGGCCGCTGCCAGGTGTGATTTGCGTAGAATCTGTACTTGTCAATAAGGTATTGAATTTCAGACTCTATCCCATGAATGGCAGCCTCTCCGGAATTGTGGAATTGGGGTATAGCCAGTGACTGGTCAAGCTCGATCCTGTCTGTGAATTTGTTGTGAAAAGCAGTGACGTGGATAGTTGCTCTTTGTATTGGATGATATCCCATCATAATTTCATAGGTCTTCATATTCTCCGGACCAATAGATGGGTCCCCTATTGCCGCCGGGTTATTAATAGAATATTGTTCATCAAAGTTTGGTGCCCTGAATGACTCACCGTATAGAAGTTTGGCTTCAGCGCTTTCGGAAATATTCCAGACAAGCCCGATCCTTGGACTTGTGGTGTTTCCAAAATCACTATAATCATCAAAACGGACTCCCGCCGTTAGTGTAAGGTCATCAATGATTTCCCATTCATCCTGCATGTAAAATGCCATGATCTGTCTTTTGACATCCTGATTCCAGTTGCCCCAGGAGGATATGTCCTGGAGGGAACCTAGGTTCATAAAAGTGACGGGATGGAAGTTTGCATGATGCGTAACGTCATACTGTCTCATTTTTTCATAGACAGCGCCGATTGTTAATGTATTGTTTTCCAGTACCCTGTAGTCTGCTCCCAGCTCAAATCCGAATATCTTCCCTTTAGCTGCTGGAGTTCCGAGGACTCCGTCAGAAAAAGTAAAGGCTGGAAAGGGGGCAAATGCATGCCCTTCTGGGAACAGCTCCCAATTGAATTCTAGACGGGTGTAATCGAAATAACCTCTGGCATTAACCGTCCATTGATCGTTTAATTGGCGAGCAAAGGTGAGGTCAGCGAAATACTGGTCTGTCTCAAGTAAGGATTCATCATTGAGGGTGTCTGCTACTCCTGTATAGGGGCCGTTCCTTCGCGTCAGATATTTTGTGTTGAATGTAAAGTCATTCCATATGATTTTCAATGATGCATCAAGGTTTTTTGCCCAGTCGTCTGCACGCCCCGATTTTCCGGTAGCATCGCTTTCAACAATCTCATCAGCGCCGTCTGTATGTTCGTATGTTATTGAAGTCAGCAGATTAATGTCCCCGTACTCTTTACCATGCATAAGGCCTGCTTTCTCTGTTCCAAAAGAACCTGCTCCAGCGGTTAGTACTGTTCCGTCCAGATCACTACCGCTTTTTGTGACAACATTAATAACACCTGTAAATGCATTGGCACCGTATAAGGCAGAGCCAGGTCCCCTTATGACCTCGACCCGTTTAACATTATCCAGTGAAATGGATTCAAATCCCCATGCTGCATCTCCTGTGGAGGGGAAGTATAAGGTATGGCCGTCTACCATGAGTCTGATCTTGCTGTTCCGGGTTGCTTTCAGTCCGCGTATCTCTATTTCATAGACCGAATAATTTGTTCTTGTGATCCCGAAGCCGGGGATTCTTTCAAGAACATCAATCAGGTTCCTTGCGCCCATGTTGCGTATCTCTTTGGCTGTAATAACTGTTGCTGTTGCCGGGGCCTTTCTTACAGAGGTTGCCCGTCGTGTGGCGATGATAAGCTCTTCCTCTTCAAAGAATAGAAGAAGCTCTTCAGCTGTTTCGGATTCGAGAGCCGCAAGCTCATAAGCGAAGGAATTTGAGTGTATGAAAAGTAGTGCTAAAATTATCGATAAAATTCTGATCATTCTTCCTCCGTTATCTAAAAGAACTTATAACTGACATTTAGCATTGCTGATAATCCCTCTCTAGGGAAATCATTGGGAGCAGACTGCAAGGCCCCTGATGTGTCAGGGTCTTCGTAATTTTCATCAAAAAGGTTATGAATTGTCCCCTGTATCTCAAGGGTTTTATAAATATTCTTCAAAGTCAGCGCAAGGTCAACCGTTGTATATGAAGCTGCATCACCCCTCGTGTCTCCTGCCGGTCTTGACCTTGAACCTGTCCACAATATATCCGTATGCATGTTTAAATATTTAGTGAGCCCATAATTTATAATTCCACTAGCACGATGCAAAGGAACATAAGATAACCTCTCATCTGTGACAGAGTCTTTCGGATCCTGATATGTGTAGGTCAATTTCCAGTAATTATCCGGTGTGTATTGTCCGGTCAACACTAACTCTATTCCGTCAACTTCAGCTTCTCCTGCATTTATATGAAGGGCAGGGGATGTTGAGGTGTCCCAGATTATTAAATTTTCAATCTCGCTGTGAAAATAGTTGAGATCAATCGTAAATGATTGCGCAGGCCTCCACCCTAAGCTTGCCTCGTATGTTTTAATTTTTTCAGGTTTAAGGGCCGGATTGCCTACGTTGATCGGGTTGTTTTGATTGTATAACTCAACGAAGTTTGGGGCCCTGAATGCCTGGCCGTATAACAGTTTTAAGGTTGCTTTTTCAAAGAAGTCCCATACGACACCTGCCCTTGGATTTGTCGTGTCACCAAAGTCACTGTAATGGTCATGACGGACTCCGGCAGTTAGGTTTAAATTATCAATTATTTCCCATTCGTCCTGGATATATGCTGCCCATATCTCTCTTGTCGCGTCATCTTTGTTCCAGTTAGCCCAGGAGGATATATCCTGAACCGAGCCAAGATAAACAGGAACAGGCGGGAAGAGCGTGGCATCGTAATTACTGATATTTTTAACATCGAATTGTTTGTACTTCTCATAAAGTGCGCCGGCAATTAAGTGATTATTATCATTAACAACGTAATCAAGTTGAAATTCTCCGCCTGTTGTTCTGTTTTTGATTTTTGGCCCACCGATCATGCCGTTCGGGAATGAACCGGCAAAGCCTTCCGGCATGAGCTTGACGACTGAGTCCTGTTCATAATAGTCATAATTGATCTTGAAGTTTGCTGAAAGCTGATCGTTGATCTTTGATTTATATCCCACTTCGCCCCAGTAATAAGACCTTGTCCAGTGGTCTTCGTCTGTCAGGGCATAAGCCATACCAATATAGTTGCCTTTGCGTTTCTTTGTATACTGACCTTTGAAATATAAATTGCCGTAAATTAGTTTTAAGAAGAGGTCGTTTTTTTCTGCAAACATATCTGCATCTCCGGGAACGGTAGACCACTGAGTTGTAGCAGGATTTATCGATAGACTGTCTGCTTCGATTTTCAGTCTCGGCCCGTCTGTCCTGTAATAGTCATAACTTCCTGAGACCTGAATATCGTTACCGAACGACTTGCCGCCCAGCAGGTTATACTGTTCGGTATCAAAGCTTCCTCCCTTGGCAGTTACCTGAAGACTGTCTATATCCTCCGCGTCTTTAGTAATGACATTAATAACCGCTAAAAAGGCATTGGCCCCATAAAGTGCAGAGCCCGGCCCCCTGACTATTTCGACCCGCTTGATATTTTCAACAGGCAGGTCTGCGGCAATATGAAAAAGGGCGCTTCCCGTAAAATTCTTATTAAGAGAGTGGCCGTCAATCATAAGTAGAATTTTCTCGGTTAAATTTGTCCTGATTCCCCGGACTTCAGTCATTGGGGCGCCAAATTCGTTAATCGATACACCAATACCAGGGACCATTTTTAAGATATCCGTCAGGTTCCTTGCTCCCATATTCCTGATCTCTTTAGCAGTAATAACCGTTGCGATTGCAGGGGCTTTTCGAACAAGGGTAGGGCGCTTAGTGGCAATCACAAGCTCCTCTTCTTCAAAAAACAGGAGAAGGTCTTCTGCTGTTTCTGATTCCAGGGCCGCCATTTCGTAGGCAAATGAGTTTGAAAAAACAGATAGAATGATGAGAAGTGAAAAAAAGAATTTATGCATTATGAATCTCCTAAAAAAGCATATAAACAATGAGTACACTTTGAGGCTTTTTTATATTAATAAAAGATAATAATAATATTAATTAAATAGTTTACTCTAAATGTACGGAGTGCATTGCTGAATATGCATCATATAGGGTAACACATTCAGTGTTAACTCTTAATTGAATATCCTACGTATATTATCCCGATTGTAATCAATATTTACCAATTCAACATATTAAAGTAGGTATTAGTTTTGCTTATTAAATAATGTGAAAAGGACTTATTTATTGAATTAATATGGGGCTCTGCCCCAAACCCCGCATCATTCTTTTTGTACGCACAAAAAAGAACGAAGCAAGAAAAAGGCGCCCCAGACCGATTTCTTAACGGCTCTTCAGTCGCCTTCCGGGGAATTTGTTCAAACTCGCTCCGCTCAAACATGAACAAATTCTTATCCCTCCAGACTCCTTCATCACCTAAAATCGCTAAGGGGAGGTCAAATCCCCCTAGCCCCCTTTTCTAAAGGGGGAAATACGGCTCTCTCCTTTTTAAAGGAGAATCGCAGTTGTCCGTTGTCCGTTGTCCGTTGTCTTTCATCTTTGTCTTTCCCACCCCTTTTTGATTGCTTCCGGAATATTCAGGACTGTACGCGTTAAAAATTAAAAACTGTCTGAGGGAGGCACGACCGAGTTTTTTTTAATTTAGCGGGAAGTACTGAATATGTAGGAATTTAAGCAATCATTTTGGGGCGCCTTTTCTTGGTTCGTTCTTTTTGGCGCAAAAAAGAATGATCCGGGGTTTGGGGCAGAGCCCCATTTATAATCAATAAGATCACTATGGATTTTTTAATTAGCCCCAAACATATGATAGAATAACCCGACTCAAACAGCAGTTAGCCAATAAATCAGAACTCAGAGAGGTAACTATGCGTTTTTCAAATATCTTCATCCCAACATTACGTGAAACCCCGGCAGAAGCCGAAGCAATCAGTCATATCTTGATGCTAAGGGCCGGATACGTCAGACAGCTCGCAGCAGGTCTATACATCTATCTCCCTCTTGCATGGAAAGTCATGGAAAGAGTAACCCGGATAATCAAAGAAGAAATGGACGCCATCGGAGCCCAGGAGATATCCATGCCCGCACTTCATCCATCAGAAATCTGGGAGAAGACGGGAAGATGGGATGAAATCGGTGACGAAATGTTCCGGCTCAAAGACAGGGGCGGAAGGGACATGTGCCTCGGCATGACCCATGAAGAGATCATTACATGGCTGGCATCAATGGAGATTCGCTCATATAAGGAACTGCCCCAGATATGGTATCAAATGCAGACAAAGTTCAGGGACGAGGCCCGGCCTAAAAGTGGAATACTGCGTACCCGTGAATTTATCATGAAGGACAGTTACAGCTTTGACAAGGACGAAGAAGGCCTGGAGGAGAACTATAAAAAACACTCCGAGGCATATCACAAAATTTATAAAAGATGCGGTCTCGAATATTATGAAGTGGACAGTGACCCGGGAATGATGGGCGGGGCAATGGCCCATGAATTCATGGCACCCAGCCCGGCAGGAGAAGACACGATTGTAATGTGCGGCAAATGCGGATATTCTGCTAATGTTGAACTTGCCGGATCTGTACCTTCCAAGCAGCTGTTAAGCGGCAGTGAGTCTGAATGGAAGGGTGAAGAAGTCTCTACTCCTGAAAAGAGGACTGTTACTGAAGTATCGAACTTTTTGAAAGAAGATCCTACTTGTTTCATAAAAAGTCTTTTGCTTATCGGCGATGAAGGCCCTTTCCTTGCCCTTGTAAGGGGAGACCAGGAACTTCACGAAATGAAGCTTACCAGGATTGCCGGAAATTTCAGGCCGGCACAAAAAGATGAAGTGAAGGACATACTGGGCGTTGAGGCAGGATTCATCGGCCCGCACAACCATGAATTGAAAATCATTGCAGATAACTGCCTGAAGGAAGG
>PIVU01000468.1 GCA_003354025.1 Nitrospirota bacterium
GGATAAGAATTTAAACTTCAAAGCAGATGATAACGAAAAAAAGGTTTACTTTGAGTTCAGCGACTATTCAACAAGCTATATCTTTTATGAGAGCCCGAATTAGAGGTTCTCAACAACCTGTGCAGGTCTGAATCCGCTTAGTGATGACTTCAAAGAACTTTATATGACTTTAAATCAAGGTTCAACGAAACAGTCAAGGGAAGAAACAACTAGATATAGGAATTTTGTATATGATCATTGTGATTCAATCGACGGTTTTCAGAAAGGCAGAATTCCTAAAAATGGCCTCGTAAAAACTCAGCCATATACAAATACAAACAAAGGACGAATGTATGAGGAAACGAATATATTTTATAAGAAGTATAGTGTTTCAGACTTAAATGAACAAGCATTTCTCAAAGATTTAGAAAGGTTACTTGGTGTTTATCAAGACTGTGCACACTCTTACATTCTTGCCAGCGACAGAGGAATACAAAATAGTATTTTAGCTATCTCCCAATTTAATAAAATGGTTGTTGCCTCCCAACTGAAGATTCCGAGTTCTCTTACAAGTCGCTTTATCTCCTCTTTATGTACAAAGCCTTTTGTAATATTAACGGGTCTTTCTGGTTCAGGAAAAACAAAACTTGCTCAGGCATTTTCACATTGGCTATGTAGAGATACATCACACTAAAGAATCCGGTAAAACCTGACTTAGATATATTAACCGGTGCCGGTTCTTCAATGGCCGGTAGTTTTGTCCAGCTTGCCCGTGAAGAAATAACAGAGTTTAATAATCAGGATGAGATAAATAAATCACTGCTTAAGTTCTTTAATGAACTGAAAAAGACTGGTGCAGAGTTCGGCTATAGAACAGCCTCTGAAATATACCGGTTTGCAGGAATCCTGAAGAAGCTTACAGAAAAAGACGGCGATCAATGGAGCACTGAGCCAGCGATATCAGAAATATAATAAAATCTGTTGAGCCAGGGCCGGAAAGAAAGACTAAGGCTGAACTAAAAGTCTTGCATTATCCGGGCGAACCTTCACAAAATGAATATCTTGTCTATGAACTTGAACCAAAAGTTGTAGAGGAATTCGCAGGCGCAGAATGGGATATTAGGAACCTTAAGGGATACAAACCAGGCAGGGCTTCGGTTATTCCATTTGCTGTGACGCTGGCTGATTTAATGAAGGCAAAGACTTAAAAGAGATTTACAGTGGGTGGTGTCTATAATAGAAAATTAAAGTAAATGTGTGGGTCGTGTGTGGGGTGTGTGGGGTCGCATCTTTCATCGTTACGGATTATAGACACCACTTACTGACACCACCTATGGACTTAAGGTTGAAAACTGGGTGAAATAGAAGTCCTTCATCTTTAAAATTAACGAA
>PIVU01000469.1 GCA_003354025.1 Nitrospirota bacterium
ATTCTTACAAATAATGCATGGTCCGGAAATAAAAGGATAATGTCTACAAGAGCAGCGAAGGTGCTTGCTGAAAGAAGTCTTGTTGAATCAATACATGGATTAAAAGTCCGGTCAACAGAGACAGTTCGGGATTTAGTCGCAGCTGGTTTTACAGGGAAAACAGAGACAAAAACCTCTGCGCAAATCAACGGAATATTCTTTGAAGAAGTTGTGTATGATGCTGAAAAAGATATTGCCATGACAACTGCCGGAGTAAGTCTGGAGAGGTTTACCAATATAGACGGAGAAGTTATGGAACTCAAGAACAAGACCTATAAACGAGTGGCCTTTGCAACATCTACTCCTTCTCAGGCAGGACCGATACAGGCCCTCAGGGCTGCGGAAGTGGATGCCTATAATCAGCTTGTTAAACGTGTTGTGGGGTTTACTCTTGAGAGTCAGACAACTGTTGAGAATTATATGCTGAAATCCGATCTCGTTACGACTAAGGTTCTTGCAACTATTTATCTTGCCGAGCTTACGGACTATGGATGGGATGAATCAGGGGATGCATATGTGAGGATGTCATTAAATGTTCAGGATATTTCAGAGATACTTGGGAAGGATATTGCTGATTCTGAGATGAGTATAGAGGTTGAAGGGGCGGGGGCGCAGGTTGATGATTTTGCGGCTGCGCGGTTAGAGCAATAAGGGGTATACGTTAATATTTATTCTTTAGAGACTTTAATCTGAAATGTTGATCTATTATAAAAGGGGCGCTGCCCCAAACCCCGCGTCATTCTTTTTGTACGCACAAAAAAGAACGAAGCAAGAAAAAAGCGCCCGAACCGATTTTTTAACGGTTCTTCAGTCAGCTTCCGGGGAATTGATTTAAACTCGCTACGCTCAAACATAAATCAATTCAATTTCCCTCCAGCTTCCCTCATCACCTAAAATCGCTTATGGGGAGGTCACAACCCCCTAGCCCCCTTTCTCTAAAGGGGGGATACTGCTCTCTCCTTTTTTAAGGAGAGTCGCAGTTGGTAGTTGTCGTTTTGCTTTTGTCTTTTCATCTTTGTCTTTAACCCCCCTTTTTGATAGCTTCCGGAATATTCAGGACTGGAGGCGTTAAGAATTAAAAACTGTTTGAGCGTAGCGAGTTTTTTTAATTTAGCCGGAAGGCCTGAATATGTAGGAATTTAAGCAATCATGATGGGGCGGTTTTTCTTGGTTCGTTCTTTTTGGCGGCAAAAAGAATGATCCGGGGTTTGGGGCAGAGCCCCATTTTAATGTAAAAGTTGATTGAATTCATGATATATGTATAATCAATGTATCATGAATCATGAGAACACTATAAAGAAATCGATTGTGTGCAAGATCTT
>PIVU01000204.1 GCA_003354025.1 Nitrospirota bacterium
ATAGCGTCTTTTTCTCTCATCCATTGAGACTTGAGAATGTCCCTCTTTTCAGACAATTTTGAGAGCTCTTCCTTGATCCGTTGAAGTCTTTCTTTTGAAGCCGCATCTTTTTCCTTCATAACAGCCTGTTTTTCTATTTCATACTGCCTGATTTTTCTTTCCAGTTCATCCAGCTCAACGGGCATGCTGTCGATTTCCATCTTAAGTTTGGAGGCCGATTCATCAATAAGGTCAATGGCCTTGTCCGGAAGGAAGCGGTCAGAGATGTATCTGTTGCTAAGGACAGCAGCTGCCACAAGTGCGGAATCTTTAATAATTACTCCGTGATGGACTTCGTACCGTTCCTTTAAGCCGCGGAGAATTGATACTGTATCTTCAACAGTCGGCTCCCTAACAAAGACGGGTTGGAACCTTCTTTCCAATGCAGGGTCTTTTTCAATATATTTACGGTATTCGTTAAGGGTAGTGGCTCCCACACACCTCAGCTCACCCCGGGCAAGAGCTGGCTTAAGCATATTCGATGCATCAATTGCACCTTCAGCGGCACCGGCTCCGACTACTGTATGCAGTTCGTCGATGAACAGGATGACTCTGCCCTGGGCCTCTTCGATTTCCCTTAAAACAGCCTTGAGGCGGTCTTCGAATTCACCCCTGAATTTTGCTCCCGCTACCAGAGCTCCCATATCAAGGGAGACAACACGCTTGTCTTTCAGGCTCTGCGGGACGTCGCCTGAAGTTATGCGCTGGGCAAGCCCTTCGGCAAGTGCTGTTTTCCCAACTCCCGGTTCTCCAATAACTACAGGGTTGTTCTTTGTTCTTCTTGACAGGACCTGGATTACTCTCCTGATCTCATCATCTCTACCGATTACCGGGTCAAGCTTTCCCCGCTTGGCCAGTTCCGTTAAATCTCTTGCATACTTTTGCAATGCCTGATACTTGTCCTCTGGATCAGGGTCAGTTACTCTTTGTGACCCCCGGATCTCGCGCATAGATGCAAGTACTTTATCACTAGTTATCCCGCGATTTTTTAGTATTTTTACCGTTCTGTTTTTTGTTTTAATAATGCCAAGCAGCAAGTGCTCAACGCTGACATAGTCATCCTTTAAATGTTCAGCCTCTTTAGATGCTGCCTCAAAGACATTTTTCAATTCCTGTGTAACATAAAGCTGGCCTACAGGAGACGGGCCCAAGACTTTGGGGGCCTTTGCCAGCTCCGCTTCTATTTCCTTATTAAGGGCAGGAACGTCAATGCCCAGCTTTTTTATTATTTCAAGAGCAATGCCCTCTTCAAGGAGAACGGAGAGAAGGTGTTCTGCATCGACCTGCTGGTTCCCGTTCTTCTGGGCAAGTTCCTGGGCTTTCTGAATGGCTTCCTGGCTTTTAACGGTAAATTTATCTGCTCTCATCATTTGCCTCCAAACGTTAGGGCAATTCGTGAATTGCCCCTACATTATTCTTCATCTTCAAATACTTCTTTAATCCTTTTTTTAAATTCACTTCTTACGTCTGATTCCAGATAATCCATCATTTCTTCCATTTCATTCTGCAGTGCTTCGTATCGACGTCTCATCCTGAGAATGATGTCTACACCCGCCCTGTTTACACCGAGCTCCTTCGTCAGGTTTACGATCATCCTGATTTGCTCAAGGTCTTCCTGGGAGTAGAGCCGCGCTCCACTCACTCTTTGCGGATGAATCAATCCTTCCCGCTCATAGAGCCTTAGTGTTTGAGGATGTATACTGAACATCTCACAAACAACTCCGATCATGAATAATGGTCTTTTTTTATCGTCCATAGTGCCTCGGGCATAAAGCAATTGATCCGTTAATTGCTTGAACTATTCCTTGTAAGCTTTCTCAATTTCCTCCAGTGCAGCTTTTGCTTTTTTAGATACTTTCTTGGGTACTACTATTTTTATAAGTGCAAATTCATCACCGCTGATACCAGTTTTTTTATTTGGAATACCCTTACCTTTCAGTCTGAACTTCTTTCCGCTGTCTGTGCCGGGAGGAAGTGTCATGGTAACAGGTCCGTCAAGTGTAGGCACTTTGATTTTCCCACCGAGGATGGCTTCAACAATAGTCACTGGCACTTCAACATAAATATGATTGCCATCCCGTTTGAACATAGGGTGAGGTTTTACTGTAAGCTCAATATAGAGGTCTCCTGACGGACTTCCCTGGCTGCCTATGCCTCCCATGCCTCTCAGTTTGACTCTGCTTCCCGTATTGGCACCAGGCGGGATTTTGACTTTAATTGTTTCTGTTGCTACTGTGCTTCCGTTTCCTCTGCATGTTTTACAGCTTTTGGTTATTATACGGCCCCTTCCTCTGCAGGCAGGGCAGGGTTGGCTCAATCTGAAGATTCCCCTGCTCTGTTTGACCGAGCCGGAGCCTTTGCAGGAAGAACAGGTATTTGATGATTCAGCCCCGGTGCCGGAGCAAGTTTTGCACTGGACTTCCCTTGTTAGTGTGATAGACTTTGTCACACCGTTGTAGGCCTCTTCAAGAGAAATGTCGAGTTGAGTGGCCAGGTCAGCACCTTTTAGAGATGATTGTTCATGTCTGAAGTTTCCGAAGAGGTCTGAAAAGATATCTTCTGCCCCTCCACCGCCAAAGCCGCCAGCACCAAACCCCTGAGACCCGTTAAATGCCGATGTTCCGAACTGGTCATATTCCGTTTTCTTTTTGGAGTCACTGAGGACCTCATAGGCTTCATTGATTTCTTTGAAGCGCTTCTCTGCGCTCTTGTCTCCGGGGTTAAGGTCGGGATGATGTTTACGGGCCAGCTTTCGGTAGGCCTTTTTAATATCATCCGTGGAGGCGCTTTTTTTTACGCCTAGAGTTTCATAAAAGTCTTGAGTCGCTGGAGACATCTTTAATTCCTTTCTGCCTGCATTTTATAATGTGCTATATATGATCACATCATATCGCTTAACATGAACCATGTCAAGTCTGTTAATTGTGTATTTGACTATCTATAAGGAGGGATTATATCAGATTATATTAATAGCTGATAAATATATGCAGGATGGAAGGGCTGCCTTCCTATGATTAACCGGCTGGAAATAAGAGGTTTTTAAAGGTTGAGGTCTTTCTTTAGGTATGTAAGGTGCTGCTTGAGAAACTCGAAATCATCAATTGTGTCAATATCATACCAGAATGGGAGCATCGATAAACTAACATCGATATCCCGCGCTGTACCTATTATTCCGTTTACATCTTTTCCTGTATCAATTTTAATATTGCGGGCTATTACACTTATCTTCTCTTTTCTCATGCCGATCAAATACAGGCCTTTATCAAAACAGGGCCCGATAACAAAGTCCTTTTTCTCAAGATCGGAAAATGCTTTTCGGATATAACCAAGGGGCAGGGATGGACTGTCAGTACCTATTAAGATGATTTTTGAATACCCCTTTTTTGAGCAGTACTTAATGGCATTAAAAATTCTTGCACCCAGGCTGTCTCCGTGCTGTTTGAATCTCTGCATATCGTAAGTGTTCGCCATATCCTTTAGAAATGCATCTCCCACTGTCGGGGCACAGCCGAGGAATCTGTCAACATTCTTTAATTTTGAGCACTGTGAGATTACTTCAGTAACAAACGATTTATAGGCAGCTACTGCATTTGCAGCACCGATGTCAGCTTGCAGTCTTGTTTTGACTGTTCCGGGGACAGGCGCTTTAGCAAATGTGATTAATGCGTTCTTCATGGTTATATAAAAAATACAATCGAAGCAGGTTAATGTTAATCATTAAAAATACCATTTTAGTTTAATTAATAATTGTTGCGAATGCAAATTATGCATGTTACATGGGATGTCTTTGAGTAGTTCCTTAAAGCAGGGATTCTCTCGATTATGAAATCCAGACCCTACTGACCTTCCTTGTATCAACTCCCTTATAATTCCCTGCCTGTAAAAGTTCGAGAAAATTATCATATGTTACGCGGTCATAAAACTCTGTGTAGCACGCTCCGACTTCATGAGGTGCATGAGCATCGGACCCTCCGGTATAGGGGATATTTAATTCTCCCGCCTTTTCTACAGCTTTTTTGTTTTGTGTATAGTGAGAGTATCCATTATACCCTTCAATTGCCGTCATCCCCTTAACATGGTCTAATATATCTCCAATGCTATTGCTGCCTCTGTAAGGGTGTGTAGGGATGGCTACACCTCCATGTTCATTGACTACACTAATTACTCTGTCAATAGGAGCATTCTTTATGGCAAGCTTGTCAGTATTAACTCCGAAGACCAGGCAATGGCCGTTTGCAGAGGAGAACTCCACACCTCTGAAAATAAGAATTTGGTCCTTATATTTTCCCCTCAAGTTTTCTGCGTGTGAAGAAGCCTCATAAGAGTAATGCTCAGTAAATGCAATCCCGAAAAGGCCGGATTTAATTGCATGCAATACTGCTGACTCCGGGTCAGCATCGGTATCTCCGCTGTATTTTGTATGTATGTGAAGGTCTATTTTGTACTGCATAATTATAGGATACACATAAAAGCGATTTTGATTATTACTTAAAAGCAATTCATGGTAATAAGCCGTTTACTGCTAACTGAGTTTCATGGTAGCTTAAGGCCCTTTTCCTTTAAGCATATACCGTCTAAAAATACTTTATAAGTTTCCAGCTCCTCCATTACTATAAAGTCAGCTTTCATCCCGGGAGTAAAGAATTCGCCTGCTGCTGACTGAACAATTGTCTCCGTTGACAATCCAGCCTTCCTGAATAGTTTTAACTCTTCAATAAATGCTTCTCCGTAACGAATGAACGGCGGCCCGGAGTCGCTTCCAGGCAAAACTCTCACTTCAAGATCAGCTGCTTTGCTTATTGTATTTAATTGACTGTCAACGGCCTGGTTTGTATAGAGGGCAGCCTCCCTGCCTGGAGCAATAGCCTTTAAGCTTTCAAATGCATGAACTGTTGGAATTAGTGATGTGCCCTGGTCCGCCATCATGTAAAGAGTATCTTCCGAAACATGCAATCCATGAATTATATCTGAAACACCGGCTTCAACCGCTTCTCTCACTGCGCGGTCACCATTTGCATGACATGCAGTTTTCAAATCATTGTTCCGGGCATGATGGACAATCTCCTCAAGTTCCCCTGCCTCAAAACCTCCCGGAGTTATTTGTCCTGTTTCCGGCTGAAAGATACCGGAATTTACAATTTTTACATAATCGGTGCCCTTACCTTTTAAAAGATCAATAAGTACTTTTGCCTCCTGGACACTTTTAACACCTTTGCCTATGTATTGACCGTATGATCCCTTCTTGTAAATGGCGCATCCTGACGCTTTAATATTAAGTAAATCATGTAACTGCTCTTTTGTTTTTAGTGCGGCTGCATCTTTATGGCCTCCTTCAAATACCGTCGTGATTCCGGAAGATCGCAGTATGCCGGCTATTGATTTTAGTTCTTTCAGGCTGTTGCTGAAGAAGTGGAGATGATAATCACAGAAGCATGGAGTAATGA
>PIVU01000470.1 GCA_003354025.1 Nitrospirota bacterium
GCAATTTTACTCATCACTGCCCTCTTCCGTATTGGAATGTAATGCAATGAAATAATCTTCCAGAGTTGATTCAGCACCTTGCACTCCCTTTTGGTTTTCCAAAAGCAGATCTAATGATTCATCAACGATTATTTGTCCTGATTTAATAATTAATACTCTTTGAGCGAGTTGTTCAATTTCGGAAAGAATATGAGTACTTAAAATGACAGTTCTTTCATGCCTCAAATTTTGAATAAGTTTGCGTACCTGAAGATTCTGGACCGGATCAAGACCGCTTGTCGGCTCATCAAGTATCAGCACATCGGGCTCGTTAATAATGGCCTGAGCAATACCAACGCGCTGCCTGTATCCTTTAGATAATTTACCAATCGTTTTATTCTTAACATCGCCGATATTACATTCCCCCAGAACTTTGTCAATTTGTCTGCGCTGCTGCCTGCCGGGTACTTCTTTCATTTGTGCAGCAAATTTCAGGTAATCACTAACAGTCATATTAAAATAGAGTGGAGGAGTCTCCGGCAAATACCCAATTTTCCTTCGGACTGCTAATGAGTTTTTAACAACATCCTCGCCTCCAATCATAACCTCACCTGAGGTAGCAGGAAGATATGAGGTCAATATACGCATTAACGTGGTTTTGCCTGCACCGTTCTGACCTAAGAAGCCAACGATTTCCCCTTTGTTAATTTCAAAGGTAACGCCTTTTAATGCCTGAAATCCACTGAAATATTTCTTAACATTTTTGGTTAATATCATAGTATAAGTAATGTCATTCAGAGCTGGTCCTGTCTTGGTAGCCAGACAGCCTTTATTGATTTTAAGTAGGACACTTTCTTCTCAAGTTCACTTACAAGTGACAGACATAGTGAGGTCCGGCCTGATGACACGGATACAAAAAAGTCGCAAAAATCAGGTTTCCACATTGTTTGTATCACTTTTGCACTTTCACACATTTTAATATAGGAAGGTGATTTGTCCATAATACCTCCTGATTTTATTGATCAACAATCCTCTCCTGTCACCTGCCCGACTTCTCCCGCCCCGATGAGTGGTGCGTGAAAGAACCTCATTATAACTCACTCCTCATACATTATCCTTTTTCCTTTATCTTTACGTCAGGTAAGGTTATAATGCATTTAATGATTTCAATTATTCATACAGGGAGGTTCAGGAGTTATGGGAGATAAAGGCGGAAAGAAGGATAAGGCAAAAACTGCAAAACAGACAAAAACAAAAAAAGACGCAAAAAAGAAAAAGAAGGGTGCCGAGTAACCCAGTTAGATGTGAGATAAAAAAGTACTGCGATAGTAATGAGTCAGATAAAATTCAAGCGTGAGAACAGCTTCG
>PIVU01000471.1 GCA_003354025.1 Nitrospirota bacterium
CATCCCAAAACATTCTACCTGTTGTAGAAATATAACCAGTGTCATAGGAATCTATTTGTGTTAAATGTCCATCGCCGTCGACCGTAAATGAATATACAAAACCTTCCTAAGTATTAGCAAAGACATAATTATCACTTTTAGCCATCCACCTGAATCCCTGACCATCCACCCATGTGTCAATCAGTGTTAAAGAGCCGGGTGTTAAAGAGCCGGGTGGATCTGCTGAATATGTTGATATTCCAAGATGGGCTCTCGACAAAACTACATACCCGCCAATACCAGTTACCCCGTATGACCAAGCCGTTTCAGCTCCGTCAAGATACGTTAGAGTACCAAATTCCAATGACCATGTCTCAAGATCTCTACCGCTACCGCTACCAGAAACATAAATGAAATCACCATCAGAATATAAATCATTGGGCCAGTTTTGGCCTCCACTTTCTTGATCAACTAATGTTATGTTACCAGAGACATCGACTGAAAATAAATATAGACCGGGAGCAGTGCCGCTATATCCACCAGCAACTAAATATCCGGTATGAGTTATGATACTCCTAAAATTTGTGCCATATGCCACTGTAGAATCCAGTTCCGCTAACTGGGTATACCCAGTATTGAAATCGGCCGACATCGCCCAGTTATCACCACCATCAGAACTTTTCCATATCTGCCCATCATTTCCTGTTCCAGCATATAAGTCTTGATTTGTTGAATCATAACCGAGAGAATAAACATATTGCTGACCGGCGTCTAAATCCAAATCCTTCATTTCAAACCAATATAAAACACCAACATCTATATCAGAAACCGTATCAAAAACGATGTCATTTTGTAATTCAAAATTTGTTTCTGTATGAGTCATTATGGCTATTCTGGTTTCCGTCGTTCCAGATGTAAAAGTGTAGTCAACAGACAAAGTAAGGCCGTTCATTTTTCGGCATGTGCCGTTATAATTTGTGATTAGATTTCCGTCATCTGTAACTGTAATCCCATAACACTCCTCACCAAAGAACGTCAAATGGTCAAGGGTATCTAAAAGGATTCCGGTCATGTCATCGTATATCCATATTTTTTCATTGTCGGAAATTAAAAGAGCCGCCGTAACATTATCCCAGGATGCTTGTGTCATTGTCCCAGTAATGGCAGCAGGTTTATCCATCTGATCAATTATTGTGTCTTCCTCAACGTCATATAAAATAATATCTGGTACATTGCTGCCAGTTGGTTTTTCATTTAAAATAACCAATAAATTAGCATCTTCAACTGAAGGTTGTGCTTTTATCATGACCCGTGCCACACCGTTCACCCATCGATCGGTAAAAGTGTATGTGGCTTGTAAAACAC
>PIVU01000472.1 GCA_003354025.1 Nitrospirota bacterium
ATCATGAGAAAAATAGTTTTACCTGAATTTCAGGAATATCTGCGTTCAAAGAGCCTTGTCCAAGAAAAGTATATCCCATTTTACGCTCAATGGGCAAGCAAATTCTTAGTTTTTTCAACAAGTAACAAAACTCTCACCCGTGATTTGCTGGTTCAAAAATTCATTGATTACTTGAAATCACATGAAAGAATTGCTGACTGGCAGGTCAGACAAGCAGACAATGCTGTGACATTATATCTGAATCAATTTCAGGGCAATAAAGTCGTGTCAATTGCATCACAAGATCACATAATAAAACCACCGTCTTCCAGCTCTGATGTTCTTGAAAAAATGCGGGAAGCCATACGTATTAAACACTACGCTTACGATACTGAGATTGTATATATGGATTGGGCAAGAAAATTCTCTCTTTATTTGAAACATGTAAAAAATAAAGATTTAAGTAGCAGTTTGGGCTCAGCTGACGTGCGTGAATACCTCACTCACCTTGCCCTCAAAAGAAAGGTTGGATCTTCGACACAGAACCAGGCGTTTAATGCCCTGATATTCCTTTTCCGCCATGTTCTGAAGGTGGAGCTTAAGGACTTAAATAAATCAGTGAGAGCAAAACGGGGACAGAAATTGCCCGTTGTTTTTACAGTTGATGAGGTAAAACTGATCTTCAAACATCTTAAAGGGTTGCATCGATTTGCCCTTGAATTTATATACGGATCGGGACTTCGTCTTAAGGAACTGGCGAGATTAAGAGTAAAGGACGCTGATTTTGGTTCGAACCTTATTATTGTGAGAAATGCCAAGGGGGATAAGGACAGGTCGACAATCTTTCCTGAATCCATTAAACCTCAATTAAGAAAACATCTGGAGGAAGTAAAAGAGTTGCATAAAAAAGACCTTAAGGAAAAATATGGCGAGGTTTATATGCCTGACGCATTGTCCCGAAAATATAGAACCGCAGCAAAAGAATGGCACTGGCAGTATGTATTCCCTTCAGCAAAAAGATCGCTTGATCCAAGAAGCGATAAAGTACGGCGTCATCATATAAGTGGAAGGTCAATACAGGATGCTATGAGAAAAGCATTAAAAAAATCAGAAATACCCAAGCATGCATCGGTGCATACGCTGAGGCATTCGTTTGCTACGCACTTACTAATGAAAGGAGTTAATATACGGGTAATACAGGAGCTGCTTGGACATAAGAATATTGAGACTACTATGATATATTTGCATGTCATCAGAGAGTTGAGTGGGGCACCAGAGAGCCCGCTTGATTCTCTGGAGCAGGAGGAAGAAGAGGAAAAGGACGAAAATGAAAATGAAAAAGAGTAGTGTCTAATTACTAAT
>PIVU01000205.1 GCA_003354025.1 Nitrospirota bacterium
TATGACGCGATAACATCCAACCGGTGTTATCAGACCAAAATGCTGCCTACCGAGGCCCTGAGGAAGCTCTATGAATGGAGCGAATTCCACTACAATCGTGAACTGGTACAGCAATTTATAAGGTGTGTGGGTATTTACCCGGTAGGCACAATGGTTCAGTTGAGAAATAAAATGCTAGGAGTAGTCATCAGCCATAATCCCGACAGCCTCCTTCGTCCCGTCGTTAGAGTTATATACGATACTATAAAAGAGAGATTCCTCAGGATAGCTCATGACATCGACCTCTCACAGGGCGGAGACGAAGAACAGATACTGAGCTACGAATCCCCGGATAAGTACCAAATCCGTCCGGAATCGTTTATGTGAAATGGGTGGTGTCGAGTCTAGACGCTTCAGAAATCATATGGGATGAGGGTGGATCTTTTATCGTGACACCTTTTTATTATTATCTATCCTGAAGTAGATTCAATATTGCATATAAGTGATATTATATAGATAGAGCCTATAAAAGCATTTCACAGCAAATGGTTGGTTTATCTTTAATATGGGAGGAAAGAATGAGATATTTACTCTTTACCATAATTATCTTGATTTCTAGCATATCCAATGTTTGGGCTGAACCTGTTAAAGTATTAGGCAAATCCGTTGCCGGGCTTCTCACCGAAGACCCCAAAAGCATGTTTCATGCGATTCTTTTAGAAGCAGGCAAGCGCGCCGGTCTGGAACTGCAGGTAAAGGTATATCCTGGCAAGCGGGCACTCGAAATGTTTAATCAGCATATGGGTGATATTCTCGCGCCGGTCCAGCTGGAACTTATGCACAGCGGTCCTTTTAAGGTCCCTGTCATAGGATGCGAGCCTGTGTCTACTAAAAACCGCTTTGTCTATACTCACCCTGAGTCCTCAACACTGTCCAGCCTTAAAGAGCTGGAAGGGAAACGTGTTGGCCTTGTAAGAGGATATCGTTATGGTGACCACATTGATCATAATGAGAGTTTCACAAAAATAATGGCGGCAAATGTGGGGAAACTTATGAAAATGCTTGACAGCAAAAGGGTTGACGCAATAATAGCATTTCCCCATTCGATTAAGAAATTTTCAAAAAAGATAAAAGATATACACCTGGTATACGACAAGAAAAGTCCGGTAACGATTGATAACATTGCTTTTGCATTCCATGATAATGAACGTGGAAATAAAATAAGAGATGCCTTTTCAAAAGCTATTATTGAAATGAGAAATGAAGGGATTTTAATCCGAATGACTCAACCTATGGAAGCAAATAATTAGATGGAAATTGTTTTTCATAAAGTAAGGGTATACTTGCTCTATTTAGTAATCGGTTATTGAAAATGTTTAAATCAATTAAAAACCGCATATCCTTCAAACTGGCACAGGCTGGATTTATTGTTGCGCTACTTCTTGGGCTTCTCTTAAGTGCCGGGCAAGTGGCCCTTGATTATATGAGACACGGTTCAGAGCTGGACTCGACCGTTGAGCGTATCCTGGAAGTAGCAAAACATTCAGCAGGCCCTGCAGCGCTCAAATTTGATGATAAGCTGGCTGAGGAAATTGTCAACGGATTAATGACATACGATTTTCTCATTAAGTCTGAAATATCGACGGACCTCGGGACAATTCTGGCATCGGAAGAAAAGCCCCACAGGATAAGCAAAACCAGGTGGCTTACACGGTTACTTACTGATGAGTACAGGACCTTCACTATTCCTCTGGGTGTAGATACGCAGAAGAGGGTCTATGGAACACTGATAGCAGTCGTAGACAATGATATTGCATTTTCCACTTTCTACGATAGAGGGGTTCTTGTAATTTTATTCGGTATCCTTCGAAACATGCTGCTTGTAATTATATTATACGGAGTATTTTATCTAATGCTCACAAAGCCGCTTTTAAATATGGTTTCTGCGGTTAGCAATATCAGCCCTGAAAATAATAAGGAGTGGAACTCTTCTCTCAAGGATTATCATAGGAATGATGAGCTGGGCCTTCTCAACAATAAAATCAATGACTTCCTTTTAGCAAGCCGAACACATTATAAAATGCAAATGGATACAGCGTTTGCATTACAGGCAAGCGAAGCACATTTGCGTACATTGATTGAAATGATACCGGATCTTATTTGGCTGAAAGACCCTGATGGTGTTTATATCTCCTGTAATGCAAAATTTGAACGTTTCTTTGGAGCAAAAGAAACCGATATTGTGGGTAAAACAGATTATGACTTTGTTGACAAGGAACTAGCGGATTTTTTCCGCAAGAAAGACAAGGAAGCCATGGCTGCTGATAAACCCTGCCTGAATGAAGAAGAAGTAACATATGCCGACGATGGCCATAGTGAAATACTTGAAACCATCAAGACCCCAATGTATGACTTCGAAGGAAAGCTTATCGGTGTGTTAGGTATTGCCCGTGACATAACAGAGCGCAAAAGGACCGAGAAAGCGTTAATGGAAAGTAAGACTCGTTTGCAAATATCTCTTCGCGCCTCCAATATTGGGCTATGGGATTGGAATCTTAGAACAAATGATGTCTACTTCTCTCCGGAATGGAAAAGTCAGATTGGTTTTAAAGAAGATGAAATAGGCAACAATTATGAGGTATGGGAAAGCCGCCTCAATCCTGAGGACAGCGGCAGAGTCATATTGGAATTAAAGGCTTACATGGAAGGAAAGAGTCCGGACTATGCTGTGGAGTTCCGTTTGCGTCATAAAGATGGTTCGTATCGCTGGATATTTGCCCGCGGTGAGATTCTGAAAGATATAGACGGCAACCCGGCCAGTATGATGGGCTGTCATGTCGATATAACCCGGCGCAAGACTATTGAAGAAGAATTGTTAAAAACTCAAAAGCTTGAATCAATAGGTGTGCTGGCAGGAGGCATAGCCCATGATTTCAATAATCTTTTAACAGCTATAATGAACAATTTATACTTAATGAAGAATCACATAAGTCCTGAAGAAAAAGTATATGAACGGATTATAGCAACTGAGAGAGCATCGGCAAGAGCACAGGGTTTAACGCAGCAGCTACTTACATTTTCAAAGGGAGGCGCTCCTGTAAAGGGATTAATTAGTGTAAGAGAGCTTATCAGTGAATCAATCTCCATATCACTGAGAGGGTCAAATGTCAGATGTGAAAACTTAATTCCTAATGAACTATGGAATATTGAGGCAGACGCTGGCCAAATGAATCAGGCAATCAATAACATAATCATTAATGCGGACCAATCAATGCCGCAGGGCGGGACAATAAAAATAGATTGTGAAAATGTTATTGTCGAACCTGAAAACAAGTTAACACTAAAAGAGGGGAATTACATAAAAATTACTATCAAGGATCAGGGAACGGGTATATCAGAAGAACATCTCTCCAGGATATTTGATCCCTACTTTTCTACGAAACAAAAGGGGAGCGGTCTTGGTCTTTCTACTACATATTCAATCATAATGAAACATGATGGACATATTGATATTAAATCGGAGTTAGGAACCGGCACAATGTTTACCATTTATCTGCCGGCAAGTATGGAAGAAATCCAAATCAAGAAGCCTGTTGAAGATGAACAGCTAATAGGAACAGGTAGAGTGTTGATTATGGATGACGATGTATTTGTGAGAGACTCTTTAGGTGAGATGTTGATTGAAATAGGATATGTTGTGGAGCATGCAGTCGATGGCAGGGAGGCAATAGACACGTATAAGAATGCCATGGCTTCAGAGAATCCATTTGATGCAATAATCATGGACCTGACAATACCCGGTGGCATGGGAGGGACAGAAGCAATCAGGGAACTTATTGAAATTGATCCAAATGTGAAAGCAATTGTATCAAGCGGCTATTCATATGATCCTATAATGTCCAATTACAGTGAATATGGTTTTAGAGCGGTGCTTGCTAAGCCCTATAAAGACATGAGTGAGTTGAATCGTATTTTAAATGATGTAATAGAAGGCAATTAGGAATTATCAATTGTGAATTAAGAAACACCCATGTCTGCCCATGTAGCCCAACAACGCTAAAAAGAGTACACAAACAGATGTGCCCGCAACGTTTTAAATACCTCCTCAAATAAGGTAAAATAATAAGTTGCTTAAATGAAGTGTATTCCCGCTTGCTTGCCGTTAGGTAAGGTTCTTATGGGAATGACTACAATATATCGGAGAAATCGGTTTGTCCAAAAAATACCACATACACACTTTCGGATGCCAGATGAATGTCCACGATTCCGAGAAGATTGCGGGCATTTTCAATGAAACAGGATACGCTGAAGCAGGAGATGCGGGTGAGGCAGATATTGTTGTGTTAAATACCTGCAGTATAAGGGAAAAGGCCGAGCAGAAATTTTACAGTGACCTCGGCAGGCTGAAAAAGGTTAAGAAGAAAAATCCAAAATTGAAAATAGCTGTTGCCGGATGTATAGCGCAGCAGAGCGGCAAGACGCTGTTTAAGCGATTCCCGTATATTGACTTCCTGTTCGGTCCTGACAATATTGGCTCCCTGAATGAATTAATTGAGGGTGGTAACGGCCGTACCGCAATAGAGCACAACCCTGATTACCATACTTCAATTATTCCAATGAAGAGGGAAGGGGGCCTCAAGGCATGGGTCTCAATTATGTACGGATGTAATAATTTCTGCGCATACTGCATTGTACCTTATACTCGCGGCAGAGAAAGAAGCAGGCCGTCAAGTGATATTTATGATGAGATCAAATCACTTGCAGAAGAGGGCGGTAAAGAGATTACTCTGCTTGGTCAAAACGTTAATTCATATGGAAGGAATCTCTCTGACAATATTGATTTTCCTGATCTCCTTCAGAAGATCCATGAGATTGACGGGCTTCAGAGAATACGGTTTGTTACCTCACACCCGAGGGACTTCTCCGATAAACTTGTGAAAGCAATGAGAGACCTGTCAAAGGTTTGTGAACATATGCACCTGCCTATCCAGGCCGGATCAGATAATGTCCTTAAATCGATGAATCGCGGATATGCCTACCAGGAGTATAAGGATAAAATAGATATGCTCAGGTCTGAAATACCTCATGTCGCAATTACGTCAGATATTATTGTAGGATTCCCCGGAGAAACGGATGATGATTTTAACATGACGATAAGGGCCCTTTCTGAAATTGAATATGACAGTATATATGCCTTTAAATATTCTAAGAGACCTGGAACGGATGCACTGTCCCTGCCCGATCACATTGATGAAAAGATAAAGTCCGAAAGACTGAATAAAGTTCTGGAACTCCAGGAGACAATATGTTACCGGAAAAACAAGATGCTTGAAGGAAAAATAGTTGAGGTCTTTGTAGATGGTATAAGTGAATCTGATTCGAGCAGGATGACGGGGCGCACAAGGTCAAACAAGATTGTCAACTTCCAGGGAGATGCGTCTGATGAAG
>PIVU01000473.1 GCA_003354025.1 Nitrospirota bacterium
AAAACAATAAAAGCAGCATTAAAAGCTTACCAAGTACTGTAAATAACAGTCGCACTACTAAAAACAACATTGAAACCTTACCAACTACTGTAACTTTCAAAGCAGTAAATATACATTGATATCCTTACCAAATACTGTAAACAACAGTCAAAACCATAAATATACAGTGAAACCCTTACTAAATATTGTAAACAATATTCAAAACATTATCAATACAACGAATCTCTTACCAAATACTGTGAATAACTGTGAAAACAATAAATACACAGCGAATTCCTTAGCAAAAAAGACGATGATGAGATAATCGATGCAGATATCCTGCAGATTCCTGCCGCAACAAATTATTCTTGCATTGATGTGATTGCATACTTTGGATGGGCTTCTTGAACCGACTTTCGGGCCTACGTTCAAAGGACTTTGCCACAAGACACGAATGTTGTTTCTCACTTTGCAGAATCATGGAAGCCAAAAGATGAAGCTGTTCACATGTTAGAACCTGTTAACCCATCCTTACCCTTCATCATGTACAGTCCTGCCACCGGCTCATGCTTCGCCACATTCCGGCCGCAGGTCAACAAGTAGATTTCTCAATTAAGACTTATTAGGAACAGACCACTTTCCGGCCGTAGCGCGTCAAGTACACATTTTCTGTGCACTCCCGAATGAAGACTAATGTAGAAAGGGCCACTTTCTCACTGTAATCCCTCGGTCGGGATGTTTTGTAAACTTGTAAGAAATCTACACTTGGTGACCTGTAGCGAGAAAGTGTTTTTTTCTGAATGTCTTCGCTAAGCAAAATACAGTAAATCCTCACTTTGCAACCTACGACCAGAAAGTGGTCTACCCTTCATAAGTCCTCATCAAGAAATCTACAAGAAATTTGTACGGCCAGAAAGTGGTCCGTTTTCAGTAAGTCGTTATTGAGACATCTACAGAAAATGCTTACTTGGCGACCTACGGCCGGAAAGTGGTCTGTTCTTAATAAGTCTTTATTGACATTTTGCAGGAGACTGTCACTGATCGACCTACGGCCGGAAAGTGATGTTTTCTTCTCAAATCTTGGTCAAAGAATCTGCAGGATGTCTGCATTCATTATCTCATCACCTTTTTTGGCTAAGGCTGTCACTGTATATTTATTGTTTTGATTGTTATTTACAGTATTTGGTAAGGATTTCCTTATATATTTACTGATTTGACTGTTGTTTTCAGTATTTGGTAAGGATTTCGCTGTATATTTATTGTTTTGACTGCTGTTCATAATAATTGGTAAGGATTTCGTTGTGTATTTATTGTTTTGACTTTCTACTGCCATCAGCATTTGTCAAAGCTTCC
>PIVU01000474.1 GCA_003354025.1 Nitrospirota bacterium
CCTTACCCGCTTATCGCTATGCTTTACTGTCAGCATTATATGAGACATGACTTCAGGACACCCGATTTTTCTCATAATATGAATAGTATTTCGCACAACGTACCATCTTTCATCATACAGTCCTTCATTAAGCACTCCAGGATTTCTTTCCGCTGAAAATACAAGTGCATCAATGAACATCTTTCTTGCATGAATTGTTTGGAGTTCAGCCAGTATATTCATAAGAGGAATAATCGAACTTGTATCAAGCAATTTAATGTACTCATCAAAAACATCTTTGTCTATTATGTGATCATCGTCCATGCTGGAACCGATAAGTTTCAGCATTTCGTAACTCCCCATTAATTTAAGAATGAATTCCGCACAATCCTTTTTTGCATTACCTGTTGTTTTAAGAATGTCATGGAGCTTTACCTGCATATTAACGATTTCATGGAATGATCCGTTCTTTATGAGATACTCTGTAACGACAGTGAAGTAATTACTCAGCGAAATATAGTCATCTTCTTCGTCTGTCTCATAAAGTACTTCAAATAATATGCTCACTATTTTTGCAGATTTACAGGAATTGTCTTTTTCAAGCTCTTCCAAAACTGTCTTTACATTGTCATCAGTCAGGATGTCCATGGGTATGTTCATAATATCCTCGCCTTGAAGGATAAACTTGTCGCGTGCATTCTGATAATTTCCGGGAGTGGATGGCTTCTCATCCAGGCTTCTCAGGGCAGTTGATTCATAATCATTTTCATCGGCGAGGTAGTTTTCATCAACCACATAGTGTATTGCATGAAAATCCATCTCCCAGAACATTGTCACAATATCATCATCCAGAGCTTCTTTGTCAAAATCTATAACAATAATTTTGAGGAACTGTTCCAATTCTTCGTAGGATAATTCCCTGTGAAATGAAAGCTCCTGAATACCGTCTTTGAAAAAGAGTAGTGCAAGGTTATCAACTTTGCCCCGGTTTTCATAAACAATCTCTGAATCATAGTAAATCTGATCTTGGCTGATCGTTAGTTTAAGCTCGTCACTGTATTTAAAGAAATCGATAGACCGGCTCAGAAATTCATTGATCATGCTGATATATACCGGATTGTTAGAAGGATAAATCTTAATGGCCTTTTTTGCTTTAAGCAGTGTATTAAGCAAGTTTTTAACAATGCTTAATTCTTCAGTGGATATACCTTCATTTGCAAATGTGTCTTGTTGTCCCCTATTGCTCACAGTGTCCCCTTAACTGTTGTTAATGTAATTAATTAGAGCCCTGTTTTTGTCCCTTAATAAATTCTACGGAAGAATCAATAGAAAACTTTACCTTATAG
>PIVU01000206.1 GCA_003354025.1 Nitrospirota bacterium
GCTCCCTCAAGTGCAGGCCCCGCAGCTGCCGAACAGGTCATCATTCTTTTACTATTACCCAGGAATATTTCACCATTGGTGCCGAGATCGATTCCGAGTATCATTTCATCTTCCTGCTCCGCGGCTTCTGATGCAAGAATTACACTGATCAGGTCACCACCAATATACCCTGATTTTGTGGGCATAACATAAAGCACGGCCTCCTGGTTCAGCATGAGACCGGCGTCGGTTGCCTTGACGATTACTCCATCGGTCAGCACAGGGGGGAAAGGCGCCTCGGCAATACCGGAAGGATCGAGTGAAAGCAGGAAATGCTGCATCGTCGTATTTCCAGCAGCAACAGCAACGAATATATCCTCCGGCTTAAGCTTGCCAACCTCCAGGAGTCGTTTGACAATCAAATTCAGGTCCTTCATCAGGGACTCGTGCATATGGCTGAGCCCTTCCGGGTCCTCTTTTATATGCTGAATACGGCTGATCACGTCAGTGCCGTATTTGATCTGCCTGTTCAGTCGGGAAATAGCGGCAATCTGCCGGCCGTCAATCAGACTGATGAGTTTGCCCACCAGTGTACTCGTCCCCAGGTCAAAGACCAGCCCGTAACAGCGTGACGTTTCCTTGTAGCCTTGCCATCCCAGCAGGCGCTGGTTATGAAGCACTGCCGCACCATAGTTGCCTGTTTCCTTTAACAAAGCGGGCAGTTTCTGAAGAATATTGAGTGATGCCTTCAGGTCCTTGTATTCAGGACCGAGTTCAAGTCTTATACGGTCCATATCAGACAATCCTTCATTCTGGCTTCCAGGGGCAAGGTCAACGAGCTGTTTTTCCACAATGGGTTCAAGCTGTATAATGGGTGTTTCACCGGCCTTGAGTATCTGAAAATACTCCTGCTGCGTACCCGCTTCCCCGATATAAACAGCGAGGTCTTTATTTATCTTTGTGCTGCATGCAAGGCGTATCCCCTGATTTATTTCCTCTTCATCAAGGAGGTCATGCACTTCATTTTCAGAAGGTAAATCTATTGACGTAAGCACCTTGACCTTGCATTTGCCGCACTTCACAATTCCGCCGCAATCGCCTTCCAGTTCTATATTTGCCTTTTGAAGCGCATGCAGGACCGTCTCTCCAGGCGGGACTTCCAGCCACAGGTCATGAGGCAGTACATTCAGCCAGTAACTGACTTTTTTATGCTCACCTGATTTAGGAGATCCAATACCCCGTTTTTTCTTTTTTGTTTTTTTATTCTTTGTTTTTTTCATTTGTAACCGGAGCTAATCAGATTAATTAACGCCTTTTCAAAATTTGAATAGTCCGCATCATGGACTATTATAGTCAATCCAAGAAAATCAGCGATCTTATTTACTTCGGGCATGAGGTCGGGATCTGACGGCTGTCGTACATAAACCAGCCTCTCGTAATTTTTGAAGAATAATTTCTTCATTTCCTCGTCGTATAGTTCTAGCGGCTTAACGCAATATTCATCAAAGTTTTGGATGAGTTCATTTTCAAGGAAATAGGTTTTTGCGCTCTCATCCATTATTTCCCGGAATTTCTCTCTTCCCAGAAAAATCTCATAGCAGTGATGCCCCTCTATCTTACTAATTCCATACTGTCTGCATACATTATCAATGGCCGGGAAGCACTCACCGTAAAGACATATGATGCGCTCATTACTTTTTCGTGATGCAATGGATTCTTTCTTCAGGTAATTCTCAAGCTCATTGGGGTTATTATGGAGGTTTGACGGAAGAAATGTTAGATACAGCCCTGGAAATCTCTCCACTAATTTCAACTCCTCAAGTACAGGCCTGAAAACACCACATGCAATAATATGTACAGTCTGAATGGGTTTGTCCTCTTTTTTATTTTCCCGAGATGTCATATGCGTAATTGAGGGTTATAGGGTGTTTTTTCACTTGACCCCTTGAACCCTCGAATCCTGGGACCCTGTCTTTTATATTCCCACAATATCCGGAAACGACTTTTTAATTTCAGAGATCAAATCAATATCAAAAAGTCCGTCTTTATCTTCCTCAAGTATCTCTTTGACCATGCTGTTAGCCCTGCTCATCATGCTCGGTCTTCCATCTTTTTCCCAGACATCAAAGATACTCCTGACCGACAGATCAGGATAATAGAATTCTTCCATCATGTGGTCAACGGTGTGGTCTTCCAATAGATAGTTGCCGCCGGGCCCTACCTTTTCGATTACATCAAGGCCGATGGTCTCATCTTCCACTTTTATACCTGCGAGCATCCTGCGGATCATTCCTATGATTTCGTTGTCTATGACATACTGCTCATAGGAGATTGAATTACCCGAATCAAGCATGCCTGCTGCAAGATGAATTAGGTCAGCACCGGCCATGGCCACCATCATACTTGAAAAGGTCTTTTCAGTGCCTGCCTGTATATCGGGCCTCTTTGCCTCAGTGACTCCGCCGGAGCCGTAGATCGGTAATTTGTATAGCTTGGCGAGCTGGACTGCGGCCGCATTCATCATCGCCATTTCCACGGAGCCTATGGTAAATTCAACTTTCCTTAAATCCATGACGGTCGGTACTGCGCCATAAAGTATCTTTGCTCCCGGAGAAAACACCTGGGATATCGCCACACCAGCAAGTGACTCGGCATGCATTTGTGAAAGAGTGCCTGCCAGAGTAGCAGGTGCAGTAGCTCCGGCAATCGGAGCAGGAGCGCAGGTGACCGGTATCCCCTGTTCACAGCAGAAACGGAGAATGTTAAGGGTTTTGCTCTCGATTGTTAAAGGACTTATCGGGTTTGTAATAACCGATACAAAAGGTTTTTCTCTGAGGTTGTCTTCCCCGCCTGCAATTATGCTAGCGAGCTCCCACATCTGCTTTGCGCCTTCAATGTTGTCGCATCCTCCCATAACGTGTTTAGAAGTATGGTTAAGTGCATGATAGAAATCATTCAGATGATAATGCTCCGGCCCGATGTCATGGGCCTGGCATGCAACAATATAGAATTGAATATACTCAAGCTTGTCAACCAGTTTGGCAGTGTGAACAACGTCCCTGAGCATAGTGGGCCTGTAACCGCCTGTGCCTAAATCGAGTATCTGAAATACCCTGCCGCCGTTGGCAAAGTTAACCTTGCCTTCTCCAAGGTGTATATCATTATTCCCGTCCCGTGAATAAAGGACAAAAATGGGTGGGGCAAGACCGAGTTTCTCATCAAGCCACTCCTCATTAAATCTGACTATCTCTTTGTCAGGATCAACATTGGCACCAGCATCTTTAAGCATATCAAGCACATCCGCATCGTGGACCTTGATGCCGATATTTTTTAATATGTGCCGGCCGGCCTGATCAATTTTCTTCAGATCTTCAGTGCCAAGTGGTGTTAGAAATGGTAAACTCAATCCCATAGTAATATCCTTGTTTTATACTTTGTAATTCTTAATTATTCCCTCTATCTCTTTCAACACCTCATCCGATTTCTGTTCAACCTCATGCTCCGCAAGAATCCTCTTTGCCTCCACATTGCAACGTTTATACATGTCCATTGATCCTGCGCTTTCCCAGGCATCATATCGGGAACGGTCGATCAGATTAGGCAGGAAATTTGCCGTCTCATAATTTTCAAATGTATGGTCCTCAGTCAAAAAGATAGAGCTTGGTCCACCGGTCCCCACCTTTTCTATTACCTCAAGCGCCAGTGTGTTATCGTTCACAGGAATGCCGCCTGTAAAAAAGCGGCTCATGGCTATAAGTTCGTTGGCCATTGTCACCATTTCGAGCGATGAGGTTGTACCGAACTCTATATAACCCACATCATGGATAAGGTTTGCGCGGGAAAGCATGGAGGTTGCGATAGAGAACATGGACTCAGCGCCTGCCTGGGCATCCATGACCTTTGAATCCGATGCACCTCCGTATGCCCAGATCGGCAGCCCGTAAAGTTCATCTCTCATATCAGCAAGCGCGGCCTGGGTAAGGCTCCATTCAGGACAGCCATAGGAGACAACAGTTGACTTCATATCAAGGGCGCTTACGTTCGGCCCGAACAGGAAGGGCGATCCCTTTCCGGCAAGTTGATGTACTACAAGACCTACAAGGTTTTCAGCAATCCCCATTGCCATGGCTCCGGCTAGAGTGACCGGTGCTCCGCCTCCGGCATTGGAGCCTGAAGGGAAACACATGGGTATCTTCTTTTGAGCGCAAAAAATGAGTCTGTCGAGCACATTTTCCGGGAACCTCAGAGGGCTGATTGCCTCCGAATAATTTAAAAGGAAGGGCTTTAACTGCAGCTGCTCTTCACCCCCTGCAATCGCACAGGCGATCTCATAAATCTTTGCTATGTCCTTACCGCTGTCTGCAATAAATACCATCGGTTTATTCGTGTTTTTGATCATCTCGGCAAAGGCATGAATATAGACGGCATTTACCGGGACATCATCGGGGTTGGACATTGACATTGCAAAGGAGATGTTTTCAAGGCCGTCCACCAGTTTAGCAAAATTGGCCACATCTTTCAGAAGGGTCCTGCGGCGTTCGCCTGTTTCAATGTCTATGGTATAAACCGTGTCCGAGCCTGTGCCGTAGAAAGGATTATTATTGAAAAGCGGCATTGCCTTGTTCCCCTTCTGGTCATAAAGGCTGATCTGACGCGGAGCTGTCTTGAGCGCTGCTTCTGCAAGGTAGGCAGGCATCCTTACCCAGTCTCCGTTGAAGACCGAGCACCCGGCTTCTGCCAGCATATCACGGGCACCGGCATGTTCCATCTTAAACCCTGTTTTTTCTATTATCTCAAGAGCGGCATTATGTATAGCCAGTACCTGCTCACGGTTTAATACTTTAAGGCGCGGTTGAAATGTAGGGATATCAGGTAATCTCATGATTGCCTCCTTTATAAAAGTTATCTCTTAAGACAATCCAAGTATTTTCTTTGCTTCAATAACAGCCGAACCCGCGTCAGGGGCATAGGAGTCGGCCCCGATCTGTTCGGCAAAACCGGCACTAACCGGTGCACCGCCTATCATTACCTTAACTTTATCTCGCAGGCCGGCATTCTGTAATGCCTCAATGGTCTCTTTCATTCCCGGCATGGTGGTTGATAGCAGAGCAGACAAAGCCAGTATTTCCGCTCCGGTCTCTTTTATCTTTTCAACAAATGCATCAGCAGTAATGTCCACTCCAAGATCGATTATGGTAAATCCGGCCCCTTCCATCATCATTGAAACAAGGTTCTTCCCAATATCGTGAAGATCTCCCTTAACTGTTCCAATAACTACTGTACCCTTAAAATTGATGTCCTGGTCCTTCAAAAGGGGTTTCATCAGGACCATGCACTCCTGCATGGCCTTTGCAGAACGCAGCATCTGCGGTACGAACATCTTGCCTGA
>PIVU01000475.1 GCA_003354025.1 Nitrospirota bacterium
TCCTGACTGCGTAAAGGTAAAGGCTTCCATATTTTCCCGGTGATTTCAGCGCCTGCTGTTGATATAATTAATAAAATGACAATAACAGAAATGCCGGCTATCATTTTCACATAAGTCCTGCTGTTCATCCGATTTCTCCCTGACTGATCTGTTTGTTTATTCCAATACAAAGTCTCCGATTGTGACAGTGCCGTCGGTACTGCTTTTGTCTGTTACTATCTCCTGTCTGTATTTCCATTCAGCGTTATACCAGTCAGCAAAAACTGGCCCAGCTAAATTGAAAGTAAAAGCATAGATTAAAGAAGAAAATATGAAATACGTACTGTTACGGTAATTCATGCAGTCCCCATTTATTGTTGTAAATCAACCAGCTATGTTGTAGGAAAGAACCTGTGCTTCTTTAAACAAAAAGAACCGTATTTGCCACGTCCCGCATTTGTACTCTTGAATGGATAGTATAGGCTAACCTTTTTAACCCAACCAGTCAATGAATAACCTATGTGCCATGATGCGCATTCCGGCATTAATGAGGGGTCAATATAAAGTAAATCAAGTGAGAAAATATTATCAGGTTATTGATTAACTCTCTTCAAGGTTATTGCTCGAGTATGAAATTACCGATACTAACGCTTCCGTTTGAAATGTTCAATGAGCCGTTCAATGTTGTCATTCCTTCAGAGTCTGCATAATTACAATCATACCCACCCGAGAGGGTTACAGACTTGTCTTCATCAAGTGTGAGGTTTTCCGTAAAAGTCAGAGAATGCCCTTTAACGGTATTCTGGCTAAGAGCGTTGTCGTACGCATCCTGCAGCGTTGTATAAATCTGAAATGACCCCGTTATTTTAACCGGAGGAGCAAGAGGACATATGTCCGAAGCATCATTAACAGTGTCATTATCGGTGTCATCGCATGCGTCCCCTTCGCCGTCAAGATTCATATCGTCCTGCCCCGGGTTGTATGCATATGGGCAATTATCATCGCAGGTTAATGTCTGTCCGGGACTGCAGGGCGTATCACCGACTATACCGTTGCTGTCGCCGTCATCATCAATGCCGTCATCATCAGTATCGTAAGCCATATACGCGTCTACCCCGAATTCCATCGGACTGGCACCCCTTTCAAATGCACCCATGTCCGGAGGGTTGTTATCATCACATGCATTGAAGTTTGGAATGCATTCACCGGCGTCAATACCGGCTGCACCGTCAGCCAGTGCAAACTCACCCGGCCCGTTACTGGGGTCATATGCGGGGAAACTCCATGACGGCAGTCTTATGCCATGGCTTTGATGAGGATTCTCAGAACAATTGTTGTCTATGTC
>PIVU01000034.1 GCA_003354025.1 Nitrospirota bacterium
ACCTATGTCTGGTTTGACGCATTATTAAATTACTTTTCCGCTACGCGCTATCTTGCTCCCAATGCAGGCGATGCCAAAGAAGGCGATTTCTGGTGGCCTGCCAGTCACCATATAGTCGGCAAGGACATTCTAACAACTCACGCTGTCTACTGGTCTACAATGCTCATGGCACTGAACTTCCCCCTTCCTGAAAACATATTTGCCCATGGATGGTGGACTGTTGAAGGCAAAAAAATGTCCAAGTCCCTGGGTAATGTTTTTGATCCCGCTGAAATGGCCGCGAAATACGGGATCGATGCATTCAGATATTTCATATTCAGGGAAGTCCCCTTCGGCCTTGACGGTGACTTTTCGGAAGAGTCTCTGGCAAGGCGGATAAATACCGATCTTGCAAATGATATTGGGAACCTGTTAAGCAGGTCATTAAAAATGATAGAGAAGTACAGGGGAGGCGCTGTTCCTGCCCCTAAGGCAGATAAAGACCGTGACGGCCTTGAGAAGAAGATAAAGAAGTGGTTTGACAGTGAAGCTGAAGAAAGTCTGCCCAGGACATTCGAAAACAATTTAAGCAGATTACAGTTCCACCATACACTTACTCATACGTGGAAGGCCATAAGCGAGATTAACGAATACATCGCTTCCTCGGAACCATGGAAAGAAAGCGATGACGATATACTTTCCAACATACTTTATACACTCGCAGAATCAATACGCCTTCTTGCCGTCTACATTTATCCATTTATGCCTGATAGTGCAAACAAAATTTGGCAGCATCTGGGATTAAACGAGGACATCGGTTTATGCTCACTGGATGACATTGGATCATGGGGAGGCCTGAAGCCGGAAACGAAAGTACAAAAGGGAGAGGCATTGTTCCCGAGGATCGATATTAAAAAGCTTTTCGGAAAACAGGAAAAAGCAGCCGCTAACGATAAACAGAAGCAGGCAAAACCGCAAAAGGACAAAAAAGTGGAAGACGAGCAGAAAGATAATTTAATATCAATTAATGACTTTGCAAAAGTACAGCTGAAAATTGGCAAAGTACTTGAAGCAGAAAAGGTTGAAGGCTCCGACAAATTACTCAGGATACAGGTCGATACTGGTGAAAATCGGCAAATCGTCGCAGGTATCGGCAAATCATATACGCCGGAAGAGCTGACCGGCAAGAGCGTAGTTGTAGTCACTAATCTTAAACCTGCAAAACTTATGGGTGTTGAATCAAACGGAATGCTACTTGCGGCAACGGACAGTGAAGGGGTATTATCTATATTAACCCCTGAAAAAGATGTTAAGCAGGGAGCTTTGATAAGATAATTAGAAATTACTAATTACGAACTAACAACCCACTACATTTATTAGTTTGGAAATAGGAGTTATATGGCCAAAATAATATCGATTAACATCAGCCCAAAAAAGGGTATGCGGAAAAAGTCTGTTGATTCTGCGGTTCTTAAGGATAATTACGGACTAGAAAATGACGCCCATGCCTCGGAGAAATGGCACAGACAGGTAAGCCTCCTTGGAACGGAAAGCATAAAGAAAATTCAGGACAAGGGTGTGGATGTCGGCCCCGGAGACTTTGCAGAAAACATTACTACCGAGGGAGTCACCCTCTATACACTTCCAATTGGAACTAAAATGACCATAGGGCAGGACATAGAGCTGGAAGTAAGCCAGATCGGAAAATTATGCCACGCCCGCTGCGCGATTTATGAACAGGCCGGAGACTGCGTTATGCCGAGAGAAGGCATTTTCGTAAAAGTAATCAAAGGCGGAACAATAAATACCGGAGACGAAATAATAATTAGGAATTAATAATTACGAATTATCTGAAAAGCAATGCACTTCGTAATTCATAACCTTGCCTCTACCTACGGCAGACAGGTACCAGCAGGCAGGTTTGTAATTGATAATTATGATAAAGGTTGCGGTCCTCACATTAAGCGACAAAGGCTCTAAAGGCGAGCGCGAAGACACCAGCGGTCCCGCCATCGAGGAACTCATCAAGGATATCAAAGCAGAAGTAGTCAGCTATGATATCATCCCCGACGACCAGGACAAGATAGAAAAAAACCTGATATCCCTCTGCAAAAAAGCCGATCTTATTCTTACCACCGGAGGTACAGGAGTTTCACCAAGGGATGTAACCCCCGACGCAACTCTGGAAGTAATCGATTACGAAATCCCCGGCATGGCTGAAGCCATGCGCCAGGAGAGTTCAAAAAAGACCCCCCGGGCAATGATCTCAAGAGCGGTTGCCGGAGTAAGGGGAGAGACATTAATAATAAATCTTCCCGGCAGTCCAAAAGCTGTTAAGGAAAACCTCACTGTAGTTTTACCGGTTCTTGTTCATGCTATTGAAAAAATAAAAGGAAGCACTCAAGACTGCGCCTGTCAGAAGGATTAGAAGCAGAAGAGAATATCGAATATCGATTGACTAATAACGAATCTTGAAGTAAAAAAAACTTCGTAATTCGATATTCGTCGTAAAAACTAATTCATAATTGGCATTCTTACGTCTTTGTTCCCACGGTATACAGCACTCCCACATCCAGCCAAATGCCATTGTCTGTACTGAGCGCCCCTATCTCCTCAAGATGCTCTCTCTTGAATTGCTCCTGGTCCTGAGCGGAAAGCTGAGTCACCATTCCCCGGAAACCCGCATTCCATACAACCTCCCACCACTGCTCCGCACTCTCAAGGTAATAGCCGACATTCTTTTTTTCAACACAGATGTTTGTGAGCCCCGCATTCTCGAACAGCTCCCTGCATCCAGCTTCACTGGCAATACGTTTCAATGTCATCGGCGGCTTCCTGACACCATAGTCTGCCAGCCTGTTGATGGCCAGGTCCTTCAAGGGATGAAAGTAACTCTCCTGGAAGTTTGAAATCATAACCCTTCCTCCGGGCTTAACCGTGGATGCTATGTGAGCAAGCTGTGTTTCCATATCCATTATAAAAAATATTCCGAATGCACAGACTGCTATATCAAACGGGCTTTCACCAAACCCAAGATCCTGCATATCCCTTTCAACAAACTCAATGTTCTGCATTTTCATCGATGCGGCTTTTTGACGGGCCTGCTCCAGCATACCTGAAGAAAAATCCACGGCTGTTATACGGCCTTTTGGCAGCAGCGGTGCAATCACCAGTGATGCATTACCTGTGCCGCAGGCAACATCGAGCAGATGTTCGTCTCCTTGAAGGTCTAGAATAGCGGCCATGTTTCTGGCGCTTTCCGGAAAGAAGCGAAGGGCCTTGCAGTCATATCCTCCTGCCACTGTATCAAAAGTCTGTTTAAATATTGCTTTAAGCTTCTGCTGTTCGTCCATTATATATCCCGCCCTCCCATTTATAATTACTTAAAATATAAAAAAAGCCACGGTGTTTATTCCGTGGCTTCTGAAGTCTCTTTATTATCCGGCTAACGGCTAACGGCTAATAGAATTCCTCAACTTAGAGAATGATCGTTCTACAGAAATTTAGACGTTAGCGCCGCAGCATTTTTTGAACTTCCTGCCGCTTCCGCATGTGCAGGGGTCGTTACGCCCGACCTTTGGCTCTTTACGCACGAATGTTCCGGGGGCGATAGGATTACCGTTTACAAAATACCACATGTCCTCATCTTTTTCAAAGGTCGCAAGCTCATGGTGCTCTCTGCGTGCACCGCCTTGCGTAAACGTAGCAATAAACTCCACAGTGCCTTCGGTGTCACCTTCGCCGCCGCCTCGGGTATTAAGTATCTCAAGATTGTGCCACTGAGAGCGCTCTGCCCACTGACGGGTGCTCTTCTCGTCATAGTCCTTCCGGTGCTCCGGATGAAGCGAAGAATATAAATACCCGATTTCCTGATTTGCATAGGCTGTGTACCTGGAGCGCATCAGCTGCTCGGCACTGGACGCAATTTGCGTCCCCTCTATGATCGGACCGCAGCACTCTTCATAGGCGAGACCGGTTCCGCATTGACATGCATTCATATTTAAACTCCTTAATATTTGGTTTGTATAGTATATATTATATTCAATTACGAATTACGAGACCGTCTTGCAGTAGCGAATTGGGGCTTGTCTTTTGATTTATAATTCATGCTTCATACTTCTTTCCCTGCCATGAATGCCGGGCAGCCAGGGTCCTGGTAATCATGTGAATCGTTTCACTTTTTCTGCGGGACCACAGGGGGGCGATCAGTTCTTCTTCGTGCGGGTCTCCGGTGACACGCTGTATGATCATTTCTTCAGGCAGGAGTTCCAGAAAATCACAGACAACATCTATGTACTCCTTTTGTTCAAAACAGTGATAGGAGCCGTTATTGTACATTTGTTCAAGGGCGGTTCCCTTAAGCACAGAGAGGTGGTGAACTTTGATGCCGTCAATACCCATGCCGGAGATGATTCTGGCTGTTTCAAGCATCTGCTGTTTATTTTCAGAGGGCAGACCGAGAATGACATGGACGCATACCTTGATACCCCTGCGTTTGGCCATGTCGACCGCTTTTTCAAAGCATTTAAAATCATGACCCCGATTGATCCGGGCAAGAGTCTCATTATGGGCCGACTGAAGGCCATATTCAATCCATACAAGATGGTTCTCATTATAATGCTGAAGCAAATCCAGAATAGGTCCATCAACACAGTCCGGCCGGGTGCCGATGAAAAGTCCTACTACATCCTCTACAGCCAGCGCGTCGTCATAGAGAGTTTTGAGATGTTCAACGGGAGCATATGTGTTGGAGAAGGACTGGAAGTAAGCGATAAATTTCTTCGCCTTGTATCGCCAGGCCATGTGATGTTTAACTGCTCTGACCTGTTCGGTAATGGATAGTCCTGGCCGATGCGTCCCCGTGCCGGAGCCCCTGGCATTGCAGTAAATGCATCCCCCCGTGGAAATGGTGCCGTCCCTGTTGGGGCAGGAAAGACCGGCGTCGATGTATATTTTCTGCACTCTGCAATCAAAAAGGGACCGTAAATATGTGTTTAGGTCATTATATCTTTTACCGTTACTATCCACCTGTTCTCCCGACTCTTCATAATTCAATAATGTAGTATATCATCTGTCTGTGTTCTTAAAAATAATTACTAATTATTAATTACGAATTATGAGAAAAGACAATTGAGAAGTTTGAAGAATATACGCAATTACCGGGTGACATAACACCCTGAATGAGTTTAATTGAATTGAGTAATTAATTTAGAAGTACTATTCTAAATGTCTATTGCAGGATTACCCGAGGAAAGAGAGAGATGGAAAATGTCGATGGAAGCTGATACGAACATGCAAACACAACCGCAGGCAATACAGATTCGCAATCTGCAGATCACTCCGCCGCTTCTCCTTGCGCCGATGGCGGGCCTTACTCACAGCGCCCTCCGGCGGATCATGATAGACTTCGGCGGGGTCGGCCTGTTGTCAACGGAAATGCTCTCGGCAAGTCGACTGCCATCGGAAAATCCCCGTATCTCCCCGTTTCTGATCAGGACCGAAAGGGAAAGCCCCCTTTCTTACCAGCTTCTGACTGCCAATGAGCAGGGCATCGACCGGGCCATTGATCAACTTCATGCATTTAAGGCTGATGCTGTTGATTTTAATATGGGATGCCCGTCTACATCGGTGGGCAAGTTCGGCGCGGGCGTAAAACTGATGGAACGTGTGGATGCGGCCCGCCGTATTGTGGCGGAGGCCAGAAAACGCACTGACTTGCCCCTGAGTGTGAAAATCCGCCTGGGCAGCAACACTGACAGCGGGAAATTAAAGGACTTCTGTTCAATGCTTGAAGGTGAGGGCGCTGATATGCTTACGGTGCATGCCCGGTTCAAACATGAGTCATTTGTACGACATCCGCGTTGGACATATATAGCTGAAATAAAGGAATGCATTAAGATACCTGTTATCGCCAATGGAGGTGTTTTCTCTGTTGAGGATGCGGAAAAGTGTTTGAGAGTATCGGGAGCCGACGGATTGATGCTCGGGCGCGGGGCAATTATAAGACCCTGGCTTTTCTCGGAAATTGCCAGGACTGTATACGGCGTCGATATACCGAAGCCTGCGGTTTCCCTGCCCGATGTTTACGCGGCTTTTATTGAAGCTTTGAAAGCGGATTATCGATCCATATATCACCTGGGCAGGCTGAAGGCATTTACCCACTACTTCGCCAGGAATTATAAGTTTGGACACTCTTTGGCTAGCAAAGTCCAGTCAAGCAGTAGCGTGGATGAAGCAAGGGAGCGGGCCGAGACGTTCTTTGCGAATAACGGATAAGGGGTCATGCCTGTAAAAGCTGTTTAAGAACATCTATTGCTGTGATTCTTTCAAAAAGGAAATTATCGTTTTCACATTATGAAGGTTTTTGCCATAGTCTACGAGGGTAGAGCGGGAGGTTGGTCTGCTTGATACTTTTAGGGCAGTCTTCTCATTGCTTATGCCGGTAATGTCAAAAGTAATTGTGTCTCCCCATGTTTTCCAGTTAATGGACGATCTTGCTATGATCTTACCCTCATTGCGGTCCTCCTTCTGAATCCTGCATCTGCCGATCAGGTGCAGAGACTTTATGCAAAGGTCAAAGGCCCTGTCATAGTGTAGGTGCAATTCAATCTCCCTAGCCTGGAAGATAGCCATTGCTGCTTCGGACCTGTCGCCTCCGACCTTTTCTACGGCCCGGCTGTGAAGAAATCCCAATAAGATGAACATAAGAAAACCTAAGCAGAGTCCTGATACAAGCCCGGCCGGAAGACCGACACTAACTCCGTAAAGGTATGAGAACGATACTGCTGAGAATATGCCAAAGGGGATTCCTGTTACTAAGAATATTTTCAGATTTCTATTCACATGCATAGTATAACCCGGCGGGATGGCATTAACGGATTAGGGTGGGCATAGGCCCCGTTAACTACTTATTAATAAACTTCCTCAAATTCTCTGCCCATTCAGAATCCAGTTCTTTCAATGCTCTGTACTGATCAAGGGCCTTTTCCTTATTTCCCATACGAAAATGAAGAGCTCCCAGGACGAAGTGCGCTTCGCCGTTGTCTTTTTTAAGGCTTAAAGCTTTTTTGATAAAGTCCAGCGCCTCCGGGTGTCTGCCAAGTTGTGCGTATGAAATGCCAAGGCCGGTATATGCCTGAACAAAATCAGGTCTGATCCTTGCTGCTTCTGTAAAGGACTGAAGGGCCTTTTGGTTTTCACCGAGCTTGTCATAGGCATAGGCCAGGGTCAAATGAACATCGGCATCATCCGGGTTGGCACTCAATACCTCTTTGTAGGATGTAACTGCATCTTCGTATCTGCCGAGTCTGTCGTATGAGTAGCCCATTCCGAGACGTGCCAGAATATAATCAGGCGCGATTTTTAAAATACTGCCGTATGCGGCTGCTTCCTCGAGGTAGCGGCCTAGTTTGTGATAGGCAAAGGCGGAAGCAAGATGAGCGGATATATTCTCGGGATCGATCCTTAGGACCTCTTTGAATGATTTCACAGCATCCTCATTTTTTCCCAGTTTGTCATAGGCGTATCCAAGAGTGAGATGGGCCCTGGCATCATCAGGATTAATCCTTACAACATTTTGCATGGCCTTTGCTTCTTCATCATATCTCCCTAACTTGTCATAGGCATATCCCTGGGCAAGATGGGCTTCAGCAAGGTCGGGGTTAATCTCGATCGCCTTCTCGCAGATCCCAACTGTGTCGCCGCACTTCCCGAGTTTGTCATAGGAGTACCCCATTGCCAGATGGGCCTCTAAATAGTCAGGTTTGATTTTTAGCGCCTGCTTGAAGGCCTTGATCGCTTCTCTTAATCTATTTAGTCTATTAAGTGCATGGCCTAAAGAAAGATGTCCCTTTGCGTAGTCCTTCTTAATAGTCAGACCCTTTGTTAGGACTGTTACTTCGTCTTCGTACCTGCCCAGCTTGTTATAGGCATACCCCAGCGCGAAAAGGGCCTCTCCATAGTCGGGCTTGATCCTGACTGCTTCTTCGCAGCTCCCGGCGGCCTTTTTAAACTCCTCTGACTTGAGCTTCTGGATGCAATCGTTGAATAATTCCTTAGCTCCTTTATCGGCATCTGAGATCTTCAGAAAGGTCAAAGATAGAAACAGAAAAGCAAATAAACTGATATAAAATTTTATTAATCCGGGTTTCATATTTCTGAATTGAACGAATATAATATTAAGGGTTGATTAATGCTATAGATTAATTCTAACAAATATTGGAAAAAACCCACAATTATAGTTAATGATTGGCAGTTTTACTTGTAAATATAGAAGATAAAACCAGATTAATATAAAGAATTGTACTATAGCTGTAATGTATTGAAATGTTTTAATTAATTGGGTAGTTACGCAGGGTGAGCTCTGCAGGATTGCAGCCCTGCACTTGACATAAGCACCCCGAAGGTTTTACAACATACAAGCTGCTTTTGAACGAGGAGACCATGAAAAAATCTGTTTTTACAATAATAATTCTTTTAAGTTTAGTTCTTTCCGGTAAGCATTCTTATGCTTTGTGTGTAAGTGTATCTGACGCTAATCTCAGGGCAGGGCCCGGCACCAAGTATGATCCTCCAACCTGGCAAGTGTTCAAGTACATGCCTTTTAAGAAAGTGTCAAAGAAGGGCAATTGGTACAAGGTTAAGGACGTGGATAATGATACTCACTGGATATACTCAAAGCTGATTACCTCAAAGTACAAGTGTGCTGTCGTAAAATCAGACAAAGCCAATATCAGGACTGGGCCGGGAACCAAATTTGACAAAAGTGCATTAAGCCCGGCACTTAAGTATGACTCATTTAAAGTGATTAAGAATCAAAAAAAATGGGTCAAGATCATCGATGAATTCGGGGATACAGGCTGGATATTCAAGAAATTGCTGTGGATACAGTAGCATAAGCGCCCGTTCATGCGATTGGGTGGGGTACCCCGCCCCTACCTAATGTTATAACTTCGCTAAAGTAAATATAAAAAGTAACCGACATATCTTCTAGTAGGACATTTTATTAACGGCTGTGAATGCATTGCTTTTTTCATTAAAAGCAGTTATGTTTATAAAATACTCAATGCTAACCTGATTGTCAGTGGATTAAGTAATTCTCTGATATAAGAAAAGGAGTAGGATATGTTTTTAAAGCGGGGACTCAGTGATGAAAGCGGAGATGTAAAAAGTAATGATGAGAAGCCATCAGCAGAAGTGACCAGCCTGGAGCCGTCAGCCGCAGCAACTCCTGTAAGCAAAAGCAGAACCAGCAACTCCAATACTATCTTAAAGGGGAGCAAATTAATCGGTGATATTAATGTAACCTGCGATCTGGAATTGAGCGGGGACATTGAAGGAAACATTACTTCCGAGAAGGATTCAAAGATAGTTATAAAAGGAACATGCAAGGGTAATATAGAAACCAAGCAGGGTGACGTAATTATTGAAGGAGAGCTGCTGCAGGGGAACATCAGGGCCGGCAGTAATGTAACAATTTCAGGTAAGTTTAACGGCGGTGAAGTGATTGCCAGTGGAAGGATAACTATAAACGGTGAATTTAACGGTAAGCTTGAAGGAAATGACATTGAGATTGGTCCGGGCGCACAGGGCAAGGGAGAAATACTATATAAAGAGTACATCTCAATTGCCAAGGGTGCAAATGTTGAAGGTGAAATCCATAAAGTCCCCAATGAGCTGAAACTGGTTAAAGGTAAAACGGACGAAAAAGAAGTGAAGAAAGATGAGCCGCCATCTAAGGAAATTAGCAACGGATAAAGATATTGGAACAATCAGGGGCGGGATTTTCCCGCCCTTTTTTATTTACCCCCGCCAGTACCGGACAGATCCTACGTCAACATGCAGGAAATTGGAACGTGGATAATACCCGACCCCGCCGCCGCGTAGTTTCATTGCTTTGCGCCTGAGAGTTTTCAGGCTGTAATCGGGCAGGCGAATATCTACGGCTTTGCCGTAAATATGCAGACTGTTTTTGGCAACCCCTTTTTTTGTTTGGCTGAGAAGGGCATTTGACCGGGGAGTGCGGTACCCGGAAATTATATGAAAGTGCCCGTCAAGTCTGACATCCTGCTGAAGATCATGGAGAAGGTCAATAAGCGATTTACTGATGGTGCGTTCTTTACCTGTGCGAATATCACGGAAAATATGATTAATCGCTGACATTGCTTCCGGGAGGTACTGCCCGTTTTCCCAATAAGTTGTTTCTAATGTCTCAAGTGTGTATACATTATGAAAACAAATAGTTTTTTCAGGCTGGAGAGCTTTTGCGGCAGCGTAAAGTTCAGTGGGAATAATAGAAGCAACTGCTGCTGTTATACCGGCTCCAAGAAAATTTCTGCGGCTGATTACAGACCGGGATTTGTGGGATTGATCAATATTTTGTAAATTCAACAGGTTGCTCTCCTATACTGATAAACGAAATCATTATATCATCCCGGCATGATATTCTTCAAATAGGAGTAATGGCCGCGAATTTAACGCAACGCACTTTTCTGTGGATCGTCGATGCAATGAAAATGTTTGTTAGGCAAAAGACCGATTACGACTTACCCTGTAATTCCCTGACAGGCTCTACTTTTTTATCTTTGAGGTATGATGTTAATGCCTCATCAATGATGTCCTTCACTTTTCTTCTGTCCCAGTATGCCAGTGCTTTGATTTTTTCAAGGTGGTCTTTTTTAACTATAAATGTGGCCCTTGTCCAGTCTGCCTGAAGGCCCGCTTCAGATGTTTTGACTTTGTCCCCTCCATTTAATGGTTTTGAAGTGCTCCCATTATCTCTTGCTTTGTTCTCCTGCGCACTGTGCTTGTAAAGGGCCATTTCAATGGTAGCATGGAGCATTTCCTCTTCATAGGGTTTTACTATAAAACCCGCGGGCTCTGCGATTTTTGCCCGTTCAATAGTAGCACTATCAGAGATGGCAGTGAGAAATACAACAGGAATGTTAAAGCGGCTGGATATTTGATGGGCAACGTCAATGCCGTCCACCGGACCGTTTAAGGCAATTTCAGTAATTACCAGATCCGGCCCATACTGCTGAGCTTTTCCTATGGCCTCCTGGCCTGAAAAAGCCGCGTCCAAAACATCATACCCCATTTTTTGAAGGACCTTCTCGAGGTCTCTGGCAATGATGCCTTCTTTTTCTACGATGAGAACTTTTGCTTTATTATTCATTTTCATATCCCCTTCCGAATCTAATATTATAAAATGTGCCGTTATTTTTATCCACCGTTATTTTACCATTCAGCTGATTAACGAGAGTTTCCACTATAAGTAGTCCGAGTGGCTGCCCCTCCTCTATATTCGGACTGGAGGAAATATCTCTACCATTGTCGCTGATATGTAGAAGAATTTCATTATTTACAGAGTGAATTTTCACTACTATTCTCCCTCTACTGCTATTGGGAAATGCATGCTGCAAAGCATTGGATACGAGTTCATTTATTATTAACCCGCAGGGAATGGCAACATTAACATTAATCATTATGGACTCCATGTCCATATGGATAGATATATTGTTTTGCTTGATTTCATACAATTCAGCCAGACTCTTTATCATATCTGCAATATATTCTTTCAGGTCTATGTTGGTAAACTGCTCAGTCCTGTAAAGTTTCTCATGAACAAGGGCAATGGCCTTTATGCGGTTCTGGCATTCATTAATCATAGAAAGAGCATTGCTGTCATGAATGTGGCCCTTCTGAAGATTGAAAAAGCTCGAAATTATCTGCAGATTATTTTTAACTCTGTGGTGAATTTCTCGTAAAAGTGTCTTGTTTTCACTAAGGGCGGACTGTATCTGCCTGTCGTATGACTTACGCTCTGTGATGTCTCTGATAATAGCCACAAGATAGGATGATGCGCCCTGGCCAATAAACTTAACGCTTATTTCTACAGGAAACACTGTTTCGTCTTTACGCTTGTGGTGGCTCTCGATGATCATATTGTTCATTTTTTGTATACGCTCTGCATGCCGGAACCATGAGAAATCATCGGTAAGGACAACCTCGATGTCCTTCATATACATGTTCAGAAGTTCATCTCTGCTGTATCCCAGGCTCTTGCAGGCTTCATTATTGACATATAAATACTTGCCAGTCTGCGGATCTACGATCATCATGGCATCATTTGACTGGTTGATTAGATTTTGAAATAACATCAGGTCCTGCTCACTTTTCTTTCGCTGTGTAATATCACGTACGATAGCAATGAGACTGTGGTCATCACTGGTACCGGTTTTAGTGAGTGAGAGTTCTACCGGGAATTCGTGCCCGTCTCGATGGTATGCTGTTGTCTCCACCTTGTCCTGATTTTGTGAATCCAGAGTGTGCTGCAGTATTGTATACTGATGCTGAGGCGGTATAATCGTATCTGCAGCTATGTTCCCGACTGCTTCCTCCTGTGACCATCCGAAGAGGTCTTCAGCTCCAGCGTTCCATTGCTGAACAACTCCCTTTTTGTCCGCTGTAATAATAGCGTCAAATGAGTTGTCTGCAATAAGATCGGCCTTTTCTTCGGCCTGTTTCTTTATGATTTCTCTTGACGCGATTATTTCTTCAGTTAAACTATTAAAACGCTCTTTGAGAATGTGAAGCTGGTCTCCCTTAGGCAGCTTCAGCGGCTCTCTTCCCAGCACTTCACGGGAAAAATTTGCAATACGCGCATTGATTATTTGAAGATGCCGGGTTATCCAGTAGATGAGGAGTGTAAATGTAAGGATTAATGCAAAGCCGAGTACCGCTCTTTCCTGACGGGCTTTCCCGATAAAGGATGCTGTCATTGAATTAACTTCCTCAAGTGAAACAAAGGAGACGAGTTTTGCCTGAAAATCTGAGGCACCGTGGCTAAATAAATTCTTGTCAGTTAACAAATAGTGCTTCTTAAGATAGCTTATGCGGCTCCCTTTGGGCAGACGGATATTATTACTGCTTACTATAATGCGAGGACTTTTTTCGTTTGAAATAAATGCAATAAGATGTTCCCTGTCGGATCCCAAGGCTGAGCGTAAGAATTGTTCATCCAGGGGCGAAACAAACATTACTGCAGCCTCCTGCCTGCCTGCTGCATTAACATATGCCCTTGATGTAATAATGTAGGGACTCCCGCTTATTACGGTCATATATCCCTGATTAAGGCTCCTGGCAATTAATAATGAATCCGATTCAAGAAGTTTTGGCGGTGCTGTCTTGTCCTGACCTGAATATACTTCTTTTAGAGTATTCTCCGAATTAAATAGTAACGCATATGTCGGCATAATTAGTGATCGCAATGCAGAGCGGTCAGGGAACCATTCCGGCGGTTGATCGTGATGCTTTATGTCCGTTACATTATTGATTACCGGAGAGATTTTGTTTATATAGTTGCCGAGATTAGGCTGAACCATAAGCAGGTCTAAGGAATTTTGGAATGAGTGAATATAACTGTCAAAACCAAGACGGTTCTCCAGTGCTATCCGGGACAGTCTTTCATTCAATTGACCTCGTAATATATCCCTGAGATTGCTGCTCTGGGCATAATCAAGAACAGACCACACCATCAGGCCAATGATTAATGTAAAGAGAACCATTTTTAACTGCAGCGGGACACGTTGCCCGAGTCGGTGGAGTTTAGTTTCTGCACTGCTCAGATCATCTGCCGGCAGCTTATGGTGTTTATAATCTTCGTGAAGATTGTTTTTATTTTTTGAGCTCATAGTCTATTTCCTGGCCGCATAGTGCAATAAACGAAATTCGGTCCCTAATAAGTCTTCATTTGAAAAGGAGCATCAATAGAAACGCAGTATAACTGTATGAACAGGTTTAGGGGGGATTCATCTGCAAAAATATGATTGGCAGACATCTGAAATAATATCCTTTTATTACGCATTAAATCAAGTAGTAGTTTTATCTCCTTAATTGATTCATTAATGAATTGGCGAATAGGACAAAAGCATAATCAATACAATTATTAATTCAAAAAGTGGTATATCTTGTTATATCTATATATAAGTCAATAAATTAGCATTGCAAAATTATCTAAAGATATTTTTTAAAGAAGCCGATTATAATGTAAACAGTAAACATGGTATACTAATAAAAAGAAATGACGATTATGATTATGTTGCTTAAATTCATTAAGGATTTAGTTAGTTTCAGACTGTGCTGCCCTGAATACAGGGCGGAACATATTGATGAACAGAAGTGCCGTAACCTGCTATCAGTTATTTCAAAAATAATTTTCTGCAAATGGCCTCCTCATAGTGAAGTCAACAAGTGTTGCTCCCTCAATAAGAGTCTGCCTGTCCCCAAAATTTGGCATTTTATACTTGTTGATCATGTCGCCCTAACGACATATAAAGCTTGAGGAGGCTTGTGCAGAGACTGCATAAAGACCGATCCATACAAACTCTAACATGATTTGCAATCTAATCTGGATGTTCAGGACAACCTCGCAAATCCTCTGACAGCGCTGCTAATCAGGGCGGGGCAAGCCAGTCCCTGCGATAATGGACACTCATTATGCTGCTCATGTTATTTTGAAAAGTAAATGATATGATTTATACTTAAGGAATAACATTTCAATAAATGCATTTGATACCTACTGATAATGAAAAAAGTTAATAAAATAGTAAGTGAAGAACTGTTTGAGTGGATAAGGGATATTCGCCGTACGATTCATCAGTGGCCGGAGCTCGGTTTTAAAGAAGAAAAAACTGCCGAGTTTATTTCCAGGACCCTGAAAAAGCTCGGAATTAAACATAAGACAGGGATTGCGCAAACCGGCATCGTTGGTAAATTGATTACCGATGAAAAAGCCCCTACCATAGCATTGCGGGCTGACATTGATGCGCTTCCTATTACAGAGGAAACCGGGCTTCCCTTTGCCTCCCAGAATCCGGGGATTATGCATGCCTGCGGACATGACGGACACACTGCTATTGTTCTGGGCGCTGCAAGACTCTTAAAAGAGGACCCCCCCGAGGGAAATGTTGTATTTATATTTCAGCCGGCCGAGGAAACTGATGGCGGAGCAAAGCCGATGATTGAAGAGGGTGTGCTCGAAGGAGTAGACATGATTTTCGGGGGACATATTGAAAGGGACAATTATGCGGGGATGATAGGAATTAAATCCGGTGTACATACTGCATTTACAGATGCTTTTGAAATAAAGGTCATCGGCAAGGGGGGCCATGCCGCAAGACCCCATGAGACAGTCGATGCCGTACTACTGGCCAGCCAGATTGTGATCAATTTGCAAACGATTATTTCCCGCGATATTGACCCCGTTCATCCTGCAGTGCTGACTGTAGGTTACATCCGCTCCGGTACTGTTTATAATGCAATTGCCGACAGGGCGGTATTAAGAGGCACGATACGAACTACTGATGAAACGGTCAGAGAACTTATAATCGATAAGACAAGAAAAATGTGTGCATCATTAGCAATCCTTCATGATGCTGAAATTAAATTTAATAATAAACCGGGCTACCCCCCGATTATTAACGACGAAGTTTCCCTTGAGTATGCAAAGTATGTTGCGGAGAAACTGATCGGCAAAGGCAACACCGTATCTCTTCCCCATCCCAGTCTGGGCGGAGAGGACTTTGCCTATTATCTTATGAAAGTGCCTGGATGTTTTGTCAGGTTCGGAGCTGCAAAAGACGGGCATGAGAAGATAGCATCACACAGTCCGAAGTTTGATTTTGATGAAGATGTTTTAAGAGTTGGAGCGGCATATTTGTCCGAACTTGTCAGGTATTCAATAAAGAAGCTGCGGAAACAGTAAACACTACTATAGCTGCTCCTGCTGAGCGGATTAATGACTTGTATGGAAGAACTTATTTTCAATAAATCCCCGGCCCCGACAATCGGCGTTGAACTTGAGATCCAGATACTCGATGCTGAGACCCTGGCCCTGAGTCCCCTGTCTCCTGAAGCGTTAAAGATGGTGCCCCCCTCTTTGAATGAACGAATCAAACCTGAATTCATACAGTCAATGATCGAAATTAATACGGGAATTTGTACTACCGTTGCTGATGTTGAAAGAGACCTTACAGACTCATACACTCTTCTGAGTGATATTGTTGACGGCCTCGGCGGGTCGCTTTACTGCACAAGTCTTCACCCATTCTCAAAAGGCCCTGACCAGAAAGTAGCAAACAATCCGCGATACAAACGCATCATGAATGATTTACAGATCGTTGGGCGGCGGTTTATAACCCAGGGGCTTCATGTGCACATCGGCATAGATGACGAAGAAAAAGTTATCAGGGTCAATAATAATATGAGGATTTACCTTCCTATTCTGCTGGCCCTCTCCACGTCTTCACCGTTTTATGAAGGGGAGGATACAGGTCTGATGTCATACCGGTCCAAACTATTTGAGGCCCTTCCGCTTGCAGGAATGCCTGACTCCCTGGATAACTGGGAGGATTTTGATAACCTTATAACCCTGTTGAGCAGGAGCGGCATCATTGATTCTGTTAAAGACATCTGGTGGGACATTCGACCCCATCCGGATTTCGGAACAATTGAGATAAGAATATGCGATCTGCCCTATTCAATGCGTGATATTCTCGCACTCACAGCGCTTATACAGGCCCTTGTTCTGGTACTGGCGGAACAGGAGGAAAGGCCCGAGCCTCACATACAAATACTCCGATCAAATAAATGGCAGGCGGCCAGGTACGGCCTTAAGGGAGTGTATGTAGATCCTTTTTACGGGAAAAAGTGTTTGATAAAAGAGGCTGTTACCAATCTTTATAATCATGTTAAACCTGTAGCTGAAATGCTGAAATCTACGAAGTATCTTGATGAAGTCCCCCGCATTCTTAAACGTACTACCGGCGCAGATATCCAGAGGAAATTGTATAAAAAGAACCATGATTTTAAAGAAATGATTAAAGGCACACAGGAGCTCTTTTTTAAATGAAAGGGACTGTCTCTTCAGGCCACCCTCTGACAGCCGGAGCCGCAGCTGAAATGCTTTCGCAGGGAGGCAATGCATTTGATGCGGCAGTTTCCGCCGGATTTGCATCAATCATCTCGGAGCCTTCACTAACAAGCCTTGGCGGAGGCGGTTTTTTTCTGGCCCATATTGCAAAAGAGGAAAAAGACATCCTCTTTGATTTTTTCGTTAATACTCCAGGACAGGGTCATGCAGGCAATTTGAAACCTGTTATGACTCCCATTGATATTCAGTTCCCTGAATGCAAACAGGTCTTTCATACCGGCATGGGATCGGCGGCTGTTCCCGGGATGCTAAAGGGGCTGCTTCACATTCATGACAGACTCTGCACGCTTCCTCTGAAGACTATTATTTCTCCGGCTGTCCGTTACCTTAAGGATGGTATTGTGGTTAGCAGACTGCAGGCCTATTTCCTGGGACTTCTTGAGCCGATTTTTACTTCCACCGATTACGGGAGAGAAATTTATATGTCCAATGGGCAATATATCAAGGAGCATTCGCATCTCCATAATCCGGAACTGAAAGATTTTTTTGATGGAATTGCTGAAGGTACAAGTGATATATATGCCGGTGCCTCTGCCAGGGAACTCGTTGAAACCATGAAGGCAGAGGACGGTCTCATAACAGGAGAGGACCTCGCTTCATATAAAGTGATCGAGAGAGAGCCGCTCTGCATAAAATACCGTGACAGAGTGATCTTGACTAACCCTCCTCCATCATCAGGAGGCATTATGATAGCACTGGGACTGCATATGCTTGAGAAACTTGAGTTGTCTGACCTGTCTCATAATTCTGAAGATTTTTTGATCTCGCTGACAGAGCTTATCAAGGAACTTCACGATTTTAAGCCCATGAAAAATGGAAGCAGGATCAGATATCCCTTTGCCGATGATACAACGGAAAACATGGTCAGGTCTTTTCAAAACAGTATTCGGGAGAAGACCTTTCTTTCAACTAGGGGCACAACTCATATAAGTGTAGTTGATGAAGAAGGAAATGCTGCATCAATGACCACATCAAACGGCTCCGGTTCAGGGTGCTTTATCCCGGGGACAGGTATTATGCTGAACAATATGATGGGTGAAGATGACCTGCACCCTGACGGATTTTTTGCATCCACTCCAGGTCATAGGGTGTCGTCAATGATGATCCCGACAATTGTCTTAAAGGACGGCAAAGTTGAAGCGGTTATGGGAAGCGGCGGCAGCAAGAGGATAAAGACAGCGGTACTTCAAGTATTGATAAATCTTCTTGACTACAATTGCTCTCTTGAAGAAGCTGTAGAAAGGTCCCGTATTCATTTTGAAGACGGAGTTGTACAGATAGAACCGGAAATAGAACCGGAAATAGCAGAAAAGTTAAGGAGCCACTATAACATAAAATTATGGAACAGCAAGAATATGTATTTCGGCGGCGTGCACTGTGTTAACGGCAGCATGGAAGGATGGGGAGACAGCCGCAGGGGCGGAAGCTCAATTTCCATTAAATGAAAATAGAAGGGAGTCAAAATAATAATGAAAATATTTTATTCACCAGAATGCCTGAAGTATTCGAGTCCGGGCCATCCTGAGTCGCCGGTGCGTGCTCAATATACATATGAGCACCTGGAAAAAAACGGTTATTCATTTACTGAACCAAAACCGTGCTCGGACGGTGACATCCTGCTTGCTCACACTCCGCACCTGCTGGAAAGTGTAAGGAGCGGAGAGTTCATAGATATGGACACACCTTCATATCCTGGAATATATGACATAGCCAGACTGTCCGCCGGCGCTGCTATCGAGGCGGCCATGCATTGCTTGAACAATAATGAAAAAGCATTTTCGCTCATGAGACCCCCCGGACATCATGCAACAAAAAACGACCTCGGAGGCTTCTGTTACTTCAATAATATTGTTATAGCCTCAATGAAGGCAAACCCCGGCAAAGTTGCAATCGTTGATTTTGACTGCCATCACGGAAACGGAACAGAGGATATTGTTATGGGTAAAAAAGATTTCCTCTACATCTCACAGCACCAGAGCCCTCTCTATCCCGGCACCGGGACCAGCAGCAGAGACAACTGTATTAACTACCCCCTATCGGCCAGTACAACTCCAGAGGAATTTCTTTCTGTATTTAAAGAGGGCCTGAAAAAAGTGGAAGAGTTTGCTCCGGACCTGCTCGCAGTATCAGCCGGATTTGATTCATACAGGCTTGACCCGATAACCAATCTTTCATTGGAGCTTGAAACATACCATGGAATCGGCAAGGCGCTTGCGGCTTTGAACAAGCCCACCTTTTCTGTCCTTGAAGGCGGCTACAGCAGGGACCTGCCCGAGTGTGTACTTCAGTATTTGACAGGGCTTGAAGGGTAGTTACTCTTAATCATGAAGATTACATTGGTTATCTTCGAACTATGCACTTCCAACTTCACTCATCAATGTATCAGACAGGAGGTTGTTTCTTCCCGGACTTTTTTAAAATATTATCAATACAGGTGGCTTGACCAGCAATTGTCGGCTGTTCAAAAATATCTCTCAAGGGTATTTCCACTTTGAATGCATTGCGTATCCGTGAGACAATCTGCCATGCCATAATGGAATCTCCTCCCAGTTCCAGAAAATCATCATGGATACCTATTTGTTCAATGTTTAAAACCTCTCTCCAGATTTCAGCCAGGGTCTTTTCCGTCTGAGTATGAGGTGCTGCATATTTTGCATCAAGCTCATGTCGAAGTTGATCAGGAACCGGGAGAGCCAATCTATCCAGTTTGCCATCATGTGTAATTGGCAACTCATCGATGAACATGTACCTTGAGGGAACCATATGCTCCGGGAATTGTTCCCCAACTGCCTGCCGGAGATTGCTTATGGAAGGATGAGGCACACTGTCCGGTACGAGATATGCCACCAGATGCTTATCGCCGATATGATCATCCCTGGCCCAAACTACTGCGTCTCCGATCCCGGCAAGATGCTTCAGAGCGTCCTCTATAGCCTCAATTTCTACCCACTGGCCTCTTATCTTAACTTGAAAGTCTCTTCGCCCACGGTACTCGAGACAGCGATCTGGAAGAAAGCGGCCCATATCTCCAGTGCGGTAAATTCGCATGGCTCTATTTTGGGGATCTTCCTTAAAAGCTGCTTCAGTGAGCTCCGGTTTTCTCCAGTACCCCTTTGCAATATACCGGCTCTTGACGGCAATCTCCCCAACTTTGCCGGTTTCAACCTCTTCATCGTTATCATCAAGTAAAAGCACTTCCATGTCTTCGACCGCATAGCCTATAGGTACCACATTCTCCGGGATTACCGTTTCTGTATTAATGAAGTACTGCCGGGAAAGCCCGGTTTCCGTAGCGCCAAGTCCATTGACGAGAATACAGTCGTTATTAATTTTTTCTTTGTAAAGTTCCACATGTTTTTTTGAAACCTGATCACCTTCCAGTCTTATCAAACGCAGCCCTGGAAATTTTCGGGTTTGGGCCATCAGATACTGAAAGATTACAGGAACTGAGTGATAGATAGTAACGTCTTCACGGACCATCCAGTCAGCGAGATTATCAATACCTTCCTCGTGAAGATTGAAGAGACAAACGGCCGCGCCATTTAGTAGTGCTCCAAAAAGACTGGACACGCTGCCACTGAAACAAAAGGACTGAACAAGGGTCAGTCTGTCTTCTGAACATATATTAAGTGTATTGGTATATCGCATGATATTGTGAAGCACGTTAAGGTGATTATCCACCACACCTTTTGGAGATCCTGTTGATCCCGATGTGTAGAAAATGCAGGCAAGAGTGTCAGGTGAAAGTTTCAACGAAACATTTTCTATTGAGAAATCGGCGGAGAGATCATCAATATTAATTACGCTTCGGACCTGGGCTGCCCACTCCATGGACTGCTGATAATTCTTCTTATCAGTCACAATGAGTCGGGCCCCGGAGTCCTCCAGCATATGTAAATTCCTTGCAGCCGGATAAATCCTGTCAAGGGCCAGATAAAACTTCCCCGCCTTCAAAACAGCCAGTATTGCAGCAACCATTGATGCACTCTTCTCAAGGAGCAGCGCAACCGGTTCTTCTCCCTCCCCCCGTTCCTCCAGTATGGCATGTGCAAAGCGGTTGCTTAATTTATTTATGGAGCTGTAGGTTACTGGATTATCTTGAGTCTTCACAGCAATCCGATCAGGATATTTCCAGACCTGCTGCTCAAAGCGGTCCGGAATGGATTGCTCGATTTCCTCTTTCAGAAACTTTCTAAATTCATTGGCAGGACCAGCAGCTCTACCACTCATCAGTTATTCTCCCTTTGATAATCAAAGACATGCTCACACCGCTATGCTTTGTGATTACCAGGATTTGCGCCAGGGCAAGTTGCCCGGTTAATAAACAACAAGCTTAAAATTGCGGAAACTCCGGCAAGGGTTCACCAAACCACTTAACTGATAATTTATCCAGATCTCCGTTAAGCTTGTGGGAATAGATAAATACGTTGACCCAATTTAGAAGATCTGTGTCACCCTTGCGCACCCCGATATGGCACGGTGACTGACGCATGATAAATTTTGTCTCAATCATTTTAGAGGGATTGTCCTTTATCAATTTTGCAGCAATGGCGCTTCCGGTCACTAACAGGTCCACATGGCCTGAAAGAAAAGCCGCCGCAGTCGTTGCCTGGTCATCGTACCTTTTAATAGTTACACCCTTGGGGGCAGCCTCAGTAAATGCCAGTTCCTCCAGGGTGCCCAGGGTTGCCCCTATTTTGTATCCCGAGGTGTCAGCAGCATTCTTGACATCAATATTTTTCGGCCCGAACACACCCCAGAAAAAAGGCGCATATGCTTTGGTAAAATTGATGGCCAATGCCCGTTTAGGATTGGCACCCATGCTTGATATGACCAGGTCAGCTTTATTTGTCACAAGGAACGGTATGCGGTTCTTGCTGATAACCGATACAAGCTCAACTTTAACGCCCAGATCTTTGGCAATCAATTTCGCTACTTCAACATCATAACCGTCAAAGGTCCCCGATGGGGACAAAGAACCAAAAGGCGGAGAATCCTGAGGAATTGCAATCCGGACTTTACCCGAACGCAGAATTTCTTCCAAACCACCGGCCTTCGCATCTTGACTGCTCAGAAAAGCAATCATGCCCATCGCCAATACAACCATACTCAATTTCATCCATTTCATTATTATTTTTCCCTTATACTTTTTTAAGGTTTAAATCACCGATTCTAAAAAAGTCGCCAGCTCCCCTGTTTCCGGTTTAGTAAATAATTGCTCCGGCGGCCCGGACTCCCAAATCATGCCCTCATGCATAAACACGAGGTTGTCAGAAATTTTACGGGCAAACCCGATTTCGTGTGTGACTAATATCATCGTCATCCCGCCCTGGGCGAGATTATCCAGAACGTTCAGCACTTCACCAATTAATTCAGGATCAAGGGCCGAAGTAATCTCATCAAAAAGCATCAGTTGAGGATTCATAGCCAGGGAACGGGCAATGGCTACGCGTTGCTGCTGTCCTCCGGAGAGTTGATCCGGGAACGCAGCTCTTTTTTCTTCCATCCCGACTTTCTCAAGCACCTCGGATGCAATCCCCGACGATTGGGAGTGATCCATCTTTTTAACGATTCTCAGCGCCAGGGTAATATTATCCAGCACACTCAGGTGGGGAAACAGATTATAACTTTGAAAGACAAAGCCGACTTTCTGCCTCAGCATTCTAAGATCAGTACCGTGTGCGCCCACATCTACTCCGTCAACAACAATCCTGCCGGACTTTATGGATTCCAATCCATTAATGCATCGTAACAATGTGCTTTTGCCCGCACCGCTGCGTCCGATAATTGATACGATCTCACCCTTGTGTACCTGCATACTTACGTCTTTCAGGACTTCGAGAGCGCCAAAGTTCTTGCATATGTTTTCGATCTTAACCAGTGACATTTAGTCTTCTTTCCATTCTCCGGCTGTAATAAGATATGGGGTAGCATAATAAAAAATAAATCATGGCCACCATCGCGTAGACAATAAAAGGCTTAAAGGTAACATTATTGATGGCCTGACCTATGCGGGTCAGTTCTAAAAAACCGATGATGGAAGTCAGCGAGGTGCCTTTAATAACCTGGGCAGAAAAACCAACGCTTGGCGGAATGGCGATTTTCAATGCCTGTGGAATAATTACATACCGCAATTGCTGCAGGTGGCCTAATCCCAGTGATGAAGCGGATTCCCACTGGGCTTTTGGGATCGACAGAATGCATGAACTCCATATCTCGGCTAAGTAGGCACTGGTGAAAATAATCAGAGCGATACTCGCCACTGCCCAGGCACTGATATCCGCCTCCAGAAAAAGAGGCAGGCCAAAATAGATTAAAAAGAGCTGCATCAATAACGGGGTGCCCTGTACAAATTGAATACCTGCTCTGCTTATACAGCGTATCGGCCGAATCGTACCATTTATTGCAACAGTCAAAACCAACCCGAGAAAACCACCGCCAGTCAGCGCGATGAAAGACAGGGCCACTGTCCATTTCGCTGCCACCAGCAGTTGCATTAACACCTCGATAAAATCGAATTCTCTCATATCTTAACCAACGTCCTGACTTCTTGT
>PIVU01000476.1 GCA_003354025.1 Nitrospirota bacterium
CCGTATTCAACTATTTTGGAGGCATACATAATTGCAACATGGCTTGCCATATCAGATACTATTCCAAGGTCATGGGTAATCATTAGTATTGACATGCCGAGCTCATTCTGCAGTGATTTCATGAGATCAAGTATCTGGGCCTGAATAGTAACATCAAGAGCAGTTGTCGGTTCGTCTGCAATTAGAATCTCAGGATTGCACGATAGGGCCATTGCTATCATGATACGCTGTTTCATCCCGCCTGACATCTGGTGCGGATATTCATTAACACGAATATTGGGAGATGGGATGCCTACTTTATTGAGTATCTCAATGGTAAGCTCCTGTGCTTCCTCAGGACCTTTCTTCTGATGAAGCATGATAACTTCTTTAATCTGGTCGCCAACAGTGAACACGGGGTTGAGAGAAGTCATCGGTTCCTGGAAAATCATGCTGATATCATTGCCCCGAAGTGCTTCCATTTCATTGTCAGTCATCTCAACCAGATTCTTTCCCTTATAAAGAATCTCGCCGCCTGCAATTCTTCCGGGGGGAGACTCGATGAGTTTGAGAATGGACATGCAGGTTACGCTCTTCCCGCAGCCTGATTCACCGACGAGAGCAAGGGTAGTCCCTTTTTCCAATGCAAGGTCAACACCGTCGACAGCTTTTACCAAGCCGTCATCAGTATCGAAGTGTACTTTCAGGTCGCTGATTTTTAAAATTGGTTCCATTGCTTTTTATAGGTCTTATAAGTCATATAGGGCCTATATTACCTCTTCCTCAACTTTGGATTCAATGCATCCCTGAGCCCTTCGCCGAACAGATTGAATGCCAGCACAATAATAAGAATCGAAAGCCCCGGGATATATGTCAGCCAGGGGGCATCAAAAAGAAACCGCTTCCCATCGGAAAGTATATTCCCCCAGGTAGCATGAGGCGGCGGCACCCCAAACCCGAGAAAACTCAATCCGGCTTCCGTAAGTATTGCTCCGGCAATGCCTATTGTGGCAGATACCAGGACCGGTGCTATTGCATTCGGTATCATATGACGGAAGATGATGCTTATATCATTAATTCCCATTACTTTTGCTGCTGATACAAAGTCCTGTTCGCGGAGAGACAGGAACTCTGCACGTACGAAACGTGTTGTTCCCATCCAGCTTGTAAGGCCGATAACAATCATAATGTTATAAATGCTTGCCGGCAGAATTGCTACAACAGTCAGTATGAGAAAGAAGCTCGGGAAGCATAGCATTATATCTACAAATCTCATGATCAGGCTGTCTACGGACATAGTATCAAAGAACAGCAGTTGTAATTTGCCCGGACTTGCACTGC
>PIVU01000477.1 GCA_003354025.1 Nitrospirota bacterium
GTTGCATTATGTTGATTTACATGTCGGGTTTTTAAAAGAATGACGTGAAATGTTCAGGATTTATCAAGGGGATGACGCCCCGCAGTTCTAGGGATGCAGCCCAATTGTAATCGAATCGGGAATTTATGTATAATCCCTCAAAAAGCAGACTGTATAGCATCTGCTGAATCGGTCAGCTCTATGGCTTTGACCTTGGTGTCGTTTTTCGGGCCGTAGCTTGTATACCGAATACTTGACACCTTTAATATCTGATTGCACTTATTTCGGCAGTGATGCTTCCATAGCATATGCAGCTAATTTACAAAGTGCTTAAAATATGAATTTGCGGAATTCAAAATCCCACCTAAGTTGCATTATGTTGATTTACATGTCGGGTTTTTAAAAGAATGACGTGAAATGTTCAGGATTTATCAAGGGGATGACGCCCCCATTCCCACGTATATATTTCCTTGCAGCGCAGTCTTAGGGATGCTGCCCAGCAATTTTTAGGGATGCTGTTTAGCAGTTCCAAGGTTGCTGCCCAGCAGTTCTAGGGTTGCTGCCCCTCAATCTCAACCGTCAACTATCATTCCAGTTACAGAAGGAGAGTCAACGTGATTTGTATGAATCGTATGACAATACACGAATGCCTTCAGAAGAGTAAAAAAGCTCTTTCTGCTTGGTTTGCAACACCATATAAAACAATCAGAGCATCAATTCAGAACATAGTTATCTGAATGCTCAATGCAGGAATTAAGAAGAGCGGAACACCAACCGGTACCACTCTATTGATGTGGTATCGAGGCAATCTTGTTTATCACTTGAACTTGAACAATTATTCAACAAAAAGGTCTAACGAAGGAATCTGATATATGGTCAGATGTATACCTCTAGAACCTTAAAACAAGTTGCAGGAAGAATCCCTTATTAACAGCTCGACTTCAGCCTTCAAACAATACAAGTATGAATATGGCAAAATCCGTTTTAGGTTTTTAAACCCAGGATCAACGAACAAACCACATGTTACCAAGGTTGAATCAGTGGACTCCTCAACTTAGTCTATCAGCATCTCAGGCTGTTGACGTCAAGGCAATGGTCATAAGCTTACAATCTAGCTTACCCCGATATTAACACAAGACCATCGCTTTTATATGCAAGCACTTTTTAGGTACCATGATAGAGTTAGAAAAAGTGTGGATCATTATTTTCTCCACTAAAAACTGCATATTTTAATCCAAGCTAACAATTGGAACCGCACAATATGTACCTTGTCATCAAGCATGTGACTGTCATACATAGGCATTTCTCATAAGGTTCCCATACAGGTCTAGTATGTCAAAA
>PIVU01000035.1 GCA_003354025.1 Nitrospirota bacterium
TTTCTGTAAATTAATTCCCTCTAACTGTATTTCATACGGGACCACCCTTCTGCCCTCCAGCAGAGGGGTGGTTTTTTCATTCAATTATCCAGTTACATTTAATATTTCGTAAAGCACTTCAATCGACCTGAGCATTCAGCATCATTAATTTGACAGCTCCGCCCATTTATGATAAATAGATATTATCAGCGATAATGCAGCATTAAGGAGGCAAGGCAAATGAACACTCTCCTCGCAAATAAAAACAGACTGGGAACAAAAGAAATCCTCTCTAAAATGCATGATTTCGGCAATGATTCAGAAGATTGCATTTCACTTCTTCAAACCGCATTTATATACGACATATCGTCTCCGCTTTCGGAGTGCCGCGTTAAAGCAGAGGCTATAAAGAGAGAAGAAGTGGCGCTAACTGAAAGCATAGCAGAGATTTCACGTGATTATTCTGAGGTCCAAAAATATATATCTATTCCGGGACATCTTGCCAGAATAGCCAAAAACCTGGAAAAGCTGTCAGAATTGATTGAGAAAAAAAATGAAGATAAAATTCTTTTTTCCGACAAGGCGATAAACGAAGTTATGTTTTTACTTCAAAGGCTTGCCGAGACCATCAGGCCCGCATCAGATATCATATTGGCAAGAAATAAATTTCTTTGCAAGTATGTAGAAGAGTCTGAATCAGGAATCGTAAAAATGGCCGATGAGTATGCAACATTTCATGAAGAACGATTAATCAGGGGGGAATGTCTTCCTGTAGCTTCATCGCAGTTTATAGGTATGCTGGATGCAATAAAAAACATTGCATGGCACGCAAAAGCAATAACGTTGAAGGTACTTCAATAGGGGGATAGCACACTTATAATCAAGGGTGATCGCTGCGTTTACAAACCGGACTTCTCCCCATTGACAATATCACTCAATACTCTTTTATTAAGAAGCTCGATCTTTCTGCCACTCACTTTCAAAATTCCCTTATCATTCATTTTCCTCATTATACGGGAAAGCGTTTCCGGGATAGTGCCGAGCAGACTTGCAAGCTGACCTTTGGAAATATCGATTTCAATACTGTCACTATCCCTGGACTGTTTAGAAAGATAAAGAAGATATGCAGCTAACCTGCCGGGCACTTCCTTTAGAGAAAGGTCTTCTATCATCCTTGTGAAATGCTGAAGCCGCATAGCAAGGTTCGCCATCATATTCATTACAACGGAGGGTTCTTTCTGAATTAAGGCAAGAAACTCTTTTCGGGGGAAAAAAAACACTCGGGTCTTTTCCATAGCATCAGCATAGGCAGGATAAGGATCACCTGCAAAAGCTGATACTGCACCAAGGAGCTCTTTCGACGCGGCTATATGCAATATTTGCTCTTTTCCGTCTGCTGATAGTTTAAATACTTTAACCCTTCCCTGGATTATAATATAGAAACCTGCCGCTTCACTGCCTTCGGCAAATATATTCTCACCCCTTGCAAACTCCCTCTCCTTGAGAATCCTGTTAAGCATTATAAGTGCATTCTCATCCAGTTTGTGAAAAAGAGGTAATTTTATTAGAAGACTAATGTTATCTTTTTTCCTTGCACTCATGGCTAATGTAATACCATTATTCAGTCTTTTATGTCAAAAAAACTTAATAACGGCGGGAGAATAGCAGGTCATAACATATATTTTATTATTTCTTGACCTAAGTCAAGGATAACATGTGACAGTGTTGATAAGATAAGTACAAATGAGAAACAAATTAGAAACATTAAACCAATATTAGGAGGACGCAATATGTTTTGTAATCAATGTGAGCAAGTAGCAAAAGGAGGCGGGTGTATTAAAATTGGTACATGCGGTAAAAAGCCGGAAGTGGCAGAGCTGCAGGACCTATTAATATATTCACTGAAAGGGCTGTCACTTTTTGCTGTGGAAGGCCGAAAAAACGGTATTTCAGATCCTGAGGTTGACAAATTTACTGTTGATGCTCTTTTCTCAACACTCACAAACGTTAACTTTGATCCCGATTATTTTGTAAATCTGGTAACTAAGAGCGTTGAACTGAGAGAGAGGCTGAAAGCCAAAGTCAGTCTTAATGGAGGGAATGTTGACTCCAGAGACCATGCCGCTGAATTCATCCCCGCTCAATCAATTGAAGAAATGACAAAACAGGGTAAAGCGACAACTATAACACCGAACGAAGTTAATGCCGATGTTTCATCACTTGAGCAGACAACTCTCTACGGGTTAAAAGGGATCGCAGCATATGCTTATCACGCTCAGACCCTCGGACAGACTGAGGACACTGTATACGCATATATTCACGAAGCATTAAGCTCAATGCTCAACAAGGACCTGACCCTTGAGGATTGGGTCAAAATCGCTCTTAAATGCGGTGAAATCAACCTGAAGGCCATGGAGATTCTTGATGCCGCCAATACCGGCAAGTACGGTCACCCCGTACCTACTGAAGTTCCTCTGGGAGCAAAGAAAGGGAATGCGATACTTGTATCAGGGCATGACCTTTACGATCTTGAAGATATACTTAAGCAGACTGAAGGCAAAGGCATCAACGTCTATACCCATGGAGAAATGCTGCCTACTCACGGATATCCTGAACTTAAGAAATATGCGCATTTCTATGGTCATTACGGGACTGCGTGGCAAAATCAGCATAAAGAGTTTGCACAGTTCCCTGGATCAATAGTCATGACCACAAACTGCCTGCAAAAACCACATGATTCGTACAAAGACAACATATTCACCTGCGGAGTCGTTGGATGGCCTGGTATCAATCATATTCAGGACCACGATTTTGCTCCGGCTATCAATAGGGCCCTTGAGCTTCCGGGTTTTTCCGAAGATGTCCCCGGCAAAACAGTAATGACAGGTTTTGCAAGAAATGCAGTTATGGGTGTTGCTGATAAAGTCATTGATGCTGTCAAGGGAGGTGACATTCGTCATTTCTTCCTTGTGGCTGGTTGCGACGGCGCCAAACCGGGAAGAAACTATTACACGGAATTTGTTGAAAAAGTGCCGGAAGACTGCATAGTGCTCACTCTTGCATGCGGTAAGTTCAGGTTCTTCGATAAAGATTTAGGCAATATTGGAGGTATACCTCGCCTGCTTGATATCGGCCAGTGCAATGACGCATATTCAGCCATACAAATAGCCCTTGCGCTTTCAAAGGCATTTGGAGTAGGAGTTAATGAATTACCGCTATCAATGGTACTTTCATGGTATGAACAGAAAGCCGTGTCTATTCTTCTGACCCTTCTTTATCTAGGCGTCAAAGATATCAGGCTCGGGCCTACACTCCCATCATTCCTGAGTCCGAACGTATTAGACTTTCTGGTCAAGAACTATGAGATAAAGCCTATTACAACACCTGATGAAGACCTTGCAGCAATACTCAAGGAAAACGCTGTAGAAGCATAAAAAAAACCATTTTATAAGGGGGAGGCTTAACGGTCTCCCCCTTCTTAATGTAGTCTTTATTTTAGTATTTTGCCTACCAACAACGAGGAAGTGATTGAATAAATCTGCATTTTTAAGTATCATTACTTCGACAATAATCAATTAAATACCTTGCAATAGCATTTATTTGATATATAATAACGGTTAAGTCTTTTGTTCCTGGAGGTAATATGAATGTAGAGTTTATCAACCCATTTCTTTCTGCAATAATGAATGTACTCACTACGATGGCTATGATGGAAGTAAAACCCGGTAAACCCTATATCAAAAAAAATGAAGTTGCATGCGGTGATGTTACCGGTATAATCGGAATGGCCAGTGATCAGGCAAAAGGGACTCTGGCTGTAACATTTACTGAAAAAGTCATTCTTGAGATAACAAAACGCATGTTGGGTGAAGACGTAACAACAATTGATGAAACAGTATGCGACATGGTTGGCGAGATTACTAATATGGTAACGGGCGGTGCAAAGAGTCAGTTGAGTGAAAAAGGGTACTACTTTGACATGGCAATACCCTCGGTGATCGCAGGTAAAGACCATATTATTCGCCATAAATCAAAGGCCCCTATAGTCATTGTTCCTTTCGATACTTCAGCCGGAGATTTTTTCATTGAGATTTGCTTTGAAGAGTAGCTCGCCAGTAATCCTGTTAATAATTCTGCATACCTGATATCATTGACAATCCTGTCAGTATTATGACGTAATTTCAATTATTCGTAGTAATTATTTTTCATACAGACTTAGGTATATATCATTTTACCTTTATTTATCACAATGTTGAATAGCATTCCAATAACCAGCTTGAACATTGGCAAGATAATTGCTTTATTCTACTCATGGAGAAAAGGGCCTTTAGAAGAAAAAACACAACCCTGCCGGTAAAGTATTTCTGTGAATGCATGATTTATAATGGGACAATCAAAAACATATCCGAGAACGGTATGTATATAAGCACTACCAACTTTCTTCCCTGTAAAAATAATATTGAGATGCTCATACCTCTAAATAACGAAGTTTCAAAGTTTAATACCAGGATCAGGAGAATAGAGAAAGTAAATGACCTGCTCTTCAATATCGGTGTTGAAATACTGGATCCTCCCGAGACATACTTAAAATTTGTTAAAAATCTTAAATCCTCAGACAAAGCCTGCAGTCTTAGATAACTACTCTGAACTTGTAAATTATTACCTTCTGATTAGCTTTATACATGTAGAAATTTCATGAACGTGTTAAACTATTTCCGTTTTGAGAATAACTAATTATCTTCTATATATTCTTATTATATTTCTTGCAGGCTGCGCCTCATTGAATCATCAGAAGCAGTTGAGTATTCTTGAGGAGTCTGCAAGGAAATACGGGGATGCTATTAGATGGAGCTATTTCGAGCGTGCAGACAACTATAGAAGACAGCAGCAGGATAGAGTTCAGGAAACAGACTTCAATGAATTGAAGAAAATTAGAGTAACTTCCTATGAAGTCTTGTCAAAAAACCTGTCAGAACAGAATATAAAGGCTGTACAGACAGTCGAGATAAAGTATTATCACATAAGTAACATGATTGAAAAAACTGTCATCGACAGGCAGGAGTGGGAATATGATACCAACAAAAAACAGTGGCTTATACACAGCAGCCTGCCGCATTTCAATTTGAATTAATATGCGTAAAACTAAAAAAATAACAAAATTATTAAGCGGCAAATGCGGACAGTGCGGTTCTTGCTGCTGTGACCCTATCATTGAATTGACCCACCATGACCTTAAGCGTCTCGTTAATCACACGAAAATGCCGGCAGAAAGTCTCATGAAACTATATGACAGTTCAGAACTTAACCCGGACGGTGAGGACAATGACTGGATATATCTGTCCTATGGAAGAAGAAAGCTGGGACTGCGAAAGAAAAGAAATGGCGAATGCATATTCCTTTCAGACCGCAAACAGTGCAGCGCATATGAAGCCAGACCTCTATCATGCCGAATATTCCCCATTGATGTCATTCTTGATGAAGACTACAAATTCCTGGACCTCGAACTGTCAGAAATTATCACCAATAAACATATCAAGTGCAGGCGATCTTCCGGCCTTCCCGCGTCACTAAAAAAATTCCTGCCCTTTGCTCACCAGGCACAGGCTGAAACGGTATCTTTCTGGGACACTCTTAACCAGTGGAACACACAAAGCTCCGGCGGGAAGAAAAATGACTTTTTAAAGTTTTTGGGATTGAGCGATGATCAACAGTGACTAATATCAAGCAGAAGGTTCTGTCCATCTGAGAGGCAGCTTTATAATAAATGCAGTGCCCTTCCCTATCTGACTTTCCACATCAACCGACCCCATATGTTCAGCAACAATTCGCTTTACTAATGGCAGTCCCATGCCAAACCGCTTTTCCTTTGTACTAAATACAGGATCAAATATTCTGTCAATATCACACTGATTGATTCCATTGCCTGTATCTGCAATTGAAAGATAAACATGTTCACTGTTTGCATAGGTTGATATAGTAATATTCCCGCCCTCCGGAGTCGCTTCGATAGAATTCTTAATCAGATGAGAGAGAGCTATTTTGAAAAGATTTTTTTCGACATTGACCTGTAATTGATGAGAAGACGGATTAAAAACAAGATTTACATTCTTGGCAATAGCCGCAGTCCTTATTATTGGCACAACACTCTCGACGACTTTATTTATATCGTCATACTTAAACCTGGACTTTTTACTCTTAAGATATGACTGAAAACTTTCAACTATGGCATAAAGTTTATCTGCTTCATCCATTATATTCTGGAGTTTTGGCTTTAGCTTCTCGGGGACATCTTCTTTCTCTATAATCCTCTTGCAAGTAAGTCCTATAACAGAAGCAGGATTTCTGATTTTATCTGCTACTGTCAATGCCATCAGGCTCATTGTTCTTTCCGCAACAAGAGTTTCTATCTCCTGGTTAAATTCCTCAAGTAAGTGTTTGTAGTCCTTTTCCATCTGAGTCATTCTGTTGAAGTTTACAGCTTTTTCCACTGAATGAGTCAGCAATTCAAGGCTGAATGGTTTGATGATAAAATCAAAAGCTCCCATCTTTAATGCATTTATAACCTTCTCCATGTCAGCATAGGCTGTCATAAGAATCACGGGAATCTTCGAATCGATACTGTGAACTTTTTCCAGCAAGTTTATGCCCGACACTTCAGGCATGACAATATCAGTGACAACTACATCAATATGATCAGACTTAATTGCCTGAATGGCTTCTGCGGCGCTGGATGATGAAACAACACTGTACCCGAATTCACCTAGCATCATTGAAGTGGCTTCAAGCACATCAGGATCATCATCTACAACCAGAATTGAACCGGACTTAGCTCTATGCATTATTTAATCCTCTTATGAAAAGTATAGTGAATGTTACTGCAACTCGCAACTTTTTCTTACGAATTTAAGACAATATTCATTATTACACAGCTGCCGTTTCTTGACATCCCGGCTGAATTAAGTCATATTTAAAAAGATATTATATGTATTATGAACGCCGTGAACAAATAAACCTATGATATATATCAAGATCCTGATTACATTGCTAATTTCTTTAAACTTTGCCGGTTTTGCAAACGCTGAAAACGGTAAAAAAGTGTCTTTAAGAGCCATTAAGGAAGATCAAAACTATCAGATGCGAGTCAGGACCGGCAACCTGGCAGTTGACAGGAGAGTATATTCAGCAGCAAAGGACGCATTATCGGAATATATTCCTGTTTCTGATGAGGACTCGTATACAGGCTTTGTCGAAATACTGTTTTCCAGCACATTAGGCCAGGGTATACTGGGCTCTAAACCTGCATATTTAAATAACATTATATATGGAGACAAGTGGTTTACTGATATCACAAATGCAGAATTCTCATCCCCCATGGAAATTGAATCCAACAAAGGCGGCATTCTTCAGTGGCAAAAGAGCCAGATGACAATTACGATTAAAGATTTGAATTACAATAAACTCTGGAGCGCCCAATATACCTATAAAGGAATGCAGGATATAGCCGGGTTGATGAATAAGATAAATGATGGAGCAAACTTCTGTCTTGATAAAATAGTCAGTAAATTCAAAAAGGATTTTGATATTGATCAAAAACAGGCAAAAAGAGGAGAAACGAAGCAGCCTACTATTGGACTCATTGTAAAAAACAGGTGGACAAACGCAGGTATAAACAATCTCGGCCATAACATCCATGTTGATTCTCATTCGATCAATTACTCTTCACTGGATATTTTCAAAGTCTGGATAAAGTCAGACTTACATGAATACAATTTTATGGATCTTATTGAAATAAATTGTATAGATAATTCCTTTAGATATCTGGAAGGACGTCTCGACTATAACCCCTCTCTTTCTCCTCACTCTGCCGAATGGACTCTTATCACTCCTGAAAGCACGCCTGAGAGGGTCCAACTTCTATTATGTACTCGATAACATTTCCCGTTTCCATCTCCGACCAGCACTAGATTAATCTGAAATCACAACTAGTTAGCAGCAACATAATTCCACTCATTCTATTTATAGTCTTCTATTGATCCCTTATGTATCAATATATCTGTTCGCAATGCCGAAAAATATATATAGGAAAGCAACTCAATCCGTCAATGCATAAGGCATTATAGTGAAGCAGAATTTGACAGACCGTATAAAACTTATTGTTACCATACTATTTATGTATATTGCAGTACCCATAGCAATTTGTCATGCAATGGACAATGCAGGATGCCTGACATGCCATCAGTATCCCGGTCTGGTAACACAGGAATCTCCTGGCAACTATAAAATCCTGCACATTAATGAGGAAAAATATCTTCAATCCTCTCACCGTAAAGTTGACTGCCGCAAATGTCATATGTCAGTTAAAAAAGTCCCGCACACCGGTGAAACGGTTGTAAACTGCAATACTGAGTGCCATAAAGACGGCAGTGACAATTCTCTGGTTACAATGGATTCATATAATACCGATGTGGCCTGTGCAACGGAATGTCATGTCGATGACAGAGACAACATTAAATCAATGGAAAAATACCTTCACTCTTTTCATGATAATGAACGGAGTGCCATTCTTTATCTCGAGAGTGAATCATCCTGCAGAGTTTGTCATACACTATACCCGCATAGCAAAAGCAAAAAAGTCCGTGCCTTTATAAATATGCACGCAGGGTTCATGACATGTGAAGTATGTCATGCAAAAAAAATTACTCAGAGCAACTATACTGTCTGCAAAGAATGTCATAGTAACACAAGAACTTTCAGTTACAACTGGAAGTCTCCGGAAAATGTAGAATTCATCGGAGATCCCTTTGGGACATTCTATAAAAATTCTCCTAATGAAAGCATGCTGATGCTCGATATCAAGATATTAATTCGTGGAATGCTTATTGATTATGTTCCACGAAAGTATCTCCCCAACATTTACAGAGAAACCGATTACGCAATTTCCCGAATAGCAGTATATACAGAAGAGGGATCCATAGTACTCAATACAAAGGATACTGAAAAAGCATTAACATACATTAAGCAAAAGAACCGTCTCAGCGAAAAGACAATAAAAAGAAGATTAAAAACCTTCCACAAAGACACGGCAAAAACAGACATTAGTTTGGCCTGTAATGAATGCCACAAACCAACGGGATTAATTAATTTTCGTGAATTCGGGTTTAATGAGATTAAAGCAAATAAACTGCAAAAACTAAACATCAAAGGTTTTGCCACTAAATACACAACATTCCACTTCCCTCATCTTCTGAATGCAAAAAAGAGCGGTAAGAACGACATGTAGCAACCCACTGCCGGCTTGACATTATTCATACAATATGAAAACATATATCAACGCCACGAAGGCGATGAGGTCTGAAGACCTTAGATACCTTCGTGGCTTTTTTTATATTCATGTTTCATATCAGGAAAAACTATGTTAATGACAAATGAACTATTAATTCTTATAGCAGCTGCCGCATCAATCGGATTCTTTCATACAATAATGGGACCCGACCATTATTTACCTTTCATAGTTATGTCGCGTTCTGGCAACTGGTCATTACGAAAGACAGCATTAATTACGGTGTTATGCGGTCTTGGCCATGTACTCGGCTCAGTATTACTCGGGCTGGTTGGGATTGCATTCGGAGTCGCCCTGTCGGAAATCACTCTCTTTGAGACAGTCAGGGGCAGCATGGCGACCTGGGCCCTGATAGCATTCGGGCTTGTATATTTTGCATGGGGTATTACAAATGCTCTGCGGAACAAACCCCATAAACACACGCATGCCCATGCCGATGGAATTGATCATAATCATTCCCATGATCACCATGAAGAACACGTACACCCTCATACTAACAATAAGAAAAAAAGTATGACTCCCTGGGTCCTTTTTACAATCTTTGTTCTGGGTCCGTGCGAACCTTTAATCCCTATGCTTATGTATCCTGCTGCAAAGAGTAATCTGTATTCAGCATTTCTGGTTGCGGGTGTTTTTGGAGTAGTAACAATAATTACTATGCTCGGTGTTGTTCTCGTCTCAAGCTTCGGCCTGAATATACTGCCCTCACCAAGAGCAGAGAAATATACTCATGCTATAGCAGGAGCAATAGTGTGTTTAAGCGGTGCATCTATGCTGCTATTCGGACTATAGCAAACTGAGATTGTTCCTTACGCAATGAGATTTCAACATCTATACATTTACCCGTAAACCAATCTAAAGGAGAGAAATAAGTGACTGAACTTGAGAAATTAAAGCACCTGCTCAAACACTGGATAGAGCACAATGATGCTCATGTAATTAATTACAGCGAATGGGCTTCAAAAGTTGACAGTCTTGGCGAAAAAGAGCTTTCCGATATCCTTAGCCGTATTGCAGATGAAAGCAAAAAGCTCAACGATCTTTTTAATCAGGCGCTGCATAGCATAAAATAGAAGATGCACTCTCACTTCTTTACTCAGGAGACACAATAACTAAATCCGGTCTATAAATTCATTATAAGGGCGTGTAGTTCAGGATACAATTTTCCTGAGTGTGAGATATCGTCTTTAAGAAGTTTCAGCCCTGCAGGAATATATTTCATAAAATAATGTTTCCCCGCCTTATTTGAAAGGTACCCATAAGCTCCCAGCGCCTGCATATGTCTTTGAAGCCGGCATGTCATCAGTGATGTCCGGAAATCAGCCATTTCACTGTTCGCAATATTCATTTGCCCGGTATAATAATCAAGAAGGCTGTCTCTCACTCCGTCCTCAAGTGAAACATAAGGGTCCCATAAAAGCGAAGCAATGTCATAAGCAGGCGGACCTATTCTTGCCCCCTGATAGTCTATTATCCTGATTTCACTCCCAGGCATTACCATAATATTCTGTGACTGAAAATCCCTATGAATAACAGTTTTCACAAATGAATCGGCTTTAGCAGCAAGGCGTTCAAGCTCACTATTAATACCCCCCCGGTTATCTAACGTAATGTTCTTAACGCCTTTAATATATTCATCTAAAAAATAATCGGTTTCCCATTTAAAATACGCATAATCAAACAATCTGCTTTCAAGCAGCGGACATTCGCTTATGTGTTCAGCAGCATCCAGGTGCATCAATAACAGAACATCAAGAACTTTTCTGTAAATATCCTCTATTGCCCGACTGGGGCGTGAACACTTCATAAAGGCATACAGAGAGATGTCTCCGACGTCCTCAAATACGGCTTGATTGCCATCCTTATCAGCACTTATCAGGGCCGGGACAGGTACAGAACATTTACTGAAAAACTTCGTGTACTCAAGCTGTCTTATAAAGTCCGGATCATCATCACTGCACTGCATCAGAACCTCAGACTTGCCAGCAGTTCTAATTCTGTAGTATTTTCTTTCGGACCCTCCAGTGCCGATAAGCTGTTTACCATTCACACCGTATATGGAAGAAACATCTTCTCTTTCGATATCAATTTTAAAATCCGGTCCAACAATACAATTTTCAATAATTTCCTGATTAGTTGATATATCAGCGCCCGGAAGTAGAATGCAGTTTCTCATTTGCATGTTCTTATTAATATCACAGTCTCTTTCAATAACAACATATCCCTTCATTTCAATTTTGTCACAGCCTTTTGTAGAAGGATGAATATATATGATTTCCCCTTCACGTTTTAATTCATCAAATACTGCTTGCGCGTATGCAGCGGGAGTCCCAACATCACTCCACGCACATCCTGATACATCGTGAGTGCCTATTTTCTGTCCGTCTTTTACTGCACGCATCCATGCGTCCACAACTCCTGACATTCCGGAAGGTAAATAATTCAGGAAGTTCTGGTTATATACAGCAATTCCAGTAAAAGCCCACTTTTTCGTACCCTCCTGCTGCTCACTGCTTAAGCCCTTGAGGAAACCTTTCCCGTCAATAACAAGACTGTTGAACTTAGGATAATCATGAATGGCAAGGGTAGCAATTAACCCCGACCTGAAGTGCTTATCTACAAGTTCTTCCAGCTTAATATCGGAAAGAATATCAGAATTGTGTACAAGAAAAGTCCTGTCACGTAGTAAGGATTCTGCATTATTGAGAGCACCGCCTGTACCAAGAATTGTTTCTTCATGGAACAATTTTATTCTATCTTTTAAACTGCACTGTTCCAGCCACTGCAATATGCTATCTTTTTTGTAGTGAATGTTTATGCCCACTTGATGAAAAGAAAGTCTGCCAATTTTATCCAGTACATACTGAATGACAGGTTTGCCCAGTACAGGCACTAGTGGTTTGGGTATATATTGAGTTATAGATTGAAGTCTTTCGCCTAACCCCGCTGCAAGGATAAAAACATTTATTTTATCCATACATTAAGTATTGCTTTCTTACGTTTCTATTGAACCTGACCCGCTGTTCATCCCACCATTGCTCCATCACATTCAGTGATACACCATTATGGATATCCAGCCTCAGCTTGTCCGTTCCTGCAAGAATATCAATAGGCATTTTCAGTTGTTCATATTCATAGGGAGGCTTATTCCATTTGAATTTCTCAGGATATAGATCATGAACAATCTTGAGAATTGAAACTCCAGTTTTTAATGACTTAAATTTATTGCGGTTTACAACATGTATCTGAGCTCCTCCGCATAATCTGCCTGCATGTTTTTGAAATGTAGGCTGAAAATAAATTGGTCTGAAAACAACTCCAGGCAATTTTAGTATCTGCAGTTCCTTAACTAATTTATCAGAATCAATATAGGGGGCCCCGAATATTTCGAATGGTCTTGTAGTACCGCGCCCTTCGCTTATGTTAGTACCTTCTAACAGACACATGCCTGGATACACAGCAGCAGTTTCAAGAGATGGCATGTTGGGAGAAGGCATCACCCAGGGCAGATGAGTGTCATCAAACCACATGTCCCTCTTCCATCCCTTCATCGGTATAACATGGAAGTCCAGATGCGGATAATACTCATTTTTAAAATATTGTCCTATCTCCCCAACGGTCATACCATGTCTTACCGTTAATGAACGTCTGCCCACAAAGGATGAAAATCCGGTATCAAGAACAGGCCCTTCAGTAATTTTCCCATTTACCGGATTGGGGCGATCAAGTATAACAATTGATTTCCCCAATTCATCACATGCCTCCAAGCAAAGGTCCATAGTCCAAATAAAGGTATAATAACGTGCTCCCACGTCCTGCATATCAATAATCATCACATCTATATCCTTAAGCATCTCAGCAGAGGGTTTTCGCATTTTGCTGTAGAGGCTGTAAACAGGCAGTCCCGTTCGTTTATCACGGAAATCATTCCACTCGATCATATTGTCCTGCGTTTCTCCACGAATTCCATGCTGCGGTCCAAAAAAAGCCTTTATTTCAAACTCACTAAATTGCATCATGTAATCCACTGCATACTCCAGCGTACTGCTGACAGATGCGGGATGAACGAGCAGCCCCGCCCTCGCATTCATTAAACCTTTAGGCCAATTATTCTTAATACTGTCCAAACCTGTTTTCATCATGCTCCAGTTGATCATTTATTTGTGTCCAGTCAGATTTATTATATATTAATTATTAATTGGATTTTGTCTCTATCCAGCTATTAATAAACAATATTGCAAAATATTTACACTTTGTATAAAATCATTTCCTGCTTTCAACCTGTATTCAGATGTTGAAAGTAATTGTAGAGTGCTCTTTATGAAGTGTACCTGCTAAAGCAATAACACGTATTATCAGCGGCTTATTGACTAAATAATTAGGGATGTTATCGTACTACACTTCAGGCTAATGATTAAGTAGACGAAGTGGCTCATTAGTAAGACTCTACATATATTATTAATCTATTTTGCTTCTTTGTTGATAAACATAACCTATTATTATTACAGTTAATTATTGCCTGATTATCATGTAATTAACTAAAGTTTATTTTTTAAGTGCCGTATTACTAAGTTACATAATGATTAGCGATTTACTATTTCAGCAAAACAATAGGGCAATTTTTATAAATATAGCAGCACATACATAATTAGTTTCACAGGGGAGCACAACTAAAATTACTAATAGTTATGACTATTATCTTTAGTAAGGAAAAATCATACACAACAATGTGGTTTAAGACCTATATACGTGCAGTGTATAGAGTATTATATATATTATATGTCGGAATCTTTTGCACTTTGTCGTCTAGCTTTACATGTAATGTTATATATGTTGACAGTTATGAGAGATATAGCAATTAATTACGCATATATTAGAACCATTTTAACTTACGAGTACTTATGGGCATAAATATTGCTTATTGAATAGCATTTTATACAAATATATAAAACACGTGAAAAATACCTTGAATCATAAATCTAATACTATTAACCTATTAATATTATATTCAAGGCATATAATACTGTAAGCTGTAATAATAATTTAGCTATCACGGTTGCTTAATGATAAGCTTTTAAAAGAGTACTACTTCCCAGTTATATAAAATGTAACTGAAAGGGCGGAGCAGTCTCAAAATCATGATTCACACTGTATCTGCACAAACTTAATCCTCATGAGAAACAACATATTTAATACATATCGCATATGTTCGGCATTTATGTCTTCAGCCAGATATACACTCTTGTTTATATTATTAATTGGAGTGGTTTCATGCAGTGCAAGAAACACCTCTCAACCTTCTCACCTTGCCCTTTCTACTCAGAATACTTCCCCTGCCGAAGAGCAACACGACTCAGCTGAAGCAGTTGAATCTGCTGAGTCAGAGTCTACCTCTTACACACCACTGGCTGAACCCGTTCAGGCTTATAGGGGTGATTATATTATTGGTTCGGAAGACGTTTTAGAAATCAGTGTATACCAGGTTGATGAGTTAGATAGAGATTTGAGAGTTAGCTCAACAGGTTATATAAAAATGCCTCTCATTGGAGCAATTAAAGCAGCAGGACTGACTACAGCCGAACTGGAATCAGAGCTTATGAGCAAATATATGAAATATCTTCAGGAGCCCTTAGTCAGCGTTTTCATTAAAGAATATAAAAGTCAGCGCATCACTGTTCTGGGAGCAGTCAAATCTCCTAAGGTTCACATTGTGCGAAATCAGAATTTCTTGCTGGATATGCTGTCACTATCAGGTGGTCTCATGAATAACGCCGGAGATATATGTTACGTTAGAAGAGGAACTGAGACCGTAGTCATTAATATTAAAGACTTACTGGTCAAAGGGAATATATCCTTAAATGTAGCGGTATTCGCTGGAGATGTCATTCACATTCCAGTTGGCGGTACACTGTTCGTTGACGGAGCCGTCAGATCTCCGGGTTCCTTTCCTATGAAGGGTAAAACAACTTTAACTCAGGCTATCAGCATGGCAAGGGGTTTAGATTCTGTTGCAATTCCAAGCGGGATAAAAGTATTCAGAGATACGGGAAAAGAAAGAAGAGAGGTTATACCTGTTGATTATAATTCAATTATCTCTGAAAAAACCCCCGATTTTGTTTTAACTGATAATGATATAGTGATCGTTCCTAAAAGCACTATTAAGGAATTCATAAGATCTATAAGCGGAGCAGTTAGTATTGGAAAAGCCTCACTCAGCGGCGGCCTATAGAATTAGGTACTGCCAAACTTTCATATTGATGAAGAGCAGCGAAATTGACACTTGATGGAGAAGTAAATGAGCAAAATTGAAAAAGCAATTGAAAAAGCAGCACAACTGAGATCAAACTCACAGCCAGTAGTCACGAATAAACCTGAACATGTGTTAAGCAGGGAGATTTCGACCCCCGTCATTACTGAACCCTATTACAAAAACGAAGAAAAGCAGGTTCATTTAAGAGATTACCTGGACATTTTACATAGAAGAAAATGGGTCGTTATTATTTTCTTAATTACAATTGTCACAGTAGGAACAGTTGCATCACTATTATTAACCCCTTCATATAAAGCCATGACAACTATAAAGCTTCATGGAGGCAAAACAACGCTAGTCCAATTCGAAGACGTTTATAAAGAGGGGCGTAAACTTGAAACAGAGTATAATGTGTTACGAAGCCGTAATCTTGCACAAAGAGTTGTAACCAGAGCACCTTTACTGGAAGCTCCGCAACCTCAAAAAGCCAATTTCATCTTTGCCGCAATAAACTCTTTCAAGAAGTCTGAAAATGACAGCAGTACTCAGTCCCCCAAACCACGAAAAACACAGCTATCAATAGGCACAATAATGCGCGGACTAGAGATCGCTCCAATAAAAAAATCGAGTCTGGTTAATATTGAATTCTCTTCAGAAGATCCAGTTTTCGCGGCAAATGCAGCCAATAAAATTGCAGATGAATACGTTAAATTAACAGAGGAAAGTAAGCTTGAACCAACAGAACTTGGAGGCATAAGGCTTCAAAAAGAAGTCGAGGACATGCGTGAGAAGCTCAACACATCAGAGCGTAAACTTAACGATTATGTTGCAAAAAGCCAGTTCCTTTTCACCAGAAACGATGAAGACTATGAAAACCTTCTGAGCAGGAAGTTTTCCAGTCTTACCACAGAACTCAACACCGCAACTTCCCAAAGGATTTCAAGCGAAGCAATTTTCAAAGAGGTAAATAAGGCCGGTATTGATTACAGTATTGTTCTCGATAATACCATGATACGTTCGCTCACTATGGAATATGCGAAGCTGGAGTCAGAATACTTTGACCTTCTAAAAATACATACTCCGGAATATCCTAAAATGATTCGGCTGAAAGATCAGATTGAGCGGCTGAAGAACAGAATCGGATCGGAAGAACAGAAGATCATTAACACACTGCATTCTGATTATAAACTGGCCTTGCAAAAAGAAAACCTATTGTCTTCTACTATAGACAAACTTCGCAACGACGTGACCTCTTTCCAGCAAAATATGATCGAATTCCAATCCCTGAAGAGAGATGTCGAAATAAACAGGGAATTATACAGCACACTTCTGCAGCGGCTCAAGGAAGTCGACATAAGTGCAGCTTTAACAGAGAGTAATATCCAAATTCTCGATAGAGCACAAATCCCGAAAACACCATATAAGCCAAATACGCTTTATAATATTGCGCTATCAATTATACTGGGACTTTTTGGGGGAGTATTCCTGGCGTTCTTCATTGAGTACTTTGATACCTCCATTAAAAATGATGAGGATATAGAGAAAATATCTACTCTTCCTGTCATTGGCAAAGTACCAATAACCCGTACAAACCCGAAAGACCTTATACTGGCACATTCAAACGGCAGCGGCAGTTCAAAAAGTACTGCAGATTTTGACAAAGCAGTTTTTTCAGAGGCATTCAGATATTTGAGTACTCGAATTCAATATACAAACACAAAGACTCCCAAGCTCTTTCTTATCACTAGTCCTATGGCTCAGGAAGGGAAAACTATTATTTCGGTAAGTATCGCCAGAAGTATCATGACTTCACAGGAAAAAGGAATTATTGTAGACGCTGACCTCAGAAGACCGGATGTTCATGGAATATTTAACCTTGATAATGCAACAGGCCTTTCTACATTTCTTGCAGGCGAATCCGAGTTTAGTGACTTAATCAAGAAAACTTCAATTGAAAGACTTGATGTCATTACAGCAGGCCCTGTCCCTCAAAATCCATCTGAACTCATCAGTTCATCACGAATGAATGATCTTATTGATGCACTTTCAGCTACTTATGATTACATAATATTTGATTCAGCACCGGTACTGGGAATGTCTGACAGCCTTATTCTTTCAACCGTTGTAGGATCTGTAATTGTCGTTGCAAGGGCCCATAATACACCTGCAGATGCTCTTGTGCAGACCCAAAAAGCCTTGCACAGTGTTAATGCCAATACACTCGGCTTTATTCTTAACGGAGTTGACCTGAAGTCCAAATATACATATTCGTCAGACTATTACTGTTCTCCTTATGTGTTTGAAAAGGGAAAACAGAAAAAGTTAATCTAATATAAACTGACGATGATTAATGGGTGAACAACAAATCTCTGATACCGTAACCAGCACAGAGCTCAAACTTCTGAGTGTCGCATCACTTTCAAAGCGCATTCACAACAATATCAGCCTTGAGGAACTTCATAGTGATGCATCAAGAAAATTCGATACCCTTGTAGAGCTGCTTGGTGATACATATAATGATAATTCAGACCTTGATAAATTTGGATACTCACTGGATGAACTCAAACAGCTTTCACATATGATATTTAGTCGCCTTATATCTGAAGAGCACAACAATCCATTCCTGACCCTCTGTGTCCCGGAGGGAACTGCTATTGAAGAGATTAAACGCAGAAGGAATATGCTTCTTCATATATTTCACCCGGACAGAAATAATGTAGATATTTCCAGTGAATCAAAGACGAGAAAAATCAATGATGCATATGAGCAAATATCTATTTTATATAATGAAGCAACCATACCAACAAACGCTAACCATACCAATATACCACCATCATATCCCTACGTTTATTCCAACAAAAGGCAGAGTCCTTACTTAATTATATTTATACTTATATTCATTTTCGCAATATTTGGCATTATGATAAAAACACTTATATATTAAACGTATAATACTCATAGCAACAAAATAGTATCAGCAATGCTTATTCATTATTAACATTAACTTAGAAAAAACGATATACTCTCTATTATGAAACAACAGGATAAATCAATTGGTCTTATAGGCCTCGGTTACTGGGGCAAAAATATTCTACGCAATCTGTACGAACTCAATGTTCTTCACACAGCATGTGATCTGTCTCAGGACATGGTCGATGAACGCAGAAAAAGTTATCCAGATACAAACTACACAACATCCGTTGATGAAATAATCACATCTCCAGACATAAAAGCTATTGCTATAGCTGCTCCTGCAGTTTCCCATTATGATCTTGTCAAGCAGTCATTGCTTGCCGGCAAAGACGTGTTTGTTGAAAAACCTCTGTCTCTCACTGTTGAAAAGGGTGAAGAGCTTGTAAAACTCGCCAAGCAGCACAGCAGAGTCCTTATGGTCGGACATATCCTGCAGTTTCATCCAGCTGTTATTAAACTTAAACAAATGATCTCAACCGGTGAACTCGGTAAAATCCAATACATTTATTCTAACCGGCTGAATATAGGAAAGCTCAGGACAGAAGAGAACATTCTATGGAGTTTTGCGCCCCATGATATCTCGGTAATTCTATCACTAATTAATGAGAATCCAGTGCATGTATCAGCTCATGGTGGAGATTATCTTAGTGATGGAGTCTATGATACAACATTGACTTCTATTGAGTTTAAAAATGGAGTTAAAAGCCATATTTTTGTCAGCTGGCTGCACCCTTTTAAAGAGCAGAAACTGGTTGTTGTCGGATCAAAAGCAATGGTGGTATTTGATGACATGAGCCAGGACAAGTTACTGCTGTATCCACATAGAATAGAATGGCAAAACGGGAAAATTCCAGTTGCTCAAAAGGCCGATTCCATTGTAGTTGAAATTGACAAAAAAGAGCCCTTAAAAGAGGAGTTAATGCATTTCTCGGACTGTGTCAGGGAAAGAAAACAACCATTAACTGACGGGAATGAGGGACTTAGTGTCCTAAAGGTTCTTGAACAAGCCGAGAATGCAATGCTTGGGAATTCAATTAACTCTGCAGGTACAGTTAACTATTCCGTTCATGAAAGTTCTTACATAGATAACAATGTATCAATCGGTAAAGACACAAAGGTATGGCACTTTTCACATCTTCTTTCAGGCACCCGGATTGGCAGTAATTGTGTAATAGGACAAAATGTTACAGTAGGCCCCGACGTTTCAATAGGAGACAAGTGCAAAGTTCAAAATAATGTATCAATATATAAAGGAGTAACTCTTGAAAATGGTGTATTCTGCGGGCCCTCTTGCGTTTTCACCAATGTATATAATCCAAGAGCATTTGTCGAAAGAAAGAACAAATTTCAGGAGACTCTAGTTAAAACGGGGGCAACAATTGGAGCAAACGCCACTATAATTTGTGGAATTACTATTGGAAGATATGCATTAATCGGAGCCGGTTCTGTTGTAAAGCAAGATGTGGCTGATCATGCGATTGTTGCAGGAGTACCGGCAGTACTTAAAGGGTGGGCTTGCAAATGCGGGGTTCCTCTTGACTTAATCGAAAACCGGGCCCATTGCAGTGAGTGCTCAAGAAATTATTCATTAGACAATAACAATTTACTGATTACAGGAGAATAATTCAGGTCATGAAGCAAATCCCTATGCTCGATTTAAAACTCGAATATGAATATATGAAAACCGCAGTAGATGATGCGATTAAAAAGTGCCTCGATCACCAGCGATGGATTCTGGGGCCAGAAGTCAAGGAACTTGAAGATAGTATTGCATCCTATTTAGGATCAAAACATTGTATCGGCTGCTGTTCCGGAACTGATGCTCTTACTTTATCTCTAAGAGCATCATCCATAAAGCTAAGAAACGAGGAATATTTCAGTAAGACTGACAAGGTAATAACTACTTCCTTTACTTTTACGGCTACCGGCGATGCAATTTTAAGATCCGGAGCCACGCCGGTTTTTGTTGACATCGACCCCGTATCATTTAATATGGATACCAACCAGATAGAAGACTATATAAATTCTAATAAGGACGTAGTAGGAATATTGCCAGTTCACCTCTATGGTCAGGCATGCAACATGGACGAAATCATGAGAATTGCCGGAGAGCACAATCTGTTCGTTATTGAAGACGTAGCTCAGGCATTCGGAGGCGGCTGGAAAAACAGTAAACTCGGATCCATCGGGGATACCGGAGCTTTTAGTTTTTTCCCTTCCAAGAACCTAGGCGGCTTTGGTGACGGCGGCATGATATCAACTAATGATGATAGCATCATGGAACTCCTTCGTATGCTGCTCAGGCATGGAGGAAAAGATAAATATAACGTAGACCACATAGGATATAACGCAAGGATAGATACTCTTCAGGCAGCAATAGTACTTGCAAAATTCAAATACATTGATGAATTCAATGAACGTCGCAGACACATTGCAGGAACTTATAGCAAAAATCTCTCTGGCATCTCTAATCTGACTCTGCCTCATACGGGCTCCCTGCCGGAAGGTCATGTGTATCACCAATATACAGTACGAACATCCCTTCGTCAAAAATTACAGACCTATCTTAAAGAGAAAGGTGTATCTACTATGGTTTATTACCCTTTCCCTCTACACAAAATGAAAGTATTTGATGGTAGATCAATTAACCACGGACAGCTGACAAATGCGGAAACTGCAACGGAAGAAGTTCTTTCGCTTCCTATGGAACCACTGCAATCTGATGATACTACGAAATATATTACAGATACAATTTGTAATTTCTTCGAAGATAATTAAACATATTATTTCACTAACTAACGTAAAAAGTATTAATCATGAGCTCAATCGTAACAAATCTATACCAGTTCTTTAAAGAAATAGTTGTCAAAAACAGGCGTACCGCTGTTATTCTTGTTCACCTGTCGCAGGCCGCACTTGCCCTTTACCTTGCATTTGTAATAAGGTTTGACTCTTTCATTTCACCTGAGTATGTGAAAATGATGCTTTACTACGCCCCTTTCCTCCTGCTCATACGACTTATTTTTTATTACCGTGCAGGTCTCTACAAAGACCTGTGGCGCTATTCAAGCGTCACTGACATGATAAAAATAATTAAGTCCGTATCTATAGGCAGCATTGTATTTTGTGTCATCGTGAGATACATTATCGGCAATACATCCTATCCTGTATCGATATATGTTCTTGACTGGCTTCTGCTTATTATTTTTTCAGGAGGCAGCAGGCTCTTCATACGGGTTTTCAGAGAATATGTGCATTCTCAACCTTCAGGAAAAACAATCCTTATTGTCGGGGCTGGAGATGCTGGAGAAAAAATTGTCAAGGATATTAAACATAATCCAAATTCATCCTATGAGCCAATAGGGTTTATTGATGAAGACCCCTTCAAAAAAGACCTTACAATCAGTGGGGTTCCAATTTTCGGTCAAATCAGCTCCCTGCCCTCTGTTATTGAGAATACCAGGCCTGACGAAATTCTGATCACTCTATCCTCCTCAGACGTAAATATTAAAAGAACATATGAACTCGCGAAGTCCTTTAATATCCCGATCAAGAAATTGCCGGGAATCAACGACATTCTTGACGGTAAAATAACTATAGCAGCAAAATTAGGGAAAAGATTAATAGAGGCAAACCTTGTAACAGAAGAAAAAGTACATAAAGCCCTTGCTCTGCAAAAAAAGGAAGGCGGAATGCTCGGGTCAAAACTCGTCAAACTGGGGTATATTTCTGAAAAGAAACTGGTCTCCTTTTTAAATGCACAGATCGGCATTTCACATATGAAGCCAATCTCTCTTGAAGACCTTCTGCAGAGAGAACCCGTCAGAACCGATATTAAATCCGTCAGAGACTATATTGAAAACAAATCCGTGCTCGTGACCGGAGCTGCCGGTTCAATAGGCTCAGAGCTTTGCAGACAGATACTGGAATACTGCCCGACTAACCTGATTATGCTTGATAGACATGAAAATGGCTTGTTCAAAATCGACCAGGAACTCAAAGGCGAAACAATCAATGGCGATTTTCACATTAATGTAATCCCTGTTGTAACCGACGTAATAGACAGTTCTGCAATTGATTATGTATTTCGCAAATACAAACCTCAGATTATTTTTCACGCGGCTGCATATAAACATGTTCCCATGATGGAGTTCAATCCTATCGAAGCAATAAAAAACAATGTGTTCGGGACTAAAAATGTAATTGATGCCGCATCACGGCATAATGCAGAGAGCTTTGTAATGATATCAACAGATAAGGCTGTAAACCCTACAAGCATAATGGGCGCTACAAAGCGTGTTGCTGAATTTCTTACCATTCGCATGAATGCCTTATCCTCGACTAAATTTACAGCGGTCCGGTTCGGAAATGTACTTGGAAGCAATGGAAGCGTTGTTCCAACATTCAAGAAGCAGATTAAACAAGGTGGACCTTTGACAGTCACTCACCCGGACATAAAGAGGTATTTCATGCTCATTCCGGAAGCAGTTCAACTGGTTCTTTCAGCAGCCTCCTTTGGTAAAGGCGGTGAAATTTTTGTTCTTGATATGGGCAGTCAAATCAAAGTTACCGATCTTGCAGAAAACCTCATCAGGCTCTCAGGATTTGTTCCGAACAAGGAAATTATGATAGAATACACCGGATTAAGGCCTGGAGAAAAACTTTATGAGGAACTATTTGATACATCAGAGAAAGCTATCCCTACCTTTCATGACAAAATCAGGATAGCAGTTCCTGAAGCACCCTCTCTCAATGACATGAATGACTATATTGCTGATTTGGAGCATATTGTCCAAAACTATACCATACATGAAGTAATTTCGACTATCCAGAAAATTGTGCCGAATTTCAC
>PIVU01000207.1 GCA_003354025.1 Nitrospirota bacterium
AGGATCACCGGACTTGCGCTGCCGTCTTCTACCGCCGCTCTGCAGTATACTGCCAAAGTAAAGACAGAGGCTGTAGTAAGATTAGGCTTGTACTCCACAATTAACCTCGTCAAGAAAGTCTTCAAAAAGGCCCCGGAGACCGATAAAGAGGAACAAATGCATGCACTTGCCGACGGCTTTAAGCTCATAAAAAGAGAAACGGAAAACTCCATTGTTTTCCATTTTGAAAACTATCGTGAAAACTTCAAATTCCAGTATGTCACCAAACTGGTTGAAGCTGCGTCTGCTCAGCTGCATCAGATATTAATGGAACGGTTTCAGTCCTTTGACACAAACATTAACGCCCTTGAGGTCATGGTCCAGAAGGAAGGAAAAGAGCGAGAAGACATGATCATGTTTCTTGACCAAATATCCAGAGACATTAGCAACTTAAGAGACAGCATAAACAAATGCAGAGGTGCATTGGAGTTCCACGCATAACCATTACTCTTGCTGCTGTAATTATTTTTCCTCTTTCAACACAATATGAAACCGGGTCCCATTCTGATTATTAATGCGAAGCCTGCCTTTAACCTGTGATATTAATACATCTATTAAATGCAGGCCCATCGATTGTTTTTCCGGCTGTATCAGCCAGTCCGGGATCCCAATGCCATTGTCGCTGAGCATAAATTCTATTTCACCCTCCCCGGATGGCCTGATAATTATGGAAACTTCGCCCTTCATTCTGTCAGGGAAGGCATATAGCAGAGAATTGGCAACAATTTCATTCACTATTAAACCACATGGTACAGCAGTGTTCAGGTCAATAAAAGTATCTTCAATATCAAATTTCACCCTAATCTGGTCGGGACCGATTTCATAGTAATTAATCAGGCTGCAAACAAGTATGGGAACATATTCTCTGAGATTAATGCTGGACATGTTTTCAGAATGATATAGACTCTCATGCACAAGAGATATGGCCCTGATACGATTCTGGCATTCCTTCACCATTCCGAAAGCTTCCCTGTCTTTAATATACCCGCTCTGCAGGTTATATAAGCTGCATATAATCTGCAGGTTATTTTTAACCCTGTGGTGTACCTCCCTGAGAAGCACGTCCTTTTCCTTCTGTGATGACCTCATTTGCTCTTCTACCAATTTTCGTTCGGAAATATCTCTTACAAAAGCGCAATTATACTCCCTGCCTTCGAACTCCAGAAAGTGAGGTGTAATGTCTACCGGAATCATCTTACCGTCTATTGCCCGAAGGTTTGATTCAAAAGTATATGTACCCCGCTCTTTGACTTCTTTCCAGTGTTCGGGCCATGCCTCTCTGGGGAACTGGGGATTGATATCATGGACTGTCATAGACAATAGCTGCTCACGTGAATAGCCGAGCATATGGGTCGTTGCCTCATTCACATAAATAAACCGGGCATCCGGCCCCATCCAGAAAGCAGCATCAGCGTTTTGTTCAATAGAAAATTGTGTAAGACGCATTTTATGGTCCAACAATTTATTAACAGGCGTTTTGACAGATAGTCTGTTGCTGTTTTTGTCTTTATTTAGCATTTTCCCACCCCCTACGTTTCCATGCTAAATTGTATCACGTATTTCACTTTATTCAACTTAATCGATGTTTATCAGGGACCAGGCGTTTCTGGAAGATAATAGCATACAATACCCGCCCTGACTAACCAGTCGCAGGAGGTGTTTTTTAGATCAATCTTAGTTTTGTGAAAAGAGTAAGTACGCTTACAAATGATAAAAATGCTTTTAGTGGCTATCTCACACCGGAGTTGCTCTTTCTGTTTTCAAAATAATAATCAAATGCGTCCTCTACAACATCTTTCACTTTTTTACGTTCCCAGTAAGCCTGGGTCTTAATTTTATCAAGGTGCTCCTTTTTTAAAATAAATGTAGCCCTTGTCCATTCAGCCTTCAATCCTGCTTCAGTACTTTTTACAATTGCCCTATTCTCTTTTGATACAACTTCATTATTATCTTCAGGCTGCTTCTGTCTTTCATTTCTGTGTCTGTAGATGGCCATTTCTATGGTGGCATTTAACATATCTTCATCCAGCGGTTTAATCAGGAAACCGTAAGGTTTCACCTTTTTTGCTCTTTCTATAGTTGTTTTGTCAGACACACTGGTTATGAATACAACCGGAATATTAAATTCTTCAGCTATCCTTGAAGCCGCTTCAATGCCATCTATTTCACCAGACAGAAGCATTTCCATCAATACTAAATCAGGTGAGTCCTCCCCGGCCTTTCTAACAGCTTCTTCTCCAGACAAGACCACTGCAGATACAGCATAGCCAAATTTTTCCAGATTATTTTCTATGTCATCTGCAACAATAGCCTCTCGCTCTACAATCATTACTCTTGCTTTTGCAATCATTTTCCCTCCCTAATAACAAGATGGAACCTGGTTCCATTGCTATTATTAATATCAGCTTTACCTTGAATTTGTTTTACTAAAACATCAACTATATGCAGGCCCAGTGATTGTTTATTCTTTTTCATTAACTCATCGGGGATACCAACTCCGTTATCACTGAGCACAAATTCTATTTCATTTTCACCGGAATACCGAATAACTGTGGAAACCTCACCCTTCCTGCCATCTGGAAAAGCATACAGCAGTGAATTAGCAACGATTTCATTTACTATCAGCCCGCAGGGTATAGCGGTATTGAGATCAAGACATATGTCTTCAATATCCAACTTAATCTTAATCTGGTCAGGTTTAATTTCATAAAAACTGATTATGCTGCTTATAAGTTTGGCAACATAAACTCTAAAATTTATACTGGACATATTCTCTGAATGATAAAGATTTTCATGTACAAGAGATATGGCCCTTATCCGGTTCTGGCATTCCTTCATCATTCCAAAAGCTTCCCTGTCCTTAATGTAACGACTCTGAAGATTATATAAACTGCAAACAATCTGCAGATTATTTTTGACCCTGTGGTGTACCTCTCTTAGAAGCACGTCCTTTTCCTTCAGTGAAGTCCTCATTTGCTCTTCTACAAACTTTCGCTCTGAAATATCTCTTAAAAAACCACAATTATATTCACGGCCTTCAAACTCTATGAAATTAGGTGTGATCTCTACAGGGACCATCCTTCCGTCTCTATGACGAATACTTGATTCATAAGTAAAAGTGCCCCTGTTTTTGATTTCTTTCCAGTGTTCTGACCATGTCACTCTGCTAAAACTCGGGTTACAGTCAAAGGCCGTCATGGATAACAGCTCTTCAGATGAATAGCCAATCAATTTAGACGCTGCCTCGTTAACATAAATAAATCGGGCATCCGGCCCCATCCAGAAAGCAGCATCCCCCGTATGATCAACAGAAAACTGCGTAAGACGCATTGCCTGCTCTGCCTTTTCACGTTCAACAATTTCATTCCGGAGAAGTTCAACGGTATCCTGCAGTTCAATTGTCCGCTTTCCTACTATCACTTCCAGTTCATCTTTTGCTTTTTGAAGTTTTTTCTCCACCTGCTTACGATCGGTAATATCAGTACCGTACAAATTAACATACCCCTCTTTTGCTTCAGGATAAATAATGAACAAAATGCAGGACTGCCTGCACATAATCTCAATACTTATAATGCTGGACATTTTTATTGAATCCGCTATTAGCTCACGCCATTCTTCAGGCATGTGTTTCCCAACAGCGCTTTCCCACTCTTGCAATAACGGCTGACTTGCTTTATTAGCGTAAAGAATCGTTAAGTCATTCGTTACACGAAGTACAGGTGAAGGATTGTCGGAGGGGAACCTCGACATGTTTACTATCTCTTGCTCCAACTTTCTACGCTCGGTAATATCATTCACTATTTCTATCCCGGCTATGATTTTACCCTTTGAATCTCTTACTGGAGTGCCTGTTATTTCAGAGTACCTGGTTCCGCTATCTGTGGTTCTTGACTGTTGCAATTGATGAGACTGTCCATCCTCAAATGCCAATGCAAGATGGCATCTTTTACATACACTGTCCCTTCCATGATATGCTTTGTAGCAATACTGCCCTGTACAGTCACCGACAATGTCCCTGTGGTGCCTGTTTTGATATAGGACTACAAAATCTGTGTCCTGCATGCTCACCGGCATACCCAGGGAATCAAGCACACTATCTAATCCCGCGTCTCCCTTCTTTGTTGAGATAGAAGATATTTCAAACAGCTTTTCTGCTCGTTTTCTCTCAGTAATGTCCTCCTGGTAACCAACTAGTGCGACGAAATCACCTTTATTGTCCAATAATTGGTATACCGTTAACTTGAGAAATAATGTATTGCCTTTTTTGTTTTTATTAAGTAATTCTCCGGTCCATACATTCCCCTGATTTATTGTGTCAAAGATATCTTTTTGTATTGCTTCAGTATTTGGTTCAGCATTAAACATGATCGGATTTTTCCCAAACAGTTCCTCTCTACTATAACCATACAGTTTTTCAGTGGAAGGATTAACATACGTAATATTTCCTTCCTTATCAGTAGCTATTACAGATATGGGAGACGTATCTAATACTTGTGCCAAAAAGCTTATCCTCTCCTCTATTTTTTTACGTCCCGTAATATCTCTAAGAGCTGCAAATATAAAATTTTCACCATCAATCCGGTACCCTGTAACAGTAATTTCTGAGGGGAATAATGTTCCGTCATTTCGCTTGTTTATGCTCTCTATTGGATTTAAGGTGTCTTTTTGTACCATGTCAAAAAGTTCCTGATATTTTTCAATGTCATACAAGATATCAACATCAGGTACCCGCAATGTCAATAGCTCATTCTCAGAATAACCCAGCATCCTGCATGCAGTTTTATTAACATACTCAAATTTTGCGTCCCGATTGACTAAAAAATGCGCGTCGCTGGAATTATCACTTATAAACTTAAATTTCCTGAGTTCTTCTTCGGATTTCCTGAGATTGGTAAGATCACGGACAATTGCGATAAGTCCGCCGTCATTGTCGGACGACTCCGGTGAGATGGAAAACTCGACAGGGAACTCATGTCCATCCCTATGAAAAGCTGATGTTTGAATCTGTTGGTTAATTGCTGCATTGCTTTCTGGCACTCCCCCCTTTTTAAGAGATTCGCGATATGTACTCTGGTACGTTGGAGGCATTATCGTGTCGCCTGACATCAATCCAACGGTTTCCTGACTCGACCAGCCGAATAAAGATTCCGCCTTGGGGTTCCATTGTTTAATGATGCCGCTTCTGTCAATTGTGATAATAGCATCCGAGGAGTATCGGGCCATCAAGCGGTTTTTTTCCTCTGCCTGCTCCATAATGATTTCCCGTGCTTCAATGACTTCTTCAGTCAAGCGATT
>PIVU01000036.1 GCA_003354025.1 Nitrospirota bacterium
ATTGGACGGAAAATACTCCTCCCAACAATGTAGGAGATAATCAACATGATGATCATAACAGCGATAAAAGAGGATATGACAATAAGCGAAGTTTTTCTTAAATGTTTCAACAATGAAGCATAATTTAGATCGCTCAGGCGGACAGTGTCTGATACCATTGCATCTGTATGAATTAACAGCTGCCCCTTTAACCTCTCCTCATATGAAATGGTACTCTGCTGTTTATCCTGAACTGATTCCGGGGATTCATAAATAGCGGTGAGTTCCTGGAAGTCGGCATTGATTTCTCTGTGTTTATCCCGGATATTGCTCAAGAGTCTTTTTTCTTCATCATTCTGAAACGATATTGTGTTTATAAGATGTTGGATAGATTTATGCTGAAGGACCCATTGCTGCTTCGGCCGCTCTGACGGGTACATAATGTAGTTGGAGGTTAATATGTTCAGCTGAAAAACACCCTGCTGAATTTTTTCCCCCATACGGTCTTTTCTCATTGTCTCGTAAACAGTTGAATAGGAAAGAAGCAGGGCGAGCACAAGACCGGCAATAAGAGCCGAAGGCAGGATTGTTATAGTCAGAATTTTTCTTTTGATAGTCATTTTATAATAGAGACCTTTTCAGGCATCACTGAACTGAGCCCATCAGTATATATAAAGTCCAGATAATTCGGGCCTGTTATCTCGCATGCTAAATTTTCCCGCATCATCCATCGCGCTGAGTCTTCCAGGGTAATAAGAAGCGACTGTTTTAGTGTAACCTCCGTGTTGATATCAGCCATAATGCCGTTCCATCTGGTGCTATCATATGAATGAGTTTTTGATATTAATGTGAATGAATGCTTCGGGGAGTCTTTAGCATATTCTTCCGCAGCTATTAAGGCCCTCAAAATACCTTTTATTGCTTCCGGATTCTCTATAATAAAGCGATTCTGTGTGACAGCATTAAATGATTGATGTACCAGACCCTTATCTTCGAATACGACGGCATTGTTCCCTAGGAAATTAATTGCATTCGTACTATAGGGCTCTTTTAATGATATTGCATCAAATTCGGCCCATGCGGATTCCATGTTTAAATCTTCAGCCCTTGTAAAAGAGAGTGATACATCCTGTGTGGTCAGGCCGTTTTTTGCAAGAAAAAGAGAAAGGAAAAAGTGGAAGACCGTGCCCCGCTGGGCAGCTATTTTTTTGCCCTTAAGGTCCTTGGGGGTCTCAATTCCCCTGTCTTTCCTGGCAATAATCCTTGAGCTGTTTGCGGAGTCGCCAACTGATGCAATAATCCTCAGGTCATTGTAACGAAAGCTCTGAAAGACAAAAGGGTTGTTGCCGCATACAGCAATATCACATTCCCCGTTAATCATCTGGTCTATGGAGTGCCCGCCAGTTGAAAACTGCTTTAACGTTGCCTTTATGCCGTTTTCCTGCAAATAGCCCAGTTCGTGAGCAATAAGAAGGAGCGTGTCCAGGCGGGATGAATGACAGAATGTTACTTCTTTAGAAAGGCCCTTAAGTTCTGTTTCTTGTTCAGGGGCCGCACTGCACCCGAAGGTTATCATAATAACCGGCAGTAGAATTACAAAAGAAACCAGTTTCCACACAGCCATGTGTTTCATGTTGGCATGATCCCTCTGAATGCGTTAATACAATTATGATTTGTGGGGTATGAGTGTATTTGCTGTACTCATTTATCAGATTTAGTACAGCATTCTTCATTATACAGCAAGAAAGGATTTTCGGGAAACAGGCTTTATTTCTGCTGCGAGGCAAAAAAAGAGGTACAAAGCTGATGCTCTGTACCTCTCAGCAATTAATCAGATTAAATACTACCCGCCATAAGCATGAAGCCCGGAGAGCACGAGGTTAACTCCGAGGTAAGTAAATACCACGGCTACGAAACCAACAATTGCCAGTATTGCAACACGCTTCCCTCTCCATCCTCCAACATAGCGGGCATGCAGGTATAGTGCATATACAAACCATGTTATAAGTGACCAGGTTTCTTTAGGATCCCATGTCCAGTATTTACCCCATGCGCTGTTTGCCCATATTGCACCCATGATCAAGCCGCCAACTGTGAACAGAGGAAATCCAACGGCTATGCTTTTGTAAGCAATGTCGTCAAGCATTATTGCTGTTACGTCCAGTTTTGCAAGCGCACCTTTTAACCTCAGGCCTAAATGCCAGACAGCAGCAACAAACCCGATCGCAATGACCCAGCTGGCCGTAGCGACCCCACCGGAATCACTTCGAATAGTTGCTTTTAGCCAGTGGTTTTGAATAAGGTTGGCACGTTCGGCCCCCGAAAGACTCAGGAAGTCAATTCCCATCCCGATCAAGATTGCCAGGAAAATTCCGATGATTATACTTCCGAATAAATATGGTAATTCTTTCTTGGACTCTGTTACTGTGATAAGGTAAGCTGCGCCGGCTCCGAATGATATGGCAAAGGCCGCATATCCGAGGAAACTCAGCAGCACATGGAAGAGCAGCCAGTTAGACTGCAGTGCCGGTATTAACGGCTGTATCGCTTTGGAGGTTCCTGATATATCAATAAACAGCAGGGCCATCGCTGCCACCGGTGTAACAAATGCTCCGAGAGAGCGGTTCTTGTATTTGAACTCTATTAATATGTGTGCCAGGATCAGTGACCATACAAAGAATACTAAAGATTCATATAAGTTACGCAAAGGAGCTGCCCTTAGCAGTGCTTCATATAATCCAGACTGAGGGTGGGATGACATCCAGAAATAGTATGAATTGACCCATCTAATTGCCAGGGCTGTTGTCTGAGAGACAAACCCGAGAATTGTAATGGTTGAGGCAACTATGCCGACAGTTTTGCTCCTGACGACAAGAAATATTACATATGTTATCATGGCGGCAATATAGGCGCCTGCTGATATATCAAAGAATAATGAGCTATTCATTTTTACTCCTTCCCTCTATTGCTTTCGATGCACGGGATATTAATCTTTCAATTTCTTTTTCAAAGGCCAGCCTGTTTCTGTTTGTAGATCCTCCAACAGCAACGCTGACAGATTTTTTATCACTGACAATATGTACCCAGATTTTCTTGTGGCTGATGAAAAAGCATATATAAAGCCCAAAAGACATCGTAATAGAAGCCAGGTAAATTAGCCATATCCCGGGGTCTTTTGCGACCTGAAGACCGGTGTACTCAACTCCCCAGTAATCATCAAATATGATTTCACTGCCATCTGGAAATTGGCCGGTTTCAGGATAACGCTTCAGTATCCATCCCTTGAATTTGTCCTTCCCGGGTACATTGAATTCTATTGCAACTGCAGGATTGACCATCATCTCAGCATATGTAGTTAATTCCCCGCTGTATGGGTCGCGGGATAGTGCAGGTGAAAAATCAATGATCGTTCCTGTAACTCCGGTGCCTGGAATTTCAAAGGTGTCACCGAGTCTGAGCCACAGCTTTTTCTCTTGTCCACCATCAGGTGTAACTGTGAGACTGAAATAGCCCTCGGCCTCTTTCATGTATCCGTAGTTGGACTGATAAAAGGTAATTCCCTTATAGATGAGCGGGTCATTGACTTCAATGACTTTTTTCAATACTTCCTTGCCGTCTTCAAGGATGACCAGTTCGCTCGAAAATTCTTTAGGAGTATCGCCACCTTCATAGTATAAAGTTTCGTACCAGTTGCATTTAATAGTGAAATCAAGCGGGATAGGTTCAGTGGGGGACTTATACGCCCTGCTTGAGGTCTGGCCTTCAGGAAGATTCAAATATCCCTTGAATCCATATTGTATTCCCACCAGTGCTCCAAGGAAGATGAGAATTATGCTAAGGTGCACAACATATACTGCCAGACGGGCATACTTTCCTTTTTGTGTATAAAGCTGTACAGAGCCGTCTTCATTAGCTTCGAGTATTTTGTATCTTAATGATCTTAACGCATTGGCAAACTCATCTCTTGCCCTGTTAATATCGGTCTTAAAGGTCAGTTCTTTTTTGACCGGAAGGGTTTTGATGGCATTTTCGCCCAAAGGTCTCAGAGGTTTGTTGATGACTTTCCATGTTTTTGGAAATCGGTCTATGGAGCAAACTACCAGGTTGATACTGAACAGTACAAGAAGCCCGACATACCACCAGGAACCATACATGTCCATGAAACCCATTTTTGCGAATACATTATAAACGGTAGGAGCGACAGATTCACCGAACAATTTACCGAGTAGCTTAATATTCTGGGCTGGATCAGCGCCCTGTTCAACGATAGTTCCTACAATTGAAAGGAGCGCTAATGCCATTAAAATAAATATTGCAAGCTTAACAGACGCAAGAGACTGCCATGCGGATTCAAATATGTCTTTCTTCTCTTTTTCTTTCTCTTCCAAAAAAACCTCCAGCATTAAATATAGCTTTTAGCTAATTGTGAAGTCAATGTCACAGTGCAGCAGCTTATGTAGCTTTATTTCTTTATTATTATTGTCTTAGGGGAAGGTACAATGAGTGTTCTGATACAGTCTATGTGATAGTACAGACAATTATGTTACCAATTCCCTACGCATTATCCTTGTATTATAATGAATAATGTGAAGAAGATGTGAAAGTGTTTTGCTGAACATAAATAAATTCGTGTGCTATCGATTGAAAAAATCAATTACCAGAAGTGGTTATAAGTTTTTTAGCGTGGTATTTTTCAGTGTCATAATTAAAGGGGTTTTGAGATAGGGTACATAATTGTTACAATATTTCGATGATACAACTTTCTGAAAGGCCCATATATGCAGGGGCATCTATCAGAGGTTCCATTTAAATAATAACTATAAGTTTAAGGAGGATTTGATTAAATGAAAAGAATTATGGCCCTGGCCCTTTTTGTTTGTATGTTCGGAGTCTATGCAAACGCTTCTGATAAACCAAAAATTGAGGGCAACTACGAACAGGTTGCAGATCATGAATTTGTTTTTGACGGCAAGCAGGTTGAGATTGTTGAATTTTTAAACTTTTACTGCGGTCACTGCTATAACTTTGAGAAGTCGATCCCTGTTATTAAGGGCAATTTCCCGAAAAAGATAAAGTGGATTACGGTGCCGTTGTACTGGGGGAAAAGTTCAAAAGCGGTAGAGGCATTTTTTCTGGCCGAGGAAGCAGGCAAGGGTGAAGAAATGAAGCAGGCACTTTTCAAGGCTGTGTTTGTTGAAAAACGTGACGTGAGTAAAGTGGATGTCGTTGAAACAATCGGAATTGATGTTGGAATGGGTTTTGATTTCAGCCGGAAATTGAGGGCTGGTGATAAGGCAAAGGAAGTTGGAGAGGCGATTCTCAAGTCACAGACGTATAAAGTAAGCGAGACGCCGACTTTAGTTATCGCCGGGAATCTTAGAGTAACGGCCCATAATACAGGGCACGAGCCGGATGCTTTCAGAAATAATGTTATTACTATAATTAAAAGTATTCTGAAGAAATAACCATGAAAGTTCTGGCAATTGAGACAGCTACCATAGCAGGCAGCGCAGCGGTTGTTGATGATGAGCAGGGGCTGATAGGTGAAGTGCGGGTAGATATCAGAGTTGCCCACGCTGAGAGGCTTATGCCTTCCATTCAATGGCTGCTTGAGTCATCCCGTGTTTCTGTTAAAGACATTGATGCATTTGCCGTGTCAATCGGGCCCGGTTCTTTTACGGGCCTCAGGATAGGTTTAAGCACTGCAAAGGGGTTGTCATATGCAGCTGGGAAACCTCTTGTTCCAGTGCGTACCCTTGATGCTTTTGCCAGGACGCTGCCTTACTGCTCTCATATGATTTGCCCCATGCTTGATGCCAGAAGGAATGAGGTCTACGCGGCGTTTTATAAATGGGAAAACAGCCAGTGTATAAAGAGTATGCCTGAAACTGCAATAAACCCTGAAGAACTGCTGGAAATGTTTAAAGGGCCGGTAGTTGTTACAGGCGATGGGGCAAAGACCTACAGGGAACTTATTTTGTCAAAGCTTAAGGATAAAGCGATTTTTGCACCTTTGACAAGCATGTCTCCTTCAGCATCAACCGTTGGGGAGATTGCGATAGAGCATATCAAGCAGGGCATTACAACGGACCCGGTTTCTCTTGTGCCTTATTACATAAGAAAATCAGAGGCGGAACTCAATTGGAAAAGATAGGCATCAGAATAATGAGGCATAAAGACCTTGACCAGGTCCATGCTATCGAGACACGTTGTTTTTCAACACCCTGGCAGCTGAGCTCTTTTAAATATGAAATTGACAATATCGATGCTATTTTGAGAGTAGCTTTCTTTCAAGAGGATATTGTCGGATATATCTGCATCCGGACGATTCTTGATGTGACCCACGTCATGGATATAGCTATAAAACATGAAGTCAGGCGAATGGGCATAGCGAGCATGCTGTTAAAAGCTGCTCTTCAGGAATTAAGAATTAAAAAGCCGGACACAAAAAACTTAACTCTTGAAGTCAGGGAGTCGAATATAGCGGCGATCAGGTTTTATGAAAAGTTCGGGTTTGATGAAGTGGGCAGGAGAAGAGATTATTATAAGAAGCCTACCGAGGACGCCATAATAATGGGACTGGATGTTGGTTAGTATATGGCTTGCCAAGTAAATAAGGCATGCTGGCTAAACTAATTGATGCGTTGTGGGTTATTCGTGGAATTAGTGTCATTATACCTTGTTTTTATACGTACTGTTTTTGAAAAAACTGTCTGGCAGTCCCGCTTCCAATTTGTTTAGCCAGCATGCCTTATTTACTTAGTGAATCGTTCAGGCTGGTCCGAAACGAAATAATAAAGCCTTATAGTATTGTTCTGCAGGAATTCTATTGTTGCCCCATCTTTTTACGAAAATAAACAAAACTAATAACGGCGTAACAATAATATATTGGACAATTAATGGGCCCGGTGTTAAAAAAAGAATGCGGAAAGGGCGTTGCTTCATAATAATCGGAATAATTATTTCGGGGAATATTTATAAAATTATGTGTCAGGCATTAATTTAATACTTTTGCAGGTAATATTTTGCATTTCTAAATAATTATTTTTTTTATTCTGCCTTGGAAAGCAAATAAATTACCGGGTATACAGTTTTTGAAAGGGACGTGAAAGAGCGATGACGGATTGCGAGACGGGTATTGTTAAGTGGTTTGACGATGAAGAGGGGGAGGGGCTCATTGAGCGCGATCTGGGCGGCGCAGTACCTGTTCATTACAGTGCTATACGGTGTGAAGAAAGTGTGTGCTCTGTTGAGGAAGGGAACAAAGTACAATTCACTGTTGTAAAAGGTCCGAAAGGTCTGCAGGCGCAGAATGTAATCGTACTTGAAAGTGAAGAGTAATTATCCTGCACCGGACAGTTCATTGAAGATGGAGAGTTTCTGGCAGGTGTGTCTCCATTGACAGTCAAGACAGTAGCGTTTGTGCCATGCGGGAAACATTTGATGAAGCATTGATCTGATTTCACTCCATTTTATTTTGCTGCCTTCGGAGAGGTTTAGTAATTCAATAGCCGAGCTGTCCATTCCCCGAATTTCTTTGTCCGAATTCTCACTATTATTGCAAACATTGTTTTCCAGGCTGGGGCATGCCATGCAAATGTCATCTGCTCCTGAACATACTTCGATGTCCCCGTCTTCAGCGGCATCTAAAGTTTTCTCCAGATTGGCAATGAATTCGGGGTTGTATCCGCTACCATCAAAAAAATGAAGGCATATCAGGTGATGTCCTCGCAATGCAGGCATAAGGATAGTATACATGTAGGGGCGGGTTTGAAACCCGCCCTTACGTTTTGCCGATTAAAACCGAATATTTCGAATGGCTAAGTATATACCTGGACACGCTTCCTATGACTCCCTTGATCCCTCTCATGCCCCGTGTGCCAACTACGATTAAATCAGCGTTTAATTCTTCTGCAGCATTTAATATCTCTGCAGGCGGGTCTCCGAATTTCGTCATTTTCTCAATTGTGGGGAATTTACTATAAAGGTTATCACAGGCTGTCTTCAGGACTTCATCGGATTCACTGAATTCTGACTCCCGTGTGCTGGCGACAATGTTCTTGATCCTGTCATCAATCTCAACTGAAAATCTCTCAGGGATATCTGAAAGAGCGGAGAAGATGACACTCAACAATGAGAGTTCGGTGTTTTCAGGAAAGGGCATGGATGAAAGAAATTTCCCTATGGAGACTGAATGATCGGAACCATCTGTAGGGAAAAGAACTTTAAACTTGCCCGGCGTTTCTTCATGGGGATGCTTTACTATGAGAACGGGTTTTGGAGAGTTGATTGCAACCAGTTTTGTGACACTGCCGATCAAATGAGTTACAAGGCCTTTATCACCCTTTGCACCCATTACGACAAGGTCGGCTCCTGAATCCTTAACAGCATCTATTATAGCCTTGTCAGCATGACCTTCAGTAAATGATGTGCTGATTTTTGCGCCTGTGGATTCGACGATTTCAGAAGCTGAATCAAGTATCTTTGGTACGACCTCATCTCTTATTGTATTAAAGTCCGCTACCAGCGATTCCCATTCATGCATAATGGGTACCCAGCTTATGGCATGAAGAATATTAATTTCATCGTCGGGAGTGAAGTTGAATTTAGTTAAAAACCTGGCAGCCGCTTCAGAGTACTCCGAACCATCTGTGGCAAGCAATATTTTCATCTGATCACCTCAAAGGTTAAGTTTTTTAATGGATTTATCATATTCAGTCCTCTTAAATATATTGTATCACGGTTTTTTTTAATGGAAAATTATTAACTGTATTTATTAATTATTAAAATATCATCATTCGGCCTTTATTTTTAGGCACTTCCTCGATTATAATTCTGAGGGGAGGTGTATAATGAAATTGTTTCTTTTTCTTGCATTACTTATATCTGTAGCAATAATTGTCTTTACTGCACAAAATCAGGCGGACATTACACTGAAGTTTATGAGCTGGGAACTTTCCCAGTCTCTTCCTGTCATGCTTGCAGTACCTTTCTTTGTGGGAGTTATGGCTGGAGCTGCCCTTGTTGTTCCCGTGTGGATGAAAAAATCTAAGACTGCCAAGTCACAGAAAAGACGCATTCATGAACTGGAAGATGAGCTGGCCGGTAAAGCCGAACACGAAAATGAGGAAGTTCTGGAAGTTGAACAGCAGGGAGTGGACGGTCCAGGTGAGAGTACAGGCAATGATCAGAGTCTCACGTCTTCAGATAAGATCGTTTAACGCGTCAAATATTGCTGTATCTCTGTTCCACTTGTAACAACGGGTTTCCTGGATTTTGTTGTTCATAACAGAAATTATCACATGAACTGCATCGGGGAACTCCGGTTCTCCGAAAACAGTCTGTGCTGCATGGTCCTCTTCAGAGAAAAATGCTTCGTGTTCAGGGTGTGAATGGTACAGCGCTATTATATTCTCACCCCTGCTGTTGGCGGAGGCGATGATTGTATCGAACTCTTCCCTTTCTATCATATAGGCTGTTCTCGCGTCTCTGGGATATTGGGCAGGGTCTTCTTTATGCAGGCGGTTTTGGATGTTCGTGCATAAATGGACAGTCTGAGTATTAATAGTGCCTGTTAATATACCGCAGCACTCATCGGGGTATTCTTCCAGGGCATGCTGGTTTATCTTTGCAATAGTCTCTTCGGTTAGTTTCATATCTTATATTACTTATTAAATCTAATCCCCGTTTTATTCTACAATATTTTTTTATGTAATTACGGGATTATGGAACCTGAGATCGTGCAATTTTCGATTTCAAAATTAAATATCCTGAAATGAGAATCAACGCTCCGCCCAGCAGCGCAGTTTTTCCGGGAATTTCATGCAGAAATATATAAGCTACTATGATTGCGCCTACTGGTTCGGAATATCCCAGAATGGCTGCTTCGTTTGCTTTGACGGTATGAAAACCCTGTACGTATAAAAGAGGTGCAATTGTGGAATGAATGATGCCGAGAGTCAGTAAGTAGGGAACATGTTCTAATGAGACCCGGACATCTAAAATAAACGGAAGCAGCAGGAGGGCGACTGTCATGTTTTGTACGCAAATGATAAAAAGAGATGAAAACTTTGCAGCAATGCTGCGTATAGTGATTATTAAGAAAGCATATGCCAGGCCGGACAATGCACCGGCAATTATACCGGAATATTCACTGCTTCCTGATGGACTGCCTTGAGGCGTAGATGGGCCGTTTAATATAAACCATAATCCGATAGATGAAAGGATTATGGCGGTCCAGGCTGAAGAGTGTAATTTTTCCTTTAGAAAAAAAGGTGCCATAATAGCCACAAAAACCGGGGCTGTATAATGTGTCAAAACGGCATTGGCTATAGTTGTATTTCTGAAAGCATAATAGAATAGAAGTGAGTTTGCAACAAAACAAACAGGTATCAGCAGAAGGACCAGTATACTCTTACGATCATGTTCCGTTGTTATGGAATTCCTGAGGGCGCCCCTTGAAAACAGAACCAGGAACTGAATCAGGCCGGCAATCAGGGATGGATAGAATAGAAGTGCGGTATTGGGCAGATCGACTTTTCGGATAAATACACCCAGTGTGCTCCATATCAGCAATGCTGTAATAATTTTAAGGTATCCCATGGCTAGCCGGCAGAAGTACAAACAAAGAAGGATAGTATCGGAAGATTGCTGGTGTTAAGCAATTTGTTTGAAAGATGAGCCTCGTTATTTCCGGGTTTTTTTTGCAAGGGCTCTTTCTACTGCTTCAGGAACCAGTCCCCTGGCTGAACCACCAAAGGAAGCCACTTCCTTAACCAGGGTAGACGAGATAAACGTGTGCTCTTCACTGGGCATCATGAAAACTGTTTCTATGTTGGAGTCAAGCCGTCTGTTCATCAGGGCCATCTGCATTTCATACTCAAAATCCGACACGGCCCTCAAACCCCTGACAATGGCAATACTGCCCGTTTCCTCCGCATAATTTACTAGCAGGTTGTTGAAGGCCTCTACCCTAGCTCTTTTAAATCTGCTGACGGCTTCATTTATCAGATGCAGGCGCTCTTCGATGGTAAATAAAGGCACTTTCTTCTGGCTCGGTGCCACTGCAACAATGACTTCATCAAAGATCTTCAGTGTTCTCTGAATTAAGTCTATGTGCCCGTTGGTGATAGGGTCAAATGTGCCCGGATAGATCGCTGTTCTTTTTTTCATGTTATCCATTATAGCTAATTAATAAATAATCTACACGTTGATTTATTTTGAGACATGGGTCAGTCTGTTAATCGTCCTTATGTTTCCCGTAGAAGCTGAGCACAGTGTCTCCATAATGATAATCTTTTAATTTGTGCAGACTGTCAAACTGCTCCGGCAGGTCCTTTTTTGAAAAATGCTCCGCAATAACAGTCCCTTCATTATCCAGGATGGTTGATCGGCTGATAGCTTTCATAGCGTTGATGATTTCCTCTGAATGGTATGGAGGGTCCAGGAAAATTATATCAAAGACCAGGCTCTCCAGCTCTGCCCATTCAATAAATGTCATAACTTTCTTGTTAATGATTACTGCTTTCTCGGTTAAGTTTTTTTTTCTTATCAGGTCCTTGATATTATCGGAGTAACGTCTGCTTTCTTCTACAAACATAACATCTGAAACACTTTCCTTAAGAGCATCGAACCCCACAGTACCTGTGCCCGCGTATAGATCAAGAAAGCGGGTCCCTTCAATACTTCTCCTTAAAATGTCGAACAGGGCCTCCCTGACTTTGTTTGATGTTGGTCGTAAGTCCGGGAGTTCTTTTGATTTTTTATCTGATCTTTTCATGTTTAACGGTCAGTTTTGCATGGCAAATAACTGTGAACTAAGGGTCTATTACTATAATTGTAAATTATTTTGCCGTCAAATAATGCTCTCATAATGTCAGAAATTGTAATGTAAAAAAATGATATCATCCTTAGTAATACATTGCAAAACCGCGGTGAAGGTGTGATTGTAGTAGAAGATTATAGGGACATAGCTTTTGATGAAGTTGAGAGGATTAAAAACAGGATTATACAGCGTACTATTAACATCACTTTTTATGATGTCTTTTAGTAGCCCCTTGCTGGCTGCTGATGAATATGAAAACCAATTTAAGGTGAATGACATGAGTTCGAAAAATAATATTCAGTCCAATCTCAGGAAGACCGTAAATACCCTTGCAGGCGAAATAGGTTCAAGAGGACATTACCAGCTCGACGAGCTCAAGAAGACTGCCGATTACATAAAATCTGAATTTACTGGATATGGCTACAGAGTTGATACACAGCCCTATAAATATGAGGGCAGGGCATATGAAAATATTTATGTTGAAAAAAAGGGAAGGGTGTCACCGGAAAAAATTATTGTGGTTGGGGCCCACTATGATACTGTCCTGGGGACGCCCGGTGCTGATGACAATGCAAGCGGCATCGCAGGGCTGCTTGAACTGGCACGGCTGTTTGCTGATGAGACACCTGAAAAGACAGTCCAATTTGTAGCCTTTACGCTTGAGGAGCCGCCGCTTTTCAGGAGCAGGTATATGGGCAGTTATATGTATGCGGAAGGCCTTCATCAAAGCGGTAAGAATGTTGAGGGAATGATATGCCTTGAGATGATTGGATACTTTTCTGACGAACCGGGGAGCCAGGTTTTCCCTTTGCCTTTTTTTCGATGGATTTATCCTACTGTAGGAAATTTCATAACGCTCGTTAGTGATCTGAAGTCAAAAAGCTTTTTAAATAAAATTGAAGGCGGTTTTCGAAATGCTTCGGACCTTCCTGTGGAGACCCTTTCAACAGTATCATTTGTGCCGGGAGTGGATTTTTCCGACCACAGATCATTCTGGAAATTCGGCTACAATGCGGTCATGGTTACTGACACTGCCTTTTACAGGAACCCCCAGTATCACGGCATCGGCGATGTTCCGGAGATACTTGATTATGAACGGATGACAGAAGTTGTGCTTGGGCTTGATCGGGCACTCAAGGAAATTGCCTGCGTGAGTAACTATTAAGAAGTCTTACAATAGGGCAGGCCTGTCTGCCGTCAGGCAGGCACAGGGGCCTGCCCCTACATTTAACATATTATTAGATCCACTTTACAATAGGCGGTTTTTTATCCGGAGATACTGTATCACCTTTAGGGTACCCGACAAGGATAGGGCCGAATATTTTTTCTCCTTCTTTAAGCTCGAGGGATTTTGTAATCTCTTCATTGTCAGTGATTAATGAACCAAAGGCCACCCAGCAGCTTCCCAGGCCAAGAGAATATGCTGACAGCATTATATTCTGACATGCCAGAGGACAGGACATGTCCGCGTACTTGTCCGTTCCGATGACAAATATAATTGCGGGGGCGCCGTAGTAAATTGGATCGTCCAGTTCTTCATAGCGTTTCATTATCATCTGGTATCGCTCGGGATTGGATTCCTTTAATGGTTCGAGCATTGTTTTGGCATTAGGCACGGCAGCTTCCAGCATTTGCCGATGCAGAGCGTCGTCTTCAATTACTACAAACCTCCAGGGCTGGCTGTTCATTCCTGACGGCGCATTGTTTGCAGCATCAATAATGGTCTCGATGATGTCTCTTGGGACTTTCTTTGATTCATAGGCCCTGACAGATCTTCTCTTGTGTATTGAATTTAATGTCTCGTTCATTCCGGCCCCCTTATGTAGTATGCGAGTTATATTAAGAGTTTAACGATAAGGGCGGGAATCGTCAATTAGTAATTATGCCGGAGGTTAAACGGGATTACTGGAGGGATTGTCTGTAATCGGGGAACTTGTGATTTAAAAGATCAACTGTCTCTGCATCATCTTCCATGGTTACATTTTTCAAGAGGACGATTTCTTTTTTCAGATCTTTCATTTTTAATTCCCTGTTGACTGCAATTTCATAAAATTTTTCTAACTCAGCTATCCTTTTCTTCAGCTCTTTTCTCGATCCCATTAAAATTTGCTGGGTGTCCTTGAGCTCGGTTATATCAGTTGCTATGATGATTGTGTAGAGATACAGGTTGTTTTCATCAAAGATCGGGAGGTAGTTTACATACAGCCAGTGTCCGGAGTCCGTATGTACTTCAGTCTTCATAGACCCCTCTTTACTATTAGCATATTCTTTGAATGAGAACCATTCCGGGTCGCAGGGAAGAAAATCATAGCACTTTCTGCCTATCATGGCAGCAGCGGACAGGCCTGCGAAATCAGCGAAGCTTTTATTGCATCGCAGGATGTTAAGATCTTTGTCAGCAAGCATAATCAGGGCCGCGACATTATCGAAAGTAGCTTCCCACTCCCTCTTTGCCTTACGAACGCTGCTCAGGAGGGACTTGATCTTGTTCTCGGTATTTTTGCGTTTTGTGATGTCCCGTACTGTAAAGATCATCATAGGCTTGTGGTTTTTTATGGCAGGTGAGAATGAGACCTCGGCTATGAATTTCTTTCTGTTCCTGCGGAGAGCGGTAATTGTGATCTGCTGTTTTTCCAGCGGCCATTCACCCTTTGACATAAAGCGCTTGAAAGTCTTTTGACATAAATTATGATATTTTTCAGAGACAATAAAGTAGTAAATGATCTCTCCAACTGCTTCCTCAGAGTTCCATCCGAATATTTTTTCGGCCATTGGATTCCATGATGTTATAGTTCCCTGGGAGTTTGTTGTGATTATTCCGTCGAAGGCATTGTTGACAATAAGACGTGTGTGCTCTTCTGCCTGATTCTGAATGATCTCCCGTGACTTAATAACTTCATTCTGCAGGTCCGAGAACCGGTCTTTCAAAATATGCAGCTGATCTCCCTTCTGATTTTCCTGGTAAGTCATCCCCAGTGTGTTGCGGCAGAAATCGGTGATTTGCGTATTTAATCCCTGAAGGTGCCGGGCTGTCCTGTATGTAACGAGCAGAAAGATTCCTAATAAGACAATTACTGAAACAGCTCGCTCCCTGCGGGACTCAGAAATTACGGAACTGCTCCACATTTGTGCCTTTGTTTGAGACACGAGAGAAATAAATCTGACATTTACACCCGATAAAAGGGACTCGTATATGTTGTTTTCGTTAACGAGATAATTTTTCTTTAATGTGCTGAACTGAACTCCCGGCGGCAACTCTGCAGGATTATTACTGGCAAGAACATGTGAATCCTCCCCCCGGGTCATGAGGGAAATAATGTGTCCGTGCGACATCTCCCCCATCGCCTCCTTTATAAAATGATGGTCAATTGGAGATGCAAGAAGCAGCGTTGCAATGGTACTATTTGCCTGTCCCGTATAAGAATCTGACGTAAAGATAATAGGGGTATCGTTGATGATTTGAATATGATTTTGATTCCGGCTTCTCTCTGCCAGGTCAGGGGCATTGTTCAGCAAGCCTGAAGGCAAGGGTCTTTCTGTACGGTTATAGGTTTCTATGATATTACCGGAAGCGTTGATTAACAGTGCATAACGGGGAAATGGAAAAGAGCTGTGCCTTGCATTTTCTGAAAACCAGGGTGGAGATGAGTTGTAATGATGTGAAGGCCCACTGTTTTTTATATTCCCAATGATGTTTTCAATGTGATTCTCAAATTCCTTATTTGCAACACTCTGCCCGGCGGACTCTTCAAAAGCCTTTAGATAGTTATTAAATACAATGCTGTTTTCTTGAGCTTCGTGTTTGATATCTTCCGTAAGCTGCTCATGAAAGATGCTGCGGAGGTTTGCCGTTTGAACGTAGTCCATAATAGTCCATCCGACTAATCCAATTACAAGATTTAACATAACAACTTTTAGTGTCAAAGGAATTCTGCGCCGAAGCTTTGCAATTGAGCCTTCTGAACTTTCAGTAGTTGATATATTGTTTGCTTTCATTAGATCCATTTTTTTAGAGATAACTGTTTACCATGTTTACTGCAGTGCTGAAATCAATAATGTTAAGTATTACTCCTTTTCTAAGCTGAGTTACGGTTGCTTGAGTAAGTAGGAGATGCATTGAGAATGCGTAAGAAATGTGCTGACAAAAGCAGTGCACGGGAATCCTGATATATTGGAGGCAGTTCAACGGTTTTTATTATGTTGCGTATAGTTGTGCTCATATTAGTATAAACCCGGTTAATAGTTACATCTATAATCGGCTAAACAGTGTTCTATGTAAATAAGGAAAAGACTTTTTGTTTATGCTGAAAAGGAGGAAAGTAGGTAAGGGATTGGAGTAGTATGAAAAAGCCTTTAAATAGAAACAGTTAGTGAATGGGCTTGGGTAAATAAAAAATGCATGAACAGGAAAAATGTCCTGTGATATGTGCGGAATTAGCTTTTATTACGCAGTCCATAAACAAATACCAGTATTTCGGCAACTGCCTTATACAGCTCATGTGGAATCTCCTGATAGAGATCCAGGGCTGAAAGGAACTCAACAAGGTCCCTGTCTTCTCTTATGGGAACACCATGTTTCCTTGCTATATCAAGTATGGACTCGGCAACTTTACCCTGGCCTTTAGCAACAACGGTGGGGGCATTGTCCTTCCCGTGCTCATATTTTAGTGCTGCGGCTTTTTCAATTTCTCTTTTCATGGTTATGCCTTTACATTAATATCCTGTCGCTGACTTTCTCCGAACACTATTTCCTTCTGATCAATGTTAACTGCTTTCAGCTTTAATCCCTGAGAGGCAAACCGTTCTTCAAGGATATGCTTTTGTGTTCGTAGAAGATTTGCAATTCCCGGATCTTCAGCATGAAAGGAGACATAGAACACTTTATCTGAAATGGTGACTGAAATGGCAAGCTTCCCCAGTGATTCAAGATTAAGATTGATCCCGCACGTATAATGGCCCTTTCTGTTTCGCCTGTCCTTTTTGAAAATGAACTCGCTGTCTTTGAGCTCGTCCCACATGACCGGAAGAAAAGTGCAGAACATATCATTAAGTCTTGAAGTGAACTGGAAAAATTCAATGTTCCTGATGAAATTATCAATTGAGTTTGACAGCTCGGTCATTTTAAAACCGGCCTGCTTAAGTGTATTGACAACGGACTGGTCTTTTAATAATTTTCTCAGGTTCAAAAGAAGTGCTTTCAAGTCGCCTTCCGCCTGCAGCGCCATAAGGTTTTGAATCATTGACCCGGGATCATTCAATATATTAACTTTCATTTTTGTTTCATAGGCGACACCTGACGACTCGACAAATGCTTTCAGGACTTTGCCGTCCAGCTGCTTTATGTCCAGCATAAGCTTTTCAAGGTTTTGAAATTCCGGGACTTCTGCTTTTACACTTTGGGGCAGAGATTTGAGCATATTATAGAGAAATTTAAATTCGGAATTGCCAAGCCGTGCATCGGAGAGCTGTGAAAACATATTGAGCAGTTTAATTGGAACTGTCTGGAGCGTTGCCTCCGACGGATTGGGGAATCCCTCTACAATACGCATTTTAATATTACTGGTTCCGCCGATGGTTTCGAGGAATATTTGCTGGCCCTTGGCAACTGGTATGGACAGACTGGCTTTTAATGTTGCTCCGGGGATATTGTTGTTGCTGCTGTCCGACGCAATTAACCTGAGAACGGCATTCCCCTTGCTGGTGACGTCAACAACCTCTGCTTTCACAACAGTCCCCGGATTAATTGTCAGAGGCTTGTCAGGGGCTGCCATGAGTGTAGTCAGGCCGCGGGCGCTGTTTGCAGCCGGCTGCTTATTCGTATGCTGAAGCAAATTCTCAAGGGTCTTTAGTTCCGGGAAATCACTTTTAATGGTATTGGGGAGGGACCGTAGCATGACTAGGAGCTGTTTTGATTCTGTACTGCTCAATTTTGAACCCGACAGTTGAACAAGCATGTCAAGCACTTTTCCCATGGGGTTTTCCTTTACTGATCCTGACGCTCCTGCAGGTTCGCCAACGAACTTCAGTTGCATATTGTCTTTACTGCCCAGGATCTCAATAAACACGGTCTGCCCCTTTGCTAACGGGATATCTGCATTAGCCTTTATTGTTGAACCTGGAATATTTCCTTGCGTTCCGCTGCTTGCAATGAGCCGCAAAAGAGCGCTGCCGTCCTGAGTTATATCTACTACCTTGGCCTGCACAATAGTCCCGGCCAGTGAAGGACCTGCCTTGCCTGCCTGATCAAGGAGGCTGAAAAGGTTGCGAATAGCGCCTGGCGAAATATTGTTAATCATCCTGTCCTTAATTTAATTGATAGAGATTTTTATTGCACAATATATATAGGTCCTTATATATGAAAAATCGGATGATTCTCAGGTAATCTTAACCCAAACAGGGTTTGGGGAGTATGCAGCGGACTGTGCTGTGTGACTGGAGTGGGAAACCCGGATGTGTCTATATGCTGATAATTCTTTTATTTAATGGCACTTAAAACACTGGTCTTTGGGTGGATGCTCTTCACTGCGGGCGTATTCCTTGCCTTCACCATGGCACTCATAACATTGCGCTATTTCAGTCAGACCGGCATGATCATCATCAACAGGCATTGGAATGACCTTCTCCAGTGACAGGATATACAGGATTGTCGGGACAACGCAAATAAGCGCGAAGTATAGTAATTGTCTTTTCATTTTAATAGTATCTCTTATTGAAAGTTTACAAAAAAATTGTGAATACATCAAACCGGTCCATTTTACATTTCCTGAATACTTGTGATATTTTTATTAACTTAGTGAAGGAGATCTAATCATGAAAATAAAAAAAGCTGTACTTGCATATTCCGGCGGACTTGATACATCGGTAATTATTACATGGCTGAAAGAGACTTACGGGTGTGAGGTCATTGCCTACTGTGCTGATCTGGGGCAGGAAGAAGATCTTAAAGGTATTAAAAATAAGGCGCTGAAGAGTGGTGCTTCCAAGGCATATGTCCTGGACCTCAAAGAAGAGTTTGTTAAGAATTATGTCTTTCCCATGCTTAGGGCAAATGCAGTTTATGAAGGCACATATCTCATGGGGACGTCGATAGCAAGGCCTCTTATTGCGAGAAAGCAGATTGAGATAGCCAAAAAGGAAAAGGCCGATGCTGTCTGTCATGGCGCAACGGGTAAGGGCAATGATCAGGTCAGGTTTGAACTGACTTTTTATGCATTAAAGCCGGACGTAAAAGTAATAGCCCCATGGCGCGAGTGGGACCTTGATTCAAGGGAATCATTAATTAAATATGCAAAGAAGCACAAAATCCCTGTGACGGTTACTAAAAAGAAACCCTACAGCATGGACATGAATCTCTTCCATATAAGTTATGAGGGCGGCATTCTGGAGGACCCCTGGGCAGAGCCGAAAGAGGATATGTTTACCATGACCGTTTCTCCGGAAAAGGCGCCGGCAAAACCTCAATATATACAAATTGCATACAAAAACGGTGACCCTGTCTCAGTGGACGGGAAGAAATTATCGCCCGCTAAATTACTGAAAAAACTGAATACTGTTGCCGGGAAACATGGTGTCGGCAGACTGGATATTGTTGAAAACAGGTTTGTCGGGATGAAAGCCAGAGGGGTTTACGAGACTCCGGGCGGGACAGTACTGCAGACAGCTCACAGGGCCCTTGAGTCCATCACAAGTGACAGGGACCTTATGCATCTGAGGGACTCTTTAATACCCAAATATGCTGAACTGATTTATAACGGATTCTGGGATTCTCCAGAAAGGCAGGCACTTCAAAAGCTGATCGATGAATCACAAAAGGGAGTGACCGGAACTGTTCGGCTTAAGCTCTATAAAGGGAACTGCATTGTGGTCGGCAGAAAAGCGCCGAAGTCAATGTACAGCCCTGAACATGCTACCTTTGAGGCTGATGACGTCTATAATCAGAAGGATGCTGAAGGGTTTATCAAACTAAATGCTCTCAGGCTTAAAATGAATCCACGTATAAAATAAAGCAGAGCATCGTATTTTAAAATGACTCAATGATTATTCGCGAGCAGTTTAAATCATCATTGAAATATCTTTGAACAAGGGTTTTAATATGTCTGATCTACATTACTGGGTTGCCTTAAATTCACTCCGTGATATCGGGCCGATACTCACCAGGCGGCTTTTGTCGGCTTTTGGGAGCGCTGAACATATATTCAGTGTCAGCCGGTCAGAACTAAGAGGTGTCGAGGGTGTTGGCGAAGGAAGGGCGCAGAGTATTTGCGGCTTCAATGAATGGGACAGAATTCAGGAAGAGATTGAACAGGCAGTAAAAAATAACATACAGATTATTACCATTAATAATAGAGCATATCCTGAAACTCTGAAACGTATTCACGGTGCTCCTTTAGTGCTGTATCTGAAAGGCGGTATCGCTGATGCCGACAAATATGCTGTAGCAATTGTCGGGTCAAGAAACTCCACTCAGTACGGGATGCAGGTAGCTGAAAAAATGGCTTATAAACTCGCGGCATCGGGACTTACAGTTGTCAGTGGAATGGCCAGAGGAATTGATACTGCGGCCCATAAGGGGGCTCTGCGGGCGGGCGGCAGGACCATTGCAGTTCTTGGTTCCGGTGTGGATGTTCCATACCCTGCATCTAACAGAGGGTTGATGAATGCAATTGCATCCAGAGGCGCTGTAGTGAGTGAATTTGCCCTTGGTACACAGCCGAAAAGAGAGAATTTTCCGGTCAGAAACAGGATCATCAGTGCGTTGTCACTGGGTGTTATTGTGGTTGAGGCCACGCTTGACAGTGGTTCTCTTATTACAGTAGGATATGCGCTTGAACAGGGTAAGGATGTATTTGCTGTGCCCGGGAATATTACTGCAGGCACTTCCAGCGGTACAAACAATCTGATCAAAAAGGGCGCTAAACTCATTGAAAACGCTGAAGAAGTTATCGAAGAGCTGAGCCCCCAGATTAAGGGAATTCTCCGGGAGGAAAGGCTTGATGCTGATGCCCTGACATCGGGGTTAACTGCTGAAGAGAAAAAGATTTTTAGCTTTATGAGTGATGAGCCAAAGCATGTAGATTCCCTTATCAGAGAGACTGAGATGACAACGGGTAAGGCATTGTCAGTATTATTGAAACTTGAGTTGAAGGGGATAATAAGGCAGATAGAGGGTAAAAACTTTACGCTAAATTAGGTTTTATAAAGGTTTTCACTATACTGCCGATATAGTAAATCAATATAATAACATTGCCCCATATGAGCGGGGTAATTGACATTGTTATGAAGAGAGCTACAATAATTAATGATTGATCAGTGTTGTAATATCTCTAGGTAACTATAAGGAGCTGCATTACATGAAGTCATTATTAATTGTTGAGTCACCCACCAAAGTTAAGACACTCAGCAAATTTCTCGGCAAGGATTTTATTATCAAGGCCTCGGTGGGCCATATTAAAGACCTGCCCAAAAAAGAACTTGGAGTTGATGTTGATAATAACCTCGAGCTGACCTATGTAGTGATCGACGGCAAGGAAAAAGTCCTGAAGGATCTGAAAAAGTCGGCAAAAAAAGTGGAAAAAATATACCTTGCCCCTGACCCGGACAGAGAGGGTGAGGCCATCGCGTGGCATATTGCCGGGGAGCTGGACAGCGGTGCCGATAATATGTTCAGGGTTGAGTTTAATGAGATTACTGAAAAGGCGGTTACTGAGGCGATTCAGAATCCGAGAAAGCTCGACATGGGCCTTGTTGATGCCCAGCAGGCGAGAAGGGTGCTTGACAGACTTGTCGGATATAAACTGTCTCCTTTATTATGGCGTAAGGTCCGCCGTGGACTCAGTGCAGGAAGAGTCCAGTCTGTAGCTCTTAGATTAGTTGTGGACAGGGACAAAGAAATAGAGGCTTTTGAAACTGTTGAATACTGGAGCATTACCGCACATTTTGAAGGCAAGGAGCCGCCGCCGTTTGATGCAAAGCTTTTCCGTATTGATGGTGAAAAGGCTGAAATAAAAAATGAAGAGCAGACCCAAAGCATCCTGAAGGACATTGAGGGTGTCGACTGTTCTGTTTCAAAAGTTGAAAAGAAGAAGAGAAGACGTTCTCCGGCGCCTCCGTTTATTACGAGCACACTGCAGCAGGAAGCTGCAAGAAAACTGAGGTTTACGGCAAAGAAGACAATGGTTGTGGCCCAGCAGCTTTACGAAGGTGTTGAAATCGGTTCCGAAGGTTCGGCCGGTTTAATTACATATATGAGAACTGACTCGGTAAAGGTTGCTGCAGAGGCGCAGGATGAAGCTCGCGCCTTAATCAGGGGTGAATTCGGCAAAGACTATGTGCCTGCTAAGCCGCCTGTATATAAAAGTAAGAAATCCGCGCAGGAAGCACACGAAGCTATCAGGCCGACATCCGTCATCAGAACTCCTGACAGCATTAAAAGTTATCTGACCCGTGATCAGCACAATCTTTACAAACTTATATGGAACCGTTTTGTTGCCTGCCAGATGAGCCCGGCCCAGCTCGAGCAGACAGCAGTGGATATTGCGGCCAAGAAATATATTTTCAGGGCTACAGGTTCAGTTGTAAAATTCGCCGGATTTATGAAGTTGTATATTGAAAGCGGTGATGATAATGCAACCGATGAGGAAGGTCTTCTGCCGGCAATGGCGGAGGGAGATCCATTAAAGACTATGGGAATAACCCCGAAGCAGCATTTCACACAGCCTCCCCCTAGATTTTCTGAAGCTTCGCTTGTACGGGAGCTTGAGGCCAAGGGCATTGGAAGACCGAGTACCTATGCATCTATTCTGTCGACGATCCAGGACAGGAAGTACACTGAAAAGCTCGAAGGCCGGTTCCATCCCACTGAACTGGGAGTTGTGGTCAGTGATCTTCTTGTTGAAAGATTTGCCGAACTGATGGACTACAACTTTACCGCTAATATGGAAAACAACCTGGACAAAATTGAAGAAGGCGGCCATAAGTGGGTTGATATTGTAATGGATTTTTATAAGCCCTTTGACAAGGACCTTGCCGAAGCAATGGAAAATCTCGGCAGGGTAAAACCAAAGGACATTCCCACCGATGAAGTATGCGACAAGTGCGAAAAACCGATGGTCATCAAGTGGGGCAGGCACGGAAGGTTTATTGCCTGCACAGGGTTCCCTGATTGCAAAAACACCAGGCCTCTGGAAACCGAAGGCAATGGAGATTCAGGCCAGACGGAAGTGCAGCTGACTGATGAGAAGTGTGAGAAGTGTGATTCTCCAATGGTCTTAAAAGCAGGGAAATTCGGAAGGTTCCTTGCCTGCAGCAAATACCCCGATTGCAAGACAACGAAGGCCATCAGTACGGGAATCAAATGCCCTGAAGACGGCGGCGACATAGTAGAAAGAAGAACTAAAAAAGGCAAACTCTTTTTCAGCTGCGGTAATTATCCAAAGTGCAAATTCGCCACCTGGTACAAACCGGTTAAAAAAGCATGTCCTGACTGCGGCGCTGAATTCCTTGTTGAGAAGAGGACAAAAAAAGAGGAAGTTATTATGTGTCTGAAGAAGGAATGCCACTTTAAAGAAGAAATTCCTGAAGCCTCATC
>PIVU01000478.1 GCA_003354025.1 Nitrospirota bacterium
TTTCCAGTTATTCAAAATGCCTCAAACAGGTCCGATACGGTAAAAACAAGGATCATGACCCCTTGCCTCAAATTAATCTGACGCTACTTTTCGGCCAACAATCCCGCCTACCCTTCCATTATCGGAAATTAGCAGGCAATATCCCTGATGTTAAGACTTTGAAAAAGTTGCTGTTTGATATGAATACATTGGGCTATAAAAAAATCAAAATGGTCTTGGATCGTGGTTTTTACAGCGCAAGCAATATCAACGACTTGTACAAGCATCATGTGAAATTTTTGATAGCATCAAAAGTGTCCTTAAAATTTGTGAGGGCCCATCTGGATACGGTACGAGACACGATGCGCAACTGGAATTATTATAGTCAAACACATAAACTCTATGCCTACACCCTGCCAATCTCTTGGGATTATATTCAGAAGCGCCCGTATAAGGGAGATACAATAAAAGCGAATCGTCGGATGTATCTTCATCTGTATCATTCTCCCGAACGAGCCTTAGAAGAGGAAAAATCTTTCAACAACCGCATGGCGACATGGCAGAAAGAACTGGAAACAGATGAGCGACACCCCGATAATGAAAAATATTATGCCAAATATTTTGAGATCAAAAGTACTCCGGTTCGTGGAACGAAAGTTATTGCCAAAGAAGAAGCTATAGCAGATGCCAAACGCAATTACGGGTATTTTGTTCTCTTGAGCAACGAGGTAAAAGATGCGGTAAAAGCTATAGAAATATACCGGAATAAGGATTTGGTTGAAAAGGCTTTTCATAATCTGAAAGAACGGTTGCATCTTCGTAGAGTGGCTGTTTCATCAGAACAAAGTTTAGATGGCAAACTTTTTGTGCAGTTCATCGCTCTCATTTTTTTATCCTACATCAAAAAGAAAATGCAGGATAACAATCTGTTCAAAAACTATACAATGCAAGAAGCTCTGGATGAATTCGATGTTATTGAATGCTTTGAGGTACCTGGGCAGCAATTACAGGTGGGTGAGATAACTAAACGTCAGATGGATCTCTACACCAAGTTGGGCGTCACCCCACCTGACTCGTTACAATGATCCGGGAATTCAGGATATTAGTAAGTTTAATCTGAGGGCTTGCTTGACACACACCGACTGTCATTATAGAGATTTAACTGTGTGTCCACAATATCGGGGAAGGATCATGAATACGCTTATAAATGTGCAAAATTTAAAGCCGTTTTCAGGATTTATACTCAGTTTCCTATGTGGATTGCTGATCATCACTATCCTTCAAAAAGAAGTAGCTGCAGAAACCTCCAGTCTGTCGGTGATAGATCATGGATTGCT
>PIVU01000037.1 GCA_003354025.1 Nitrospirota bacterium
ATCACTACTAATTTTTCCCTTGACTAATACATGCATATATTCTAATATTTGAATATATGAATGATTTGATATCGAAAATTGAAGTATTAAAAACTGTTTCACATCCAGTAAGAGTCACTATCCTTCAGGAACTGTCAAAAGGAGTTAAGTGCGTAAGCGACATGCAGGAGTTTCTTGACGTTAGCCAACCAAATATTTCTCAGCATCTGTCTGCGTTAAGGCATGCAAACTTAATAGACTATTTTATTGACGGAAGATTAAGATGCTATTTCCTCAAAAGCCGCTTAGTTGCCGAGTTACTGGAAGTAATAGAAAAGGACTATCAGGGTGACCTTCCGGGCCCTGAATGCTGCCCTGTAACTAAAAAAGGGACCTATTCCGGAAAGCACAAAAAATAATTTATTGAATGCCTGGAGATTCTAATGCCTAAAACAATCACGCTTTTTCTAAATACATCGCCATACAGCTACGAAAATACTTATACAACGCTGAAGATCGCTGAAGCAGCCCTTGAAAAAGGTCATGAAACACATCTTGTTGCATCAGCAGATGGGGTGTACAATTTCATTAAAGGTCAGAAAGGCAGCGGACTGCCGCACGCAGCCAATGGGTTTCAAGAACTTATGGACAAGGGTTTGAAGGTAGACCTCTGAGGCGGATGCGTCAACTTCCGCTGTATTGCGGGAGAGAATTATATTGAAGGTCCGGAGAAAGGCGCTCTAAAAAATCTTTTCACTCTTATGAAGAAGTCTGATATTTTTATTAATTTAGGCATGTGAGGTAATTTCATGGATAATCTGCTCGTCATATTAAGAAAACCTCCATATGGAGTAATCAATGCCGCCGAAGCAGTCAGGCATGCAGGAGGAGCATCAGGCTTTGAATATAAAGCAACGCTGTATTTAATTGACAGCGGCGTCTTCAATGCAAAAAAGGATCAGGATTCAGGAAATACCGGTTTCACAGGGATCAGTGAAAGCCTTGAACTGCTTTGCGACGAAATGGAAATTTATGCCTGCGGTAATTCACTGGATGAATACAGTCTGAATAAAGACGATCTTATCGAAGGCGTAATAGTTGATGACGGAAAAGTGCTGGAGCAGGCTTTAAAGAATGCTCAAACAGTAATGGTTTATTAACAAGGAGAACTCTATGCTCTTTCTGATTTCAAGTTCACCCGACACTAAGGAATTTAAAACCGCTGTGCGTATGGCAAAAGATGTAAACGGTACAATATGCCTTCTCCAAAGTGCAGTATATGCATCAAGAGATTTATATGATCCAGACATGTACGTACTAAGCGATGAATTGCAGTTAAGGGGAATAAAGGATAACGAAATATCATGCAAGACAATTAATTACAATCAACTAGTAGATTTAATGACAAACTCAGATAAAGTTATGGGGATGTTTTAATTAACTATAAACAGTAATCCATGTCCGTTACCCGGGGACAGCTACTTCTTTCCCTGACATACTAAACGGTCACGATTCACGACTTTTTTTCGGAGGGATAAAATGAAATCACATTTTCAAATTCTTATTATCGGAGGGGGAAACGCAGGAATCTCCGTAGCCGCTCAGCTCCTGCTCAAAAAACCGGGACTGGAAATCGGAATTATAGAGCCTTCAGAGAAACATTATTATCAGCCTGCATGGACACTCGTGGGTGGAGGTGTTTTTGATATTAATAAATCCGTTCGTAATGAAACGGATTTTATTCCGACTCAGGCAACATGGATAAAAGAAGGTGCCGATACCTTTGATCCTGAAAACAATAAAGTCACAACAATATCGGGACAGGACATCACCTACGATTATATGGTTGTTTGCTGTGGCATTCAATTAAACTGGGGTGCAATAAAAGGCCTGCCCGAAACACTGGGCAAAAATGGTGTTTGCTCAAATTACTCTTTTGATATAGCTCCATATACATATCAGTGCATTAAAAACTTCAAAGGTGGAAAAGCCGTATTTACCCAGCCCGCATCACTCATCAAATGCGGCGCAGCACCTCAAAAAATAATGTACCTTGCAGCTGATAATTTCAGAAACAGAAGTGTACTTTCACAGTCAGATGTCTCTTTTTATACCGGCAAACCCGGTCTTTTGCGTGTCCCTGAAATTAACAAAGCGCTTTTAGAAATATCTAAAAAGTATGGCATCAACTTAATCTTTCAATCCAACTTAATCGAAGTAAATGGTGAAACAAAAGAAGCAACCTTTGAAATAACAAAGGGAGAGACTAAAGAACAAACCACTGTCCAGTTTGACATGCTTCATGTAGCGCCGCAGATGTCCGCCCCCGACTTTATCAAAAACAGTGCGCTCGCTACTGAGGGTGACGCTCAGGGCTGGGTCGACGTTAATGGAGAAAACCTCCAGCATAACAAATATAATAACGTGTTCAGCCTCGGTGATGTAGCAAACACCGGTGACACAAAAACAGGAGCCGCAGTGCATAAGCAGGCGCCTATTCTAGTCAGCAATCTTATGGCTGTTATGGATGACAAACCGCTCACAGGCTCCTATGACGGCTACACTGCCTGTCCTATAACAACAGGGTACGGCAAATTAATGCTTGCAGAGTTTGACCATACAAATAAACTTACGCCTACATTCCCTCTGGACCCGACTAAAGAACGTTCATCCATGTGGTATTTGATAAGGTATGGATTGCCCTGGCTGTACTGGAACAAAATATTGAAAGGTACATCGTAAGGATCACATCATTAAGGCAAATTAACTTTTTCAATTATTGACTTAGAATCTGCAAAACAAACTGCCTGCTATTATCTTCAGGTTTTTAGATCAATGGAGTACTAATGGAACAACAGAGTTATCTTTTTAATAATGCCTATCGGAAAATATTTGGAAACACCTGGCCTAAATGGATCGGTGGAGTGTTATTAGCATTCCTGAATATAGCCCTGTTTTTATATCTAATGCCGTTATTCGGTGTCTACCCTGCCATGGCGGATTGGGGCATATGGACATATAAGCTGGCAGGAATAAATATACCAACACCATGGGGGTCCACACTTGAACTTCCACATCTTAGTTCAAGGAGTGTGGTTAACTTCGGATTACTATTGGGGGCATTCATCGGCGCTCTTCTGTCTAAAGAATTCATGATCAGAAAGGCCTCTGTCGGCGCTTACATACAGAGTTCCGTCGGAGGCGTGTTAATGGGTGTCGGAAGCTTCCTGGTAGGATCCTGCATTATCGGAGGTTTTTATTCATCAATAATGGCACTGTCTTTAAGCGGATTCTATATGATGATTGGACTGTTGGCCGGTGCTTACATTGCCGGAAAAGTATTGCCTGTTCAAAAGTCTACTAATATTTCTGACAGTAACGCCGTAGCTGCTGCAAATGACAATTCCAAATCCCATTTACCGAAAATCGGATTGCTTATGACAGTTGCACTGATTATTATTGCTACTGCTTATTTCCGGTACAACAGGAATGTACTCGGTGGAGTCATCCTTTTCAGCTCTGCCTTTGGACTTGTTTTTCAGAGGTCCGGCCTCGGCTTTGCAACTGCATTCAGGGAAGTTTTTACAACCAACAATAATGATACTATGCGTGCTGTCATAATCAGTCTCATTATTGGTATCATAGGATTTTCTATAATCAAAGCATATGGAATTAAGCCCGCATACATGTTTGTTTCCCCTGCAGGTTGGCACACCATTATTGGCGGTTTTATTTTCGGCTTTGGCATGGTGATGGCAGACGGTTGAGTAGTCGGCATTCTCAGGCGGTCTGCCGAGGGACATATTAAACACTGGTTTGCAGTTCTTGGAGCAATGCTTGCAGGAGGTTTATGGGTTCCTGTTTATGGTTCTACAGTTGGAACAGGCTCATTATATGGTAAGGGAATCTTTATGCCTGACATGTTCGGCTGGACAGGAGCTATAGTTATCTCTCTGGCAATCCTTATTTCTTTTTACATTTTCATAACAAGATTAGAAACCGGGAAGACATCTATCCCCGCAGGAGAAAGGTCATTATGAAAACTCACAGAATAAAGATTCTCTTTCTTTTTATTTTATTAACGATCTTCTTAATTCCACTTATTACAGACTCTTCAGCTTATGCAGATAAGTTAGCAGACGCAATAGCGAAAACACCGCAGGGTACTGAAAAAGGAATGATAGATTCCAGTGCGCAGCAGGGTTTCCTCGGTATTCCGGGTGCGCCGGATGTTAACCTTTTATGGGCATTTCTCTGGGCCATCTGGGTTGGCTGGATATTTTCAACTGTTGGTGCTTTTGGAGGAATAATGGCGGGAGTTGGACACATCACAATATTTGGTTTGGGTGATTATGCCAAGAGCTTTAAAAGTACTAACTCTGTCTTAAACAAACTCCTGACAGACAGCATAAGAGTATCAAACCAGTGGATGGTAGGTCTCAGCGCATTGATCTCATCTATCAATTATTACAAGATGGGCAGGCTTGTTCTTCCGCTCGGAATCGCCCTAGCGCTGGGTTCGGTAACAGGCAGTATTATTATTCCTATTGTTACCGCAGGAAAGATCAAACTCAGCTCGTATATCGGTTATTTCGGTTTGTGTGTATTCGTTATCGGGGCCTTTCTTTTTTATGAAACTACCGGGAAAGGACAGTCAAAAAAGAAGAGCGCCAAGGCTGCTGCAAAGGCATTTGAAGAGGCCAATATAAAATTAAAAAATGACGACTCTGTTGATGAATCCGAACATGGAGTAAAAATAGTACAGTGGGGCATGTCAATTGTGAAGTTTACATTCTATGGAGTCGAATTCAGCTTTAAACCAATCATTCCAATCATAGGCGGTTTCTTTATTGCTGCACTTGCATCTTTTCTGGGTATTGGCGGCGGTTTCCTGTTTGTCCCGTTTTTAACAAGCATTGCCGGGCTCCCGATGTTTCTCGTGGCCGGTACATCAGCTCTGACCGTCCTGGTAGGAATGGTAGTAAGTGTATTTTCATACATGGTACTTAAAGGTGTTGTAGTTTACTGGCCTCTTATCGGGGTGGAATTATTCGGAATATTTATAGGATCAATGGTCGGCCCCCGTACATCTAAATATATTCCCGATATCTGGCTGAAAAGAATATTTGTAATATTGGCAATCTATGTAGGTATAAGATATACATCTAAAGGTTTTCTGGGGCATAGCATAGTGCCGCCATTTTAAAATGACTCGGACATCGAAGGATAACTGACGAATAACTAACAGGGACTATCAATGAATATTATTTCATATATACATACACTTATCGATAGCATCTTAATGCCGTTCTTCAGGTTTCCAGGTGAGCCTTTAGCCGGCTACTATATGGGAACATTTGTGCTGTGCCTGGCCTGTGTGGTTGTTGGTGAATACTCAATATCAATAGCTTTCCAATGCAATAAAGACAAAATCGTTCGTGACAACAATGATATAAACCACTTCCAGGACCTTTCAATAAAGGCTTTAAAAGCAGGCGACAAAACAGCTTATAGGGCATGCAACAGCATTGCCAATGATGCATTCGGCAAGTCATTCTTTTCACAGGTTACGCTTTCAGCTGCTTCTCTATGGCCACTCTTTATTGCTCTTGGATGGATGCAGTATCGATTTTCCAAAGTTGAATTCACCCTTCCCTTTTCCGTCTTTGGTTTAGAATATACATTCGGATACTTCCTGACTTTCGTTTTATGTTATCTATTCACCCGTATAGTGTTTGGAAGAATCAAAAAACATCTTACAACCAGGAGCTGCCATGTCTGACCTTCTAGAAAATGCAAAAAGTTACATAAGAAAAAAATACCCGCCTTTTGAATACACAGTTTCTGACAATCCTAAGGTCACTCCCCTGGCTAAACCGCTGAATGAATGCAAACTTGCATTAGTCACAACAGGAGGACTTCACTTAAAAACCGATATACCCTTCGATACAAAATTCATTGAAGGAGACTGCTCGTACCGAATACTCCCGAACAATGTTAAGCACGAAGACATAATGGTAACCCATGAATCATACAACCATGAGTTTATCAATGAAGACCTCAATTGCGTATTCCCCATCGACCGGATGAGAGAGTTTGTGCAGGAAGGAAAAATCAAATCTCTCTCGGAAGAACATTACAGCTTCATGGGACACATATATGAAACCGGTCCACTTATAGAGAATTCAAAAAAAATCGGAGAGCGGCTTAAAGAACTGGGTGTTGATATTGCATTCCTGACTCCCACATGAGTTATCTGCAACCAGTCAGTTGGACTGGTATCAAGAGGCATTGAGGAATCCGGCATTAGCACTGTATGTGTAACATTCACCAGAGAACTTATTGAGCTTGCCAAACCTCCCAGAACGCTTTTTCTAAAATTTTCACCTGGCAAGCCGCTAGGTCAGCCCGGCGACAAAAAGATGCAGAAGGATATTATCAATGCAGGTTTTGATCTGCTGCAAAAAGATATTAATGATATGACAATTGTTGACCTGCCTTTTAAATTGAGTCAGTTGGGAATGCTTTAATTGCAATAGGTCAAAGTATAATTAGATCAATGCTCAATAAACTGAGAATCACAACCGCCCTTATCAAACGACGTCGTCCGGATTTCGAGTTTAAAACCTTTCGCAATGCTCCAATCACTCCATTAACGAAACCTCTAAACAAATGCAAACTTGCATTAATAACAACAGGCGGTCTCCATCTCAAAACAGATCCCCCCTTTGACCTCACAACACAGAACGGTGACTGTTCATACAGGAAACTGCCCGGAGATATTAGACAGGAAGATATTGCTATCTCCCATAAATGGTACAACCACAAGTTCATTAACGCTGACCTGAACTGTGTCTTTCCCATTGACAGAATGAGGGAGTATGTTGAAAAAGGGAGAATCAAATCTCTCTCTGAAGAGCACTACAGTTTCATGGGTCATATTTACGGCACAGAAGGTCTTATTAAGAACTCAATAAAAGTCGGAAAAGGGCTCAAGGAAATCGGCGTGAATATAGCTTTCATAACTCCAACGTGAGTACTCTGTAATCAGTCGGTCGGTCTGATCGCACGATATCTTGAAAAGTCGGGAGTAAGCACTGTGTGTATTACTTTCAGAAAAGACATTACCGGCCTTGCCAGGGCACCAAGGATTATCAACACAGGAACATCAGCCGGAAAACCGCTGGGGAATCCTCGGGACAAAATGATTCAGCGCAAAATTATCGAGTCGGGCTTCAGGCTCCTTGAAGAAGGTATAGAAGACATGACTATCATTAATATATAGGCGTTTATTAGCCTAAAAATCATAATTTATTGTATTATCAGCCACTTCAAAAGACTCCTTGCTTATAACGGCCTATAAATTTTATAATTGACTGTTTTATCAATCCTTAATACAAATTAATCTTCGTAGAATCAATAAAAAACTTGAAATACAGGCTTTATTTGACAGATCGAAATATATTATTAATGATTCATGAAATCCTTCATAAATATAATCTTTAAGGAGACTTGTCTATGAGTACAGCAACAAAGGGCAAAATTACAGACATCGCGCAGTTAGAGGAAATTTCAAAGAAAATCCGTATCAATATTCTACATATGCTGACACTATCCGGCTCAGGCCATACAGGCGGCTCATTGTCCGCAGCTGACATTGCCACAGCCATCTACTTTTCAAAGATGAAGTTTGATGCTGCTAACCCAAAATGGGAAGAAAGAGACCGGTTCATTATGTCCAAAGGCCATGCTGCTCCGCTAATTTATGCTCTCATGGCAGAAGCAGGATATTTTCCTATTGAAACTATTGATTCACTCAGGAAAATTGAATCTCCTCTTCAGGGACATCCATGCTGCCAGAAACTCCCTGGCATCGAAGTATCAACGGGTTCTCTCGGCCAGGGGCTTTCAGTAGCTAACGGAATGGCCCTCGGGCTGAGGCTGGACAATAACCCCGCCAGGGTCTTCTGCATAATGGGCGATGGTGAAACACAGGAAGGCCAAGTGTGGGAAGCAGCAATGACTGCAGCCCACTATAAAATTGATACCCTGTGCGCTGTTGTTGACTGCAATGAACTTCAGATAGACGGAGCTGTTGAAGATGTAATGGGAATTCAGCCGATCCATGACAAGTGGGAGGCATTCGGATGGCACGCCATTAACATTGACGGCCATGATATGGAATCGATTATCAGCGCTCTTGATGAGGCTGAAAATACAAAAGGTAAGCCGACAGTAATCATTGCAAACACAACAAAAGGTAAAGGCTCTGTTCTTTTTGAAGACAAAGTAGAGTTTCACGGAGTCACACCTACAAAAGAAGAATTTGAGCAGGCAGTAAAGGAGATAAACAATGGGTGAAAGACCGCAAGCAGCAGAACAAACTGAAGAATCATCTGGAAAAAAACCGAAAGCAACCAGAGACGCATACGGTGAAGCGCTTCTCGAACTGGGCAAAAAACGTTCGGATATAGTTGCTCTCGATGCGGACCTCTCCGGTTCCACAAAGACAGCTAAATTTGCTAAAGAGTTTCCAGACAGGTTTTTTAATATAGGCATCGCTGAACAGGACATGGTTGGCACAGCCGCAGGACTTGCCCTTACAGGCAAAGTACCCTTTGCCTCAACATTTGCAGTATTTGAAACAGGAAGGGCCTGGGACCAGATCAGACTGACCGTCTGCTATTCAAATACCAATGTCAAACTCGTTGCAACACACGGAGGCATAACAGTCGGTGAAGACGGCGCATCACACCAGGCACTTGAAGATATTGCTTTAATGAGAGCGCTGCCGAACATGAATGTAATCATACCGGCTGATGCTACCGAGACAACTTCGGTCATTAATGCTATCGCCGACTTTACAGGGCCGGTATATGTTAGGTGCGGCCGTTCCAAGGTCCCTTATGTAATGCCCGATGATTACGAATTCAAACTGGGCAAAGCGTACGTATTTCATATGGGAAAAGATGTAAATATTATTGCCGCCGGAATTATGGTGGATGCTGCAAAGAAAGCTGCTGAAATTCTATCTCAGGACGGTATTGACGCTGGAGTAATTAATATGGCATCAATCAAACCTCTTGATGAGGAAACACTGCTGTCAGCAGCGCAAAACGCCAAACTGATAGTCACTGCTGAGGAGCACTCTATAATAGGTGGGCTTGGCGGTGCTGTTTGTGAGTACCTGTCTGAACATTGTCCGGTCCCAATAAAGCGTATCGGAGTAAATGACTCATTCGGCTGTTCCGGTGCATCATCTGATTTACTGAAACTTCATAAATTAACAGCAGAGGATATTGTAGAAACCGTTAAATCGTCACTAAATAAATGATCGAATTTTCCGGCGTTTCCAAGTACTATGACCAGGATATAATTCTGAAGGATGTTTCAGTCAGCATCGAAAAGGCTGAAATGGTTTTCCTGACCGGCCCCAGCGGCGCAGGCAAAACAACTCTTCTGAAGCTCATTTATTGTGCTGAACGCCCTGACGAAGGCCATATCGTTGTTGCAGGATGGGACATAAGGAAACTGAAACAGCGGACTATTCCTTTTCTGAGACGAAACCTCGGTATTGTCTTTCAGGATTTCAGATTATTAAGGAACAAGACTGTCTTTGAGAATGTGGCCCTGGCCCTGAGAATTCACGACATGCATCCTACTGAAATCAAAGAGGATGTATTTGAAGTCCTTAAAGATGTAAAGCTTTCTCATAAAGCAAATACTTACCCGGCCCATCTTTCCGGTGGAGAGCAGCAGAGAATCGTTATTGCAAGGGCAATGGTAACGAAACCTACAGTACTCCTTGCTGATGAACCCACGGGGAACCTCGACGCGGAAACATCAGCAACAATCATGAATCTCTTCAGAGATATTAATACCCGCGGCACGACAGTGCTGATTGCAACCCACAACAAATCACTCTTCCAGGGAACAGGATGCAGAATCCTTTACTTAAGAGAAAACCAGATCGAAAAGGAGTTGATCGGATGAGAATTTTCATCTACTCCCTGCAAACAGCCTTCAAGAACCTCTGGATGGAGAAATGGATAAACTTTCTAACAGTTCTTTCCGTCAGTATTGGACTGCTAATACTGAGCACATTCGCCGCCATTACATTAAATATGGACGCTGTCATTAAACGGTGGGCCATGAGTTTTGGGCTTGTTGTATACGTTGAAGATAATCTGTCGAAAGAAAAAGAAAATAAGCTGAAGGACCTGCTTCAGCGGGACCCTGACATCCTGGAAGTTAAATACATTTCAAAAAATCAGGCACTCAAGGAACTCCGAAATATAATGGGAGACGAATCAGCAATACTTGAAGGGTTTGAAAACAACCCCCTTCCCTCCTCTTTTGAGCTGAAGCTGAAAAGCGAATTGCTCCACCCTGACCTTGTTAAGGGAAAAGCCTCCCAGATAAAAGACTTATCAGGAATTGAAGAAGTGCAGTATGGAGAAAAATGGCTTTCATCGTTAAACAAGATAACTGAAATAATGAAAATATCCACAATCCTGCTGGGAAGCATTATACTTGTTGCCATTGTATTTGTTACATACAGTACTATAAAAATATTTTTCTACAGACGAAAAGACGAAATAGAAACATTAAAACTTCTCGGTGCAACAAGGTCTTTCATCAGGTTTCCTTTTCTCCTTGAAGGCCTTTTAATAGGACTCGCCGGAGGGATTATAAGTTCTCTGTCATTGTTCGGTATTTACACAATTATTGCCATGAAAATCCCGCTGTTCATGCCTTCCATAAAAGCAATTATGGTCTCTCTTCCCTTGAGCATTTATTTATCTGTCCCTCCTGCCGGCGCTGTAATGAGTTTCATCGGCAGTTTTATTGCTGTGGGAAAGATCAGGTACTAGTCCGAAAGGTGGGTATTCAATCATGACAGCCATAAAGTGGAAAGAAACAGCCCTATTCCTCACTTTAGCAAGTATGGCAGTCACCCTCATAATCTTTTTTCCTTTAAACCTTCATGCAGCCAACCCCCAAAAGAAGCTTTCTCAGATCGAAAAGAAAATAAAATCAAAAAAACAAAAAGTCAAAGAAGCCCTGAAAAATGAAAAGTCTATTTTAAACAGGATTCAGTCTATAGACAAGAACATCCAGAAAAATAAAAAAGAACTAAAAAAGTATAAAAAACGTATATCCACTACTGAATCAGAATCTCTCTTACTTGAAAGAGCACTTTCCAAGCTGGAGAAAAAGCTTGTCAAAAGAAAACAGTTTTTAAGAGAACGGCTTAAGTCTCTCTACAAACAGCAGTACGGAGACAGCACGCTTATCCTGATTTCCGCAAAAGATTACAACGACCTTATCAGACGAAGCAAGTATATAAGTCTCGTAGCCTACAGTGACAGCCGTATAATGAATGAGTACACAAAGGACATCAAAAACCTGCATATTAAAATCAAGACCCTTGAACTTCTCAAGATTAAACTGGAATCAAGCAAAACCAGTGCAAGGCAGAAGAAAAAAGAGCTCCAAAATAACCGGATCAGAAAAGACAGGTTACTCACAACTGTCAGAAGTAAACGAAGCTCCTATGAAAAGGCCATAAAGGAGCTAAACAAATCATCGAAAAAACTCCGGCAGCTCATAAAGAAATTTGAGAAAAAGAGAATCCCGAAGTCTGTATTAGGCAAAGGGTTCAGATCCTGGAAAGGCCGCCTTCCCTGGCCGATTAAGGGCAAAGTAATCGTTCCATTCGGCAAATACAAAGATCCTAAATTCAATATAACTATTTTAAAAAACGGCATCGAAATAAAAGCAAAGGAAGGTTACAGACCTAAAGCAGTTGCCGGAGGGCAGGTTGTATATGCCGACTGGTTCAAGGGATACGGACAATTATTGATTATTAATCACGGTAGTGGATACCACAGCCTGTATGGAAACCTGACAGAGATTTTTCATGAAACTGGTGATATAATAAAACAAGGTACCTCAATAGGAAAAACGGGTAAATCCGAACTGTTGAATGTCCCCTCGTTATATTTTGAGATTAGATATAAGGGGAAGCCTGTTAACCCGATGAAATGGTTAATGAGAAAACGCAAACGGTGAGACTGAACGATTCTGGAGAATCAAGCTGATTTTCTTCGGGACAAGGAGGCGGAATGATCAGAAGTAAAATTACATTTGTTTCAATTTTAGTTATAGCTATAAGCATTACATGGGTAATGCACGGAAAACTGAGCCTGTTAGAAAACGTTGAGGCTGAAGAAGGTTTCCATTATTCCAGAATAAAAACATTCGCCGAGTCCCTTTCCCTGGTTAAGAAAAGCTATGTCGAAGAAGTAGATGAGAAGAAGCTTGTCTATGGAGCAATAAAGGGTATGCTCAATGATCTTGATCCGCATTCATCATTTATGCCACCAGAGGCGTTCAAGGAAATGAAGATCGAAACGAAAGGTGAATTCGGTGGACTGGGCATTCAGATAGGAATCAAAGATAAAATCCTGACCATTATTGCGCCTATTGAAGATACACCTGCAGACAAAGCAGGAGTTAAAGCAGGTGATAAAATAATAAAAATCGAAGGTGACTCAACAAAAGATATAACACTGCACGAAGCCGTATCCAAACTCAGAGGTAAAAAGGGGACCTCCGTGACTATAACTGTTATAAGAGAAAATCTTGACAAACCACTGGACATTTCTATCGTCCGTGACATAATAAAGCTTAAAAGCGTTAAGTCAAAAGTAATTGATGATAATATCGGATATATAAAGCTGACTCAGTTCCAGGAAAAGTCTTCCAGTGACCTTAAAAAAGCTTTAAAAAAACTGTCTGACCAGAATATCAGCTCTCTCATTCTTGACCTCAGGAACAATCCCGGCGGGCTATTAAAGGGGGCTGTTGATATTACCAGTCAATTTTTACCGGCAGGAAAACTTGTTGTGTATATTAAAGGCAGAAGCGGCGACAAAACTGAATTTAATACAAACAACGGTAACAGGTACTTTAAACTTCCAATGGTTGTTCTTGTAAATGAGGGCAGCGCCAGTGCTTCCGAGATTGTTGCCGGCGCTATGCAGGACTGGGACCAGGCTATAGTCCTGGGGACACAAACATTTGGCAAGGGCTCAGTTCAGACCGTCATGCCTTTGAGCGATGGTTCAGCACTCAGGCTCACTACTGCGAGATACTATACTCCAAAGGGACGGTCCATTCAGACAACCGGCATTACACCGGATATCGTTGTGAAGCTTGAAGCAAAAAATGGTGCAAAGTCACATCCGGTCCTTCGAGAAGCAGACCTCGATAAACACCTGAAAAACGATACAAACGGTGAAGATGCCGAAGAAGACGGCAAAGACGATAAGAAAGAGAAAGATGTCAAGAAGGACCAGGGCAAATCAAGCGATAAAAAGAAGTCTCTTACTGAAGTGCCGTCTAAAGTTGAAGATGACGAGGATTCCCAGCTCCAGCGTGCAGTTGACCTCCTGAAATCATGGAAAGTTTTCAAGAAACTGCCCGAAGCAGGATAAGATCGATTAACTATTTATACCTAAGGCAATAGTAGAGTAGGCAGTTCGGATACCTTGGCGATTTCATGCGAAATACTGCCGTGTAGCATTTCACTGAATCTGCTCTTGCTGCTTGTACCTATAATAATCATAGTTGCCTGCCTTTACGGGATATACGAACAACCTTTTCCAGTAATTCACCCGCGCCAAGATGAGCTTCAGCATCAATACCCTTTCCCTTAAGGACCGAACAAAAATCCTCAAGTTTGGCCGAACTCCGTTCCTTAATTATTTCAATTGCTTCATTATCATTTTTTTTAAAATCTTCGAATCCATGTCATGGAAATTTATTGCCTTTATAATCACACTATATCTATCTTTAAAAAACAGCAAGGGAAAAAACCTGAATAATTATCAGTAGCGTGTGTTTTAACATGTATCATATAAATCATTTGTATAATAGAAGCATGAAGCCTTGCAAGTAATCTTACAATAAATTTACAATATCTCCATACGTCGGAATTAATTAACATGAAAAAACATATTGATCAATTTATAACATATATAACTGCAGAGGAAGGAGTATCTCCTCACACTGTAAAGGCCTATTCTAAGGACCTCGATGAGTTCTCATCCTGTGTTGATAAGAAAGTCAAAGATATTGATAATCTCGACATAAGAAGCTTCATGGCATCACTGCACCATAAAGGGCTGAATAAATCATCTATCTCAAGAAAACTTGCTACAATAAGGTCATTTTTCAAATACCTTCACAGGGAAAGATATGTTAAGAAAAACCCCGCAAAACTCGTATCCAGCCCGAAAATCACAAAGAATCTTCCGGGATTTCTTGACATTGATGAAACTTTTGCTCTGATGGAGGCTCCCAGTGGAGAGGCCTTTATCCCAACAAGGGACAGGGCAATTCTCGAATTACTTTACTCCTCAGGACTCAGAGTATCTGAACTGACTTCACTTAATATAAGTGACATAGACATGAAGGAATCCTTGATACGCGTTAAAGGAAAGGGCAAAAAAGAAAGAATAATCCCTGTAGGATCAAAAGCACTGGATGCTATTAAAAACTATCTTCCAGAAAGAATTTCCATCAAAAAAAAATCGTCCGCACTGATACTTAATAACCGAGGCGGAAGGTTGACACAACGGAGTGTGAGACGTATATTAGTAGGTTATAGCAGGATGATAAACCTTAAAGGCAATCTCAGCCCTCATACCCTTAGGCATACTTTTGCAACACATTTGCTTCATGAAGGTGCTGATCTGAGATCTATACAGGAACTTCTAGGTCATTCTTCCCTTTCAACTACACAAAAATATACACATGTTGATATAGGACACCTCACTGAAGTATATGATAAGGCCCATCCAATGTCTAAAAAAAAGAGTTAATAGGCTGGAGTTATGAGTTGCAAAATTAATAAATTAGTAAGAGCGTATAATTATACGGTCTTACGTGACCCCTTAAATGGAGAAATACATGTTTAAAGGAACTACAATACTTTGTGTAAGAAAAAACGGCAAAGTCGCTCTGGGAGGAGACGGTCAGGTCACCCTGGGTAATACTGTCATAAAACACAACGCAAAAAAAATCAGAAAAATGTATAACGGTAATATACTGGCAGGTTTCGCCGGCGCAACTGCCGATGCGTTTACCCTGTTCGAGAAATTTGAAGAAAAAATTGAAACATACAGAGGTAATATTGCAAGAGCCGCAGTAGAGCTTGCCAAGGAGTGGCGAACAGATAAAATGCTGCGCAGGCTGGAAGCACTTCTGGTGGTTGCTGATAAGGATCATTCCTTTATCATTTCCGGCACCGGGGATGTACTTGAACCCGAGGACGGTATTGCCGCAATAGGTTCAGGTGGGCCCTATGCCCAGTCAGCAGCTTCAGCGCTGTTATACCATTCTCAACTGGAGCCCAGAAGCATAGTGGAAGCAGCAATGAAAATAACTTCGAAAATATGTATATATACAAATGAATCAATTAACATCGAGGAGCTCAATGAATAATTTCACACCAAAAAGAATAGTCGAAGAACTGGATAAATATATAATAGGACAGGCAAAAGCAAAAAAAGCCGTTGCAATAGCACTCAGAAACCGCTGGAGACGACAGCAGGTATCAGATGAGCTAAAAGAAGAAATACTGCCGAAAAACATTCTTATGATCGGCCCTACGGGAGTTGGTAAAACAGAAATTGCGAGAAGACTGGCAAGACTGGCACAGGCCCCGTTTATGAAAGTAGAAGCTTCGAAATTTACAGAAGTCGGATATGTAGGTAGAGATGTAGAGTCAATGATCAGGGACCTGACAAATCTTGCTCTTAATATGGTTAAAACAGAACAGATGGAAAAAGTCCATAAAAAGGCCTGGAAACTTGCCGAAGAAAGAATTCTTAATATTCTACTTCCCCCTCCGCGGTCACAGCGTAAAGCGTTGCCTGAAGAAGCAACAGAAGAATTGACTGAAGATAAAAGCCAGGACCACTACAACGAAACCAGGGAAAAATTGCGTACACAATTGAAGGATGGCAAACTGGACAGTAGATACGTAGATCTTGAAGTCCGGGAAAAAACTATGCCTTTTGGAGTTGTATCAAATATGGGCATGGATGACCTCGAGATTAATCTAAAGGAAATGCTCGGAAACATAATGCCTGATAAGCCAAAGAGAAAAAAAGTTAAAGTCCCGGAAGCTCTTATAATTATTCAACAGGAAGAGGCTGGAAAACTAATTGATATGGACAAAGTAGTAAGTGATGCCATTGAAAGAACTGAGCAAAGCGGTATTGTTTTTATTGATGAGATAGACAAGATTGCATCTAAAGGTTCTGCCCAGGGTCCTGACGTATCCAGAGAGGGCGTCCAAAGGGACATGCTTCCCATAGTAGAGGGATCAACCGTCTCAACCAAGCACGGGCCTGTTAAAACCGATCATATTCTCTTTATTGCAGCCGGAGCATTCAGTGTAGCAAAACCCTCTGATCTTATACCTGAACTGCAGGGAAGATTCCCCATACGGGCCGAACTGGGAGCACTGGGGAAAGATGAGTTTCTGAGAATACTCAAAGAACCCAGAAATGCCCTTCTAAAGCAGTATATAGCATTACTTGAAACAGAAGGGTTAAATATTTCTTTTACAGATGATGCAATTGAAGAAATCGCTTCCACAGCTTCCACTGTTAATGATAAAACAGAAAATATCGGAGCACGCAGACTGCACACTATACTTGAAAAATTACTTGAGGACATATCCTTTGAAGCTCCGGATATTGATAAAAGTGAAATTGTTATTGATACGGGATATGTTACAGACAAGTTAAGCAACATTGTAAAAAATGAGGATTTAAGCAGATATATACTATAAAATTCTCCACATATATATTCATATAAGGTTTTGATCCGACTAAATCTAATTATCATTTATAATCAGATCATCTCCTATCGCAATATTTCATACAGTTATTGCCGTTAAATTGCTCAACAATTCATATAGCACGTATTTCTTGTGTCACTATCCTTATGTAAATAAATATGAAATCCACATCCGCGGCTAATCCTTACATGATTATTGAGTAAATGTGTATAAATAAGGTAAAATATATCAATTAAAGAATAATATCTCCCTGTTTTTATGACCTATAATTCAGAGCTAAAACAAAAATCATCAAAAAGTAGTAATCAGCAATACCATGATTTTGTCATGGGCTCACCTGTTGCCATGGGAGCCGTGCAGAACAACTTGATTTCATTTGTTAATAATTCCTGCGCCAGTCTTCTTGGAGCTAAGAATCCCGATCAGTTAATTAGCAATTCCATCCTGGACTACATCCACACAGAACATAGGGATTTCATTAAAAAAGTTTTTTTTGAAATAGAAAACAGTATTAAAACTGCTACTCCTGTAGAAATAAAGTTAGTGCGGCTGGACAAATCGATAATTGATGTTGAAATGTCCACTGCTCCATTTGTCATTCAGAATTCTCCAGCTATTCAGTTTTCCTTTTATGAGATTACTGTCCGAAAAGAAATGGAAGAGCTGATTTTTCAGTCTAGACAGGACTGGGAAGACACATTCCATACAATTACGGACATGATTACAATCCACGACAAAGATTTCAATATTATATATTCCAATAAAGCAGCCCAGGAAATGCTTAAAATCTCGTCTTTTGACACCAGCGTAACAAATAAGTGTTTTAAGTATTACCATGGAACTGAATGCCCGCCTGACGGTTGTCCGAGCTGCGGATGCCTGAAAACCGGAAAAGCGGCAAACTTTGAAATATTTGAACCCCACTTGAATATGTTCATTGAAATCCGTTCTATGCCTCGATTTGACAAGGATAATAATCTGATCGGCCTGATACATATTGTCCGTGATGTATCGGAGCGGAAGAAATCTGAAAAAGCTGTCCAAAAAGCAAAAGATGAACTTGAGCAGCGTGTAGAGGAACGTACTTCCGAGTTAAGCATCATTAATGAGCAGCTTAAGGAAGAGATTGCCGAACGTAAATTGGCAGTTAACGCACTGAGAACTAGTGAGAAAGAATATAAAAACCTTTCCCAGGAATTTAATACGCTCCTTGACGGCATTCCGGACAACCTTATCCTGCTTTCACCGGACCTTAAAATTATGTGGGCAAACAAAACTGCTTCTGCATTTATAAACAAGGATGGAACCGAAATAAAAGGCCAATACTGCTATGGCCTGTGCTGCAATATTCTTTCTCCATGCGAAAATTGCCCTACATTGCGCAGCTTTTCTTCGGGAAAAGAAGAGACCGCAGAAATTTCAACAGCCGATGATAAAATCTGGGACATACGTTCATTCCCTATTAAAGATGATACCGGCAAAGTAAAGAGTGTTATTGAATTAGCACGGGACATCACTGAGAAAGTCAACTTGCAGGCCGGTGCAACCCGGACAAGGCATCTGGCATCACTGGGAGAATTAGCAGCAGGTGTGGCCCACGAAATAAACAATCCGATAAACAATGTGATCAATTATGCTCAAATATTAGTAGATGAATTTACCGAAGAACAGAGAGACCTGGAAATACCCGAACGCATAATGAAAGACGGGGACAGAATTGCTACAATAGTGCGCAGCCTCCTTTCATTTGCCAGAATTCGTAAAGAAGAGAAAAACATAATCTACCTTCAGGATCTTTTCTCTGATACATTGTCACTTACGGCAGCTCAAATACGAAAGGACGGTATCTTTTTAAAAGTTAATATACCTTCTAAGTTCCTCAAGGTGTCTGTGCATCCCCAGCAAATTCAACAGGTTTTTTTGAATATGATAAGTAATTCCCGTTATGCACTGAATCAAAAGTACCCCGGCACAGATGAGAACAAAATACTTGAAATCAAGTGCGAAGAAATCGTATTAAATGACAGGCCCTATGTAAAAATTGTATTCCAGGACACTGGAACGGGAATTCCTTCTTCTATAATTGATAAGGTTATTAATCCATTTTTCTCAACCAAGCCAAACCGCATAGGAACAGGACTTGGATTAAGTATTAGTCACGGCATAATTACAGAACACGGGGGCAAACTTACAATTAACAGCGTAGAAGGTGAATCCACCAAAATCGTTATAAATATTCCCACAACAATAGAAAGCGACAAATGAAAGCAAAAATTCTTATAATCGATGATGAAGAAGGAATAAGGTTTACATTCACTAAATTTCTGTCAGCCCAGGACTATGATGTTACCACTGCCCAGGACTTTAATAGTGCAATAGCATGTGTCTCCGAGTCGGATTTCGATGTGATCTTTGCCGACATTATCCTCGGAGGCAAAAGCGGACTGGATGTTCTTAGAGAGATAAAGAAAAGAAAAATAAGCAGTCCTGTAATTATGATTACCGGTTACCCCAATATTGACACTGCATCGGAAGCCATAAGGGTCGGGGCCTTCGATTATATTCCTAAGCCAATTGAAAAAAACACCCTTTTCCATGCCATTGATGTAGCATTGCAGCATAAATTGGTCATTGATGAGAAAGAAAAGTACCGATCTAATCTTGAGGCTATTTTCAGAAGCGTCAAGGATGCAATAATAACCGTTGATAAAGACCTTGTTGTACTTGAAATCAATAATGCTGCAAAGTCAATCTGCGGTCTGACCCGTGATGTTATAGGAAACGAGTTCAACTCTATTGCAAGCACATGCAGTAAAAAATGCATTGAATCACTGACAGAAACTATATCTTCAAAACAGACTGTTGAGTTAAACAACCTTGAATGCCAGTTCAATAACCGTACCGGACAGATTGTTACTCTTACTACCTCGCCTCTGCTTGACCGTCATGGTATATTTTCCGGGGCTATCATGGTCATTAACGATGAAACGCGTATTACTGTCCTTGAGCGTGAGCTTAATGAACGCAAACAATTTCATAAAATAATTGGACAGAGTGAAAAAATGCAGGAGGTCTATTCGCTCATTGAACTTCTCACTGACGTTGAAACCACTGTACAAATTACAGGTGAAAGCGGGACGGGTAAAGAGCTTGTAGCAGAAGCTCTTCATTACAAAGGCAACAGAAGCCATAATAATATGGTAAAAGTAAACTGCTCGGCTTTATCAGAAAACCTCCTGGAAAGCGAGCTGTTCGGGCATGTCAAGGGCTCCTTCACTGGTGCCATCAGAGACAAAATAGGACGCTTTGAAATCGCAGACGGAGGCACTATTTTCCTGGACGAAATCGCAGACATATCTCCTAAAATACAGGTCGAATTATTACGGGTACTGCAGGACAAGGAACTTGAGCGTGTTGGTGACTCTGTAACGCTGAAAGTGGATGTACGAGTAGTGACGGCTACAAATCAGGACCTTGCTGAGAAAGTCAAACTGGGTGAGTTTCGTGAAGACCTTTACTACAGACTGAACGTCATGCGGGTAGAACTTCCCCCTCTTAGAGAACGGCGTGAAGACATCCCTCTTCTCGTGGATTTTTTCATTAAAAAATTCAATCAGAAATTCGGCAAAGAAATAGCATCAATTTCATCAGATGTGCAGGAAGTATTTATGAATTACAATTGGCCGGGCAACATCAGGGAATTAGAGCATTCTCTTGAGCATGCCTTTATATTGTGCAGACTTACTACGATAACGATGGACCATCTGCCTTCTGAGCTAAAGACCTTAAACCTTAAAGACACCATTTCTTATAATGACGGCAAGATTGACGATCCGCAAGTGATTATAGAGGCCCTTGAGAAAGCAGCTTGGAACAAAACAAAGGCTGCTGCTCTTTTAGGTATTAGCAGAAGGTCAATTTACAGGAAAATTAAAGAATACAATATTGAAATGAGTAAAGACTAATTTGCATTCTGCATTATTTCTTTCTTACCTTCAAAACCATTAAACAATATTTCCCTAACCGTCAATAACATTTAATCTCCTCTACAGAACACTGGACTTCATGACACATAAATGTGACAAGCCGCAATAGTTATTCCAACAATGCTACATAAAGTGCTGGGACAGAAAAAGACGCTACAATCGCAACTCTTTAATATTCCAAGATAATTAAAGACCATCAGTTGAATCTTAACATGGCATAAATATTGCTTTATAACTATGATGATGAATTACAATATACTACATAGAAACTACCGTAAGAAACTTTGCCCAAATATCAATCAGCCACTGGACCAGTGCTACTGTGCAAGAATGAGTAGTCAGGACATTGAAAAAGCTGTAAATTATTGCAGCAGAAATTTTGAAATGTGTGATATTTATAAAGGTCAGGACGAGTACAGAAATAGTACCTGCACTCTGTAACATAACTCAACCAGTTCAGATGCCGGCCCCGGACTGGTTATCTCACGACATGAATGATCTACATTTTATTGATAATATATATGTATATTATCAGCTTATAATAACGACCTACCCTCAACCGTTCCAGCATCCAAACCGAAACACTTCAATACGGTAGGTGCAATATCTCTTAAATCAGGATTATCCCGATCAATGTTAAAATTAGTTAATATAATACCTGGCACTATAGAAGGGTCCACAATATGATCACCACTCCATTTTTTCAAGTTGTCATCTATTAAATTAAACGGGGCGCCCCCGATTGCAGTCTGCCAGGAAGACCTGAAACCATCTTCAAATCCGACTATAAGATCAGAAGAAGCAGAAAGTTCTTTACCTGAGTATATTTCGCTATTTCTATAGACATTCTTTACAACTGCTGTCCCGTCTTTTTGGTCTTTTAGTTGTTTCAGCTTCTCAATTATTTCCGATGAGACAGAGTCAGCCTCTGCACCAGGTTCAATAACACCATTTTTTTCTCTTCCCTTAAGGTTCAGGTATATGCTTCCGAATCCAAGAGCAAACGCCCTGGTTTTTTTCCAGTCAACATACTGAAACAATGCCCCTCCCTCCTTGTCGTCTTCAGTAATTTTCTGTGTAAGCGTCATAAATCCATTTTCTACAAGCCAGCTATTGAGATGGACCGTTCTTCTGAAGGTTGTAAACCCATGATCAGAAAATACAATCAAGGCAGTTTCTTTATCCACTTTCTTCATTACATCACCCAAAATCCTGTCCATTTTCTTGTAACAATCAGCGATCACATGACCATATTTTTCAGCATATGCTTTGTCATATAAGGGATGCTCCGGGTCCCTGGTAACCCAGAAAATATGCTGAATCCTGTCTGAAGAAAAGAAAGCGGACGCCAGCACACCCTCTTTAAACCGGTCCATTTCGTACCAGAGCATTTTTTCCTGCTCTTCTATAATTTCATCACACATTTCTATAAATGCTTCTTCATCGGTCCTTCCGTCTTCTATGGCCTTTGTATCCTCCGGCATTCCCAATGTGTAAAAGTACCCTATCTCAGCAGCAAGCTCCTTTGCATACTCATCTGGACTGGTTATGACAAAAGCAGGGTCTTTCGGGTTAATTTGCACCGGCGTCATATAAAGTTCAAAATCCGGTTCTGTACAGTTCAGGTAGAATTTTACTATCCCGGTAGCGGTTTTCATAAGACCCAGTTTGAACTTAACTTCTATCCATTCACTCCACAGACCTTTGTTAACAACTAAAGTCTGGCCGTCCAGCTTCATTTCAACTTCTGTCCCGCTAGTACAAATAATTTCAAGATCGACCTTTGCTTCTTCCCTGGCCCGCAATTTTGCAACATTAGGACCGGCCACATAGGTCTTGATTTTATCTCCGTTCCGTTTAACTTTAACAACTTTCTCAGAGCCCTCTTCAGTATCAGGAACATCTCTGGTTGTATAAAAAGCATATCGACCCAACCCACCCTTTATGTCTGGGACTCCCAATCCTGAAAAAAGCTTTGCCTTATTCTGCCTGGGCTGAAATGTCATGGGCCACTTTAAAACTGTTGATGGTATATCCTTATCAGATGTATAATCCCAAAAAGAATCCATTTGCATAACAGGCAGAAACATGGCTTCTCTTTTTGCAAACACATTCTTTGGATTCATTTTATTAACAGCCAGAACAGGCATATAATCGGCGACCCTTCTGCCTAAAAAGTCAAACACCCCATGATGTCCGGGATTACAGCCAGTTGCTATAGAAGCCCATGCTACGGGGCTCTGGGCGGGGTTGCTTGTGGCCAAAGATGAATATGAGCCTTGCCGGCTCAATTCAGTAAAATGCGGCAACTCCCCTCTCTCCATCAATTCACTTAATACCTTGGGATCCAATCCATCCATTCCAAGAAGAATTACTCTTTTATATTTACCTGTTGCATCATTTGTCATATATACCCTCTCCTTGTTATAATATATATTACCGTTTAAATACTTTGATATAAGTAATGATTATTCAAAGAATTCGGCAGGATTACAATGTTTCAATGTATTTATTTTACTACCTT